>CAYFWJ010000005.1:9883-57437 GCA_964346755.1 uncultured Ectothiorhodospiraceae bacterium
CTGGCACCCGCCCGGCGGCGAGCCGTTTCGGTGGCACGCCGAGGCGTCCGGCCATTAAGTCTTTGGCGCGCGGTTTTTAATCGCTTAGCCTGGTTCTCCGTCCGCAAGACACGGCTAAGGCTCCGCTGGCGCCGCGGCCGGATCAGCCACGAATGCAAAGCGTCATTCAGCACCGAAATGGGGCACACGGATTCATGAACGAAGCATCGATCGGGACGCCGGCGCAGCTCCGCGATCCGAACTACACCCCACCGATCCACAAGGCGGTCCCGTTGGGGATCCAACATGTCCTCGCGATGTTCGTCTCCAACGTCACCCCCGCGATTATCGTGGCCGGGGCCGCTGGCGTGGGGTTCGGGTCGGACAACATCGCACCCATGTTGTATATGATCCAGATGTCCATGCTCTTCGCGGGCATCGCGACCCTCATCCAGACCCTGGGCCTCGGGCCGGCCGGGGCACGGCTACCCATCGTGCAGGGCACCAGTTTCGCCTTCCTTCCCATTATGATCCCCCTGGTCTCGGGCCAAGGGGTGGCCGCCCTGCCGGCACTGTTCGGGGGCGTGATCGTCGGCGGGCTTTTCCACGCGGCCCTGGGTACGGTCATCGGTCGCATCCGTTTTGCCCTCCCCCCGCTGGTCACCGGTCTCGTGGTCACCATGATCGGTTTGGCCCTCGTCAAGGTCGGCATCCAGTATGCCGCCGGTGGCGTGCCGGCGGCGGACACCCCCGAGTACGGGAGCCTGACCAATTGGTTCGTGGCCGGCGTCGTGATCCTGGTGACCCTCGGGCTCAAATTCTTTACCCGTGGGATGCTCTCCATCTCCGCGGTCCTGCTCGGCCTCATCGCCGGCTACCTGGTGGCCATGCCCCTCGGCATGGTGAGCTTTAGCAATGTCGGGACGGCCGCCTGGTTCGCCGCCCCGGAGCCCATGAAATATGGCATCGAATTCAGCGCCGCCGCCATCATCGGTTTCTGCCTGATGTCCTTCGTCTCCGCCGTCGAGACCGTGGGGGATGTCTCGGGGGTCACCAAGGGCGGGGCCGGCCGCGAGGCCACGGATCGAGAGATCGCGGGGGCAACCTATGCGGACGGCCTGGGGACGGCCGCCTCCGGGTTTTTCGGGGCCCTACCCAACACCTCGTTCAGCCAGAACGTGGGGCTGATCGCCATGACCGGGGTCATGAGCCGCCATGTGGTCACCTTCGGGGCCTTGTTCCTCATCGCCGCGGGATTGGTGCCCAAGGTGGGTGCGGTGGTCTCGACGGTACCGATCGAGGTCCTCGGTGGGGGCGTTATCGTCATGTTCGGGATGGTCGTCGCCGCGGGGGTAGCCATGCTGAGTCAGGTCACCTGGAACCGGCGCAACATGGTGATCTTCGCCGTTGCCCTATCGCTGGGGCTGGGATTGCAGCTGGAACCCGAGGCCTTGCAGTATCTGCCGGAAACCCTCAAGGTCCTGGCCACCTCGGGGATCCTCCCCGCGGCCCTGATTGCGATCGTCCTGAATCTCGTCTTGCCCGCCGAGTTGGCCGACGAGGCCTTGCCGGTGGCCGGGCGCACGGCCCCAGCAGAGGCAACGCCGGAGCCCGGGGTCGCCCCGCGGGAAGTCGAATCCATGCCCTCGGCCGGTTCATGACGGAGCGCGGGGCATCCAAGGTCAGCCGGGAGGCGCGATGATGCAAGGCGCATCCTTGAACGCCCTACTCCCGGCCATGCTCCGGGAACACGCCGCCGAGGGAGGCGTGTTCGGCCTATCGGGGCAACACGTCTATCGCGGTGAGACCGACCTGGATCTCTCCCTGGACTGGGGCGGCCGACGGATCGCGACACCCTTCGGGGCGGCGGCGGGCCCCCATACGCAAATGGCCCAGAATCTGGTCCAGGCCTTCGTCGCCGGCGGCCGGATGCTGGAGCTCAAGACCGTGCAGGTCCGAGACGACCTCGACATCCCGCGTCCCTGTATCGATGCGCCGAACCTGGCCTACAACGTCGAGTGGTCGCAGGAGCTCTCGCTTCAGGACTCCCTGCGGGAATACGTCACCGCCTGGGTGCTGCTACATGTCATCGAAGCCGAAGGCCTGCTCGGCCCACCCCCCGGGTCGGACTTCTACGCGGCCTGTTTCGATCTCTCCGTGGGTTACGACTGGGCAGGACTGACCTCGCCGACCGTCCAGGCCTGGCTGAACGGGATGCGGGATGCCTCAAATACCATCGATGCCCTGCTCGAGGACCTGCCGCCCGCCTATCGACGGTTTCGCCAGCTCGCCGTGGATCCGCACATCGGACGTTCCGTCACCCTATCCACCTTCCACGGTTGCCCCAAGGACGAGATCGAACGGATGGCGCGGCACCTCCTCGAAGATCACGGGTTGGACGTGACGATCAAACTCAACCCGACCCTCATCGGCTACGCGCGCACCCGGGCGATCCTTTACGAGCGCCTCGGCTATGAGGACATCCGACTCGATCCGGCCGCTTTTACGGGGGATTTGGAGCTGGCCGAGGCGGTTGCTCTGGCGGAACGCCTGCGTGCCGCGGCGCGAGCCCAGGGACGTCGGTTCGCGGTGAAGTTCAGCAACACCCTCGTCGTCGATAACCATCGGGGCCGTCTGCCCGAGCCGCAGATGTACCTATCCGGACGCCCGCTACACGCCCTCGCCCTGCAGGCCGCCGCCGAGTTTCGGGAGCAGATCGGCTGGGACTTCCCGGTCTCATTTTGTGCGGGCATTGATCGCCACAACGCCGCCGCGACGGTGGCTGCCGGGCTCAGCCCCGTCACCGCCTGCACGGATCTCCTGGGACGAGGCAGCTATGCCCGTCTGCGCGGCTATATCGATCAGTTGCGCACGGCCATGCGCCTGCACGACACCACGACCCTCGATGGCTTTGTCCGGCGCAGTGGCGAACTCGAGGCCGGCGATCCGGCCGAGCCCGCCACCGCTCGAATCCACCGGGCAAACCTGACAGCCGTCCTGGGTAGCCCACGCTATGCCGCCGATCAGCAGCGGGCCCCCAAGAAGACGGCGACCCCTCTCGGTTGCCTCGATTGCCTGTCCTGCCATATTTGCGAGCAGCTCTGCCCCAACGGCGCCCTATTCCATCTCACCCCGGGCGCTCGGTCGCCCAAGCAGATGGGGCTGCGCTGGCAGGCCGGCGGGTGGACCCCGGTCGCCACCGGCGAACCCTGGCAACTCACGCAAAAGCAACAGATCGCCGTGCTGGATGATTTCTGCAATGCCTGCGGCCACTGCGAGACCCATTGCCCCCGGATGGGGCACCCGGCGGGGGTGAAGCCCCACTTCTACCTCTCCGCCGACCGATTCGCCGCCCGGGCCCCGGCCGATGGCTGCCTCCTCGAGACGCCGCATTGCTTGCGCGGACGCTTCGGCGGGGAGGACTATTGGCTCGAGGGGCCGGATGCGGCGGGCCGCCTCAGCTACACGAGCCCCCGGGTGCGTCTGCGCCTCGGCCCGAACGGGGACCTCTGGGAGACGCCTGAGGCCCGGGGAACACTCGCCGAGGGATACATCGAAGACCTGCAGCCCCTGTACCTACTCCAGGCCCTGTGGGACGGCTTGCAACAGGATCCCGCCGGACACGGACGGGCGCTGATCCGCGCCGCGGCGGAGGCCCGATCCCTCGACTCCGCGAACCCGTCGCCACCTTGGCCGGAGGCCCCCTCGCAATGCATGTGACGATCAATCACCAATCCCTCGACTACACCGGCGATCCGGACCGCCGCCTCCTCGACTACCTCCGGGAGGACCTCGGCCTGACCAGCCCGAAGCGGGGCTGCGATACCGAGGCCGCCTGCGGCTGTTGCAAGGTCCTGATCAACGACAAACCGAGCTATGGCTGCGCCATCAAGATGCGCAAGGTGGAGGGCAAGACGGTCACGACCCTGGAAGGTCTGCCCGGGGAACCGCGCGGGATCCTGGCCCGGTCCTTCGTCCAGGAGGGCGGGGTGCAGTGCGGATTTTGCCTGCCAGGCATCGTGCTCGATGCCTACGCCTTGCTGGAGTCGGATCCGGCCCCGAGCCGCAAACGCATCCTCGAGAGCCTGGATAGCCATCTTTGCCGTTGTACCGGCTACGTCAAGATCGCCGACTCCATCGAGGCGGCGGCCCGCGCCTGGCGCGGGGAATTCCCTCCGCCGGCGGCCCCGCCGGAGGCGGTGACGGCCACCTTACCGCCCGCCCTCCGCGCCGCCGCCGAGGAACCGTCGACGCGGCCCCGTGGCGGCGTCGGGGAACGCCTCGCGAAATACACCGGGGCGGAGGCGGTGCTCGGCGACCGGGCCTTCGTCGGGGACCTGAACCCGACCGGGCTACGCCGGGCAGCCCTCAAGTTCTCGGATCACCCCCGGGCCCGCATCCGCGGCCTGGATACCCGGGAGGCCCGCCGCGTCTTGGGGGTGCAAGCCATCCTGACCGCCGAGGATATCCCGGGCGAGCGCCTCACCGGACTCATCCGGACCGATTGGCCCGTCATGATCGCCGTGGGGGAGACAACCCGCTATATCGGGGATGTCCTCGCGGTCGTGGTCGCCGATACCGAGGCCGCCGCTCGGGCGGCCGTCGAGCGGATTCACGTGGACTACGCCGTCGAGCCCCCGGTGACCGATGTCTTCGCCGCCCTCGAGCCGGACGCCCCGGCCGTCCACCCGGGCGGCAACTGCCTGAGCACCAGTCGGGTCAACCGGGGGGATGCGACCGGCGCGCTCGCCGACTCCGCCTACGTTGCCCGGGGGCGCTACGAAACCCCGCGCATCGAACACGCCTTCCTCGAACTCGAGACCTGCGTGGCCGAGCCCAGCGATGAGGGGGAACCCGCGGATGGCCCCGTGTTGCGAGTCTATTCCCAGGGCCAAGGCGTTTATGAGGACCGCAAGGCGCTGGCCCGGTTGCTCGCCCTCCCCGAGACGGCGATCCGGGTCGTGCAACTCCAGTCCGGGGGCGGTTTCGGCGGCAAGGAGGACCTGACGGTCCAAGGCCATGCCGCCCTCGCCGCTTATCGCTTGGGGGCCCCGGTCAAGCTTGCCCTGTCCCGGGCCGAGTCCCTGCGCATGCATCCCAAACGCCATCCCTTCATCATGGATTATGCGGTGGGCTGCGACGCGGCGGGCCAGCTCACAGCCGTTCAGGCGGAGCTCTGGGCCGATACTGGCGCCTATGCCTCGGTGGGCATGAAGGTCGTGGAACGCGCGGTGGGCCACGCCACCGGGGCCTACCACGTGCCCCATGTGGACGTGGCGGGGTGGTGCGTCTACACGAATAATATCCCCGCCGGGGCCATGCGGGGGTTCGGGGTCAATCAGGTGACCTTCGCCCTCGAGGCCTGCCTGGACGAACTCTGTCGGCAAGGGGGCTTCGACCGTTGGCAATTCCGCTACGACAACGCCCTGGACGCCGGGTCACTGACCGCCACAGGACAGCGGCTCGGGCCGGACACCGGGCTCCGGGAGACCCTGCGGGCGGTCAAGCCGGACTACGACCGCGCCGCCTATGCCGGGCTCGCCTGTGCGATCAAGAATACCGGGGTTGGCAACGGCATGGCCGACATCGGCCGGGCCCGACTCCACGTCCTGGGGCCGGAGCGCCTGCGCATTGCCCACGGCTGGACGGAGATGGGTCAAGGGGTTCACAACATGGCCGTGCAGGTCTTCTGCGAGGCCACCGGCCTGCCCCCGGAGTGGGTCGAGGTCACCGTGGATACCGAGGAGCAGGCCCTGTGCGGGATGACCACGTCGTCCCGGGGCACGGCCCTGGTAGGCAACGCCGTCCTGGCCGCCTGTCAGTCCTTCAACGCTGAACGGGAGGCGGAGGGCCTGGCGGCCCTCGTGGGTCGGGCCTATACCGGAGAGTGGACCTGCGATTGGACCGCTAAACCCGGCGCGGTAAACGCCCAGGGCGACCATATCACCCATTTTTCATATGGGTTTGCCACCCAGCTCGTCGAACTGGATGCCGAGGGACGGCTCGCGCGCGTGGTCTCCGCCAACGACGCGGGACGTATCATGAACCCGACGCTCTTCGAGGGGCAGATCGAGGGGGCCGTGCACATGGGACTCGGCTACGCCATCTCCGAGGAACTGCCCCTCGAGGCCGGCGAGCTCCCGCATACCCGAGTGCGACGGCTCGGCCTCATCCCCGCCAGTCAGATGCCCGAGGTCGTCGTCCGCGGCGTCGAGGTGCCCGCCGAACATGGCCCCTACGGGGCAAAAGGGGTGGGCGAGATCGGGCTAGTGCCCACCGCCGCCGCCGTGGCCAACGCCCGCACGGCCTGGGACGGGATCCGCCGCGATCGGCTCCCCCTGCGGGAGCCGGATATCCTCCCGCCCCCGGCCCGGAGCACTCGGGGGCAGCGCCGGAACGCCTCGTCATCCCCGGGTACGCCCGCCGCGGACGCGGAGTGACGGATGGGGCTCACGGCCCCGAGCGAAACCGGGCCCAGAGCGCGTCGGCGTAGTCGCGGCAGCGGGCCAGGACGGTGGGCTCGTCGACGACGGTAACCTGGCGGTCACGCATCAGGATGGCGCCATGGGCGAGGGTGGTGAGGACCGGGGCCTCGTGGACCCCAAAGAGCAGGTGGCCCCTCAGACTCTCGGGGGTCAGCGGCGTCGCAGGGCGGTAGTCGTACACCGCCAGGTCCGCCGGGGCGCCTTCGGCCAGGGTCGGTCCGGCGTCCCCCCAGAGGCTCGCGGCCAGGCGGGGGTTGCCCTGGAGGAGGGCATCGAGGACCGGCGTGAACCCGGCGCGGGGATCCCCGCTGCGGCCCCGTTGCCCCCAGACCCCGACGCGCGCCTCCTGCAGGAGGTTCTGGGTCATCCCGTCGGTACCGAGGACGAGCGGGACCCCCGCGGCTTCGAGGGCCTCGAGATCCGGGACACCCACGGCGTTATTGAGATTGGATTGGGGATTGTATGCCAGCCAGACGCCGGCCTCGGCAAGGCGGGCCGGCTCATCGGGGTCCAAGTGCACCCCGTGGACGGCAAGCGAGCCCGGGGGGAGGGCCCCGGTGCCCCGAAGGCGATCGCTTGGCCGAGCCCCGTAGGCGGCGCGACACTGCTGGGGGTCCTCCGCCCCTTCGGCCAGGTGGACATGCGTCGCGCCTCCGGTCGCGGCCAAATCCTGGCCAACAGCGGTGAGGGTCTCGGGACCCAGGGTGAAGGCGGCATGCAGTCCGTAGCGGGCGCGCAAGGGACCCGTGGGATCCGCCGCGACGCGGGCGGCGAAGCGCCGGTTCTCGGCCCGGGCGGCGGCAGCGGCCTCCGGGCCGTCCCGATCCGAGACCTCATAGGCCAGGCAGGCCCGCAGTCCACAGGTGGTCACGGCCTCGCCGATGGCGTCCAGCGAGCCGGCGATCGCCGCCGGACTGGAATGGTGGTCGATGAGGGTCGTGCAACCGGCGCGAATCGCTGCCAGACTCCCGGCCAGGGCGCTCAGGTAGACGCCCTCCCGATCCAAACAACGGTCCAACCGCCACCACAGGTTCTCCAGGACGTCTCGGAATCCCGTGGGGGGTGCGATCGGGGCCAGGCCGCAGGCCAGCGCGCTGTAGAAGTGATTGTGGGCATTGACCCAACCGGGAAGGACCAACCGTCCCTCAACATCGATGACGGTATCCGCTTCGGTGCCTGCCAGGGCGGCATCCGGCGCGACCGCCTCGATCCGTCCATCCCGGACGACAAGGCTGTGGTTGGCCGCCACGGTCTCGTTCGGGGCGAGGCGCACCAAAGCAGCGCGTTTCAGCACGATCTTCGACATGTTTTTCGTCCCGGCTATTGCTGTTTTGTGGGTCACTCATGAGCATCCTATTTCGCGACGCCGAATGCATCAATGCCGACGGGATCCAGCGCGCCGACGTCCTCTGCACGGGGGAAACCATCACCGCGATGGGCCGAGACCTCGAGGCACCCCCCGAGGCCGAGATCGTCGACGCCCGAGGCTGCTACCTGCTACCCGGACTGGTGGACCCCCACGTCCACGTCTATCTGCCCGTGATGGGCATGGCCGCCAAGGACGACTACGCCTCGGCGAGCCGGGCGGCCCTGCTCGGGGGCACGACGACGCTGTTCGACATGTGCGGTCCGACCCGCCAGGAGCGTCCGGCGGTCGCCTTCGAGACCTGGATGGGGCTGGCCGAGGGGCGGTGCAGCTGCGATTGGAGCCTGCACATGACCGTCTCCCGGATGGATGCCGCCGCCCAGGACGAGTTGCGCGCCATCGTCGCCAAGGGGGTGGCCTCCTTCAAGCTCTACCTGGCTTACCGCCATGTGCTCGCCCTGGAGGGCGACGAACTCTGGGATGCCCTCGGCTTGGCCCGCGAGCTCGGTGTGATCAGCGCAGCCCACTGCGAGGATCCGCTCCTAATCGAACGGCTGCAACAACGCCTGCTGGCCGAGGGGAAGACCTCGCCCCGTTGGCACAGCGCCAGTCGCCCGGCCGAGGTGGAGGCCGAGGGCATCGCCCGCTTCGCCACGGCGGCCAAACTCCAAGGGGCGGTTGGCTATGTCGTTCACCTGAGTTCGGCCCTGGGGTTGCAGGTGCTCGAGGCCTATCAGCGCCACGGCGCGCCGATCTATGGCGAGGCCCTGGTTAATCACCTGATGCTCGATGCCGCCTGGGCGGATCGGGATGCGTTCGAGGCGGCGAAATGGGTCATGTCGCCCCCCTTGCGGGGGTCGGCCGATCGGGAGGCGCTGTGGGCCGGCGTGACCGACGGGCGCTTGGCGACCGTGGCGACCGATCACGCCCCCTTCGACTTCGAGGGCCAAAAGGATCACGGACGGGCGGATTTTACGGCCATCCCGAGCGGGGCCCCCAGCCTGGAACACCGGCTGGATCTCCTCCACACCTTCGGGATCCAGGGCGGCCGCCTGAGCTGGCCCCGGCTGGTCGAGCTGACCAGCACGGCCCCGGCACGGCTGTTCGGCATCTACCCCCAGAAGGGGCGTATCGGGGTCGGATCCGATGCGGATCTGACCCTGTACGATCCAACGGTGCACCACACAGTATCGGTGGCGACCCACGCCATGCAGGTGGATTACAGCGCCTATGAAGGATGGGCCCTCCAAGGGCGGCCACGCCTCGTCACCCGCCGGGGCGAGGTCATGGTTCGCGACGGTGCCTACGTTGGGGGGGTCGGCGGCGGTCGATTCCTGCCTCGGGAAGCGAACGTCGATCCGGCGTCGTACCCGATCGATGCCGTCGCCGCGAAAGGCCACCAGCCACCGGCCAGCTAGGCCCCGGCCCAGTACCGATCGCCGGCTCCGAGCCCGGTTGGCCCCATCGTCCCCACAACACAATCGGCTTAGCCCACGCCCGCCCATGTCGGATCGCCGCAATGCCCCTGTCGACATCCTTATCAACCCCGCTGCCGATCGGGCAGCCGCCTTCGGTCCCGAACGCCGTTCGGTACTGGACCCGGCGGCCTGCGCGACGGCGCAGCGGACCATCCGCAACTGGCCGGGTTACGCCCCGACCCCACTGCGCGATCTCCCGGGCCTGGCCCACGCCTGCGGGATCGCCCGGGTCGATTACAAAGACGAGGGGGAACGTTTTGCCCTGCAAAGTTTCAAGGCCCTCGGGGGGGCCTACGCCGTCGCCCGGATCCTGGCCCACCAGGTGGCCGAGCGGTATGGCCAGGAACCCCCGCCCCAGGACCTGCTCGACGGCCGGTGGCGGGCGATCGCCGCAGAGCTCACCGTGGTCTGTGCCACCGACGGCAACCACGGGCGCTCTGTCGCCTGGGGGGCCCAATTGCTGGGGTGCCACTGCGTCGTTTACCTGCACGCCCAGGTGAGCCCGGATCGGGAGGCCGCCATTGCCGCCTACGGGGCCGAGGTGCGGCGCGAGGGGGCGCATTACGACGCCTCGGTGGAGGCCGCGGTGGCCGCCGCCGAGGCCAACGGCTGGTTCCTGGTCCCCGATACCGCCTTCGCCGAGCATCAGGCGGTCCCGCGGGATGTGATGGCGGGCTATACGCTGATGGTGGCCGAGTACCGGGATCAGCTCGCCGAGCGCCCCACACCCGCCGACCAACCCCCCACCCATGTGCTGGTTCAGGCCGGCGTCGGGGCCCTGGCAGCGGCCGTCTGTGGGGACTTCTGGGCACACTGGGGGGGCGATCGCCCCCGCTGCATCCTGGTCGAACCCAAGCGCGCGGACTGCTTCTACCAAAGCCTCGACCACGGCTCGCCCCGGCCTGCGGCGGGGGATCTGGAGACGGTCATGGCGGGACTCGCCTGTGGCCGGGTGTCCCCCCTGGCCTGGTCCATCCTCGAGGTCGGCGCCGAGGCGAGCCTACGCCTCGACGATGCCGCCGCGGTGCAGGGGATGCGGATGCTGGCCGAAGGCGTCGGTGGCGACACCCCCATCGTGGGGGGCGAATGCGCCGGTGCCGGGGTCGGGGCCCTGGTGGCCCTAGCCGGCGATCCGAGGGCCCGGGATCGCCTGGCCCTGGGTCCTGGCAGCCGCGTCTTGCTGATCGGCACCGAAGGGGCAACGGATCCGGTCGTCTATCAGCGCCTCGTCGGACGCTCCCCCGAGGCCGTACGCCATTCTCGAATCGACCCTGAATCATCATCATGACCCTTCATATCAATCGTGAACGTCTCCTGAGCCGCCTCGCCGCTCTGGCCGAGATCGGCGGCCTCCCGAGTGGTGGCGTCGACCGCCTCGCCTTCACAGAGGCGGACCGACAGGCCCGCGACCACCTCCAGGGCTGGCTCCGTGAGGCCGGACTGGAGGTACGGATCGACCGCATCGGCAATCTCTTCGGTCGCTGGGCTCCCCCCGGCTGCGACGGCCCCCCGATCATGACCGGCTCTCACATCGATAGCGTCACCGATGGCGGGCGCTATGACGGAAGCCTGGGGGTTCTCGGGGGCTTGGAGGCCATCGAGACCCTGCAGGCGGTGGGCCACCGGCCGCGCCATCCAATCGTGGTGGGCGCCTTCAGCAACGAGGAGGGGGCCCGGTTCCAGCCCGACATGATGGGCAGCGCCGTCTACCAGGGCCAGATGGACCTGGAGGCGGCTCGAAGGACCGTCGGGATCGACGGCAGCACCGTGGGCGAGGCCCTGGACCGCATCGGGTATGCGGGTGCGGAACCAATCGGCGCGGACCGCGCCCCGTCCGATCGCCCGCGGGCGTTCCTGGAGCTCCACGTCGAACAGGGACCGGTCCTCGAGCAGGCCGGCCTCACCATCGGCGCCGTCACGGGCGTCCAGGGCATCGCCTGGACCGAGCTCACCCTTCAGGGGACCCCGAACCATGCCGGGACCACGCCCATGGCCTTGCGCCGGGACCCGGGGCGCGTCGCCGGCGAGCTGGTCGCCCGAACCCGGGCCTTGACCGTGGAATTCCCCGGTCTCCTGGGGACCGTCGGCCACGTCCAACTCGAACCCAATCTCGTTAACGTCATCCCGCGGGAGGCCCGACTGACCTTCGATCTGCGTCATACGGATGATGCAATCCTCGAACGCGCGGAGTCCCAACTCCACGCCCTCATCAATCGCCTCGCTGAGGCGGAGGGCGTCCGTGTCAGCACCCGCCGGCTCGCGCGATTTGCCCCCGTCCCCTTCGACCCCGGGCTCGTGGAGCGGGTGGAAGGCACCGCACAGGGGCTAGGCCACTCGGTGCAACGCCTGCCGAGCGGGGCAGGCCATGATGCCCAGATGATCGCAGCGGAGTGCCCGAGTGCCATGGTCTTCGTTCCCAGCCGCGATGGCATCAGCCATAATCCGGCGGAATATACCGCCCCCGACGACCTGGCTGCCGGCGCGGACGTCCTCGTCAACCTGCTCCGGGATCTCAGCCTCGAGGAGGATTAGCGTGTCACGCATCGTCACCGTCGGCGCGGCCCAATTGGGGCCGATCCAACGCCACCACACCCGGGCCCAAGTCGTCGAGCGACTCGTGGAACAGCTCCATCAGGCCAAGCGCCTCGGGTGTGATCTGGTCGTGTTCCCGGAACTGGCCCTGACCACGTTCTTTCCCCGCTGGTACTTCCCGGACGAAAACGAACTCCACACCTTCTTCGAGACGGAGATGCCGAGCCCCGCCACCCGTCCCCTGTTCCAGGCCGCCGCCCAATTGGGTGTCGGGTTCTATCTCGGTTATGCGGAGCTCACCCGGGACGCCGAGGGGCGGGTGCGGCGTTTCAATGCCTCCATCCTTGTGGACACGGCGGGCCATATCGTCGGCAAGTATCACAAGGTCCATCTCCCGGGGCATCGTCAATATGAGCCCTGGCGACGCTTCCAGCACCTGGAGAAGCGCTACTTCGAGCCGGGCGACCGATTCCCCGTGTGGCGCGCCTTCGGCGGGATCGTCGGGATGGCCCTGTGCAACGACCGACGCTGGCCGGAGACCTATCGGCTGCTCGGACTCGGTGGGGCCGAGCTCATCCTCATCGGCTACAACACCCCGGTGCACAATCCACCCGCGCCGGAACACGACCCCCTGTCGTGGTTCCACAACCATCTCGTCATGCAGGCCGGTGCCTACCAGAACGGGTGTTGGGTGGTGGGCGTCGCCAAGGCCGGGCTGGAAGAGGAGACCGAGCTCATCGGAGGCAGCGCCATCATCGGTCCCTCCGGTGAGATCGCATCCCAGTGCCTGACGAGCGACGATGAACTCGCCGTTGCCCGATGCGACCTGGATCTATGCCTCTCGTATAAGAACACGGTGTTCAACTTTGAGGCCCATCGGCAGGTCATGGTCTATGGGCCCATCGCTCAGCAGCGGGGCGCAACCCCGCCCGGATGACGCATCAAGGCGCCCTTTGAGCGGATTCGTCGGTGTCCCCAACGCACCACGCGCCACAGATCGTCCACCACCGACGGAATCGGCTGAATAGCGGGCGTGCGGGGGGTGCCCCAATTCAGTCGATTCCCGCGTCGGCATCCCCGATTGATTCGCCCGCGACCCAGGTACCGAGGGGTCGCTGTTCCAGGGTCGCCGGCTCCCCGGCCGTCCACTCCGCGATCCAGCCTTCCGGGTCCGGAGATCCGCCCGGATGGGGCAGCACGACGAAATCGGCACGCCGGCCGGGCGTCAGTCGGCCCGCCTCCTGCCCTCGGCCCAGGGCCTGTGCCCCGGCGAGGGTAGCCCGGTACAGCGCCTCGCCTGCCGTAACGTGTTCCCCGGCGGTGCGGTGCTGGGTCAGGAAACGTTGCATCACATGGAGCATGCTGTGGCTGGGACCGGCACCCACATCCGAGGCCAAGGCGTAGGGGATGCCGTGGGCCCGGATCCGGTCGAGATCCATGCGTCCGCTATCGAGCGCCTCATTGCTACTCGGGCAGTGGGCAATCCAGCTGCCGCGCGCACCGAGCCTGGCCAACTCGTTATCGCTGAGGTGGATGCAGTGACCGAGGACGGTTCGGGGCGTCAGCAATCCCGCCCGGTCATAGACATCCGTATAGTCCTGGGCGTCGGGGAAGGCCTCGCGGATGGCCGCGATCTCGTGGGTCGATTCGGCGAGATGGGTCTGGACCCGGGCCTGGCGGCGCCCCGCCAAGCGCCCCAGCCCGGCCATGAGCGCGACATCGCAGTTCAGTGCAAAACGGGGTGTGATGGCATAGCGCGCCGGTCCCAAGGCGTCGAGCAGGGACTCGGTTGCCTCTGGCGTCTGGAGACTGGCGGCACGGAGTTCGTCGGGCGCCCGGGCAGTCATGATCACATTGCCTAGGACCCAATCGCCGAGCGCCGCCTCCTGGGCGATGTGCAAGGCCTCCGCATGAGGGCTCGAGTAGGCCATGCCCTGGGTCGTTCCAGCACGGACCACATCCCGGAAGAAGCGTTGGGCGTGCTCGCGGGCGAAACCCGGGTCAGCGAACCGCGCCTCTTCCGGCCAGATGTGTTCCTGCAGCCACTCGAGGAGATCCGCCTGGAAGCGGCCGCGGATGTGATGCTGGACCCAATGGATGTGGACATCGACAAAACCGGGGATCAGAACCCCATCGAGCTCTTGGATCTGGCTACTCGAATCCGCCTGGAATTGCTCGATCGGGCCCACCGCCGTGATCCGGCCGTCGCGAACCTGCAGGCCGGCATCGGGTAGGCAGTGCAGGCGATCCGGGGCGATGGGATCGATGAGGGCCGCTCGATAAAGGACATTGCGCATCGGTTCACTCGGGGTCGCCCGCGGGGCATGGCTCGCCCCCGGGCGTTGTTCATGGATTCGCTCAGCTGTCAGGCATCACCGGAGGATCCGGCAAGAACTGGAGGGTGTAGCTCGTTTGATAATCGAGGTCGTCGGGAACCAGATCGGCATTCGCCATGAAATCGAAGATCTCCTCCCACCGGGCGTGGGTCATCGCACCGATGCCGCTCTCGGCCGCTTCACCGCCCATGACCATCCCATACTCCTGCATCTGTTGGATGCCGTAGGCGATCTGTTCATCACTCATCTCGGGGTTGTCCTCCTGGATGAGGCGATTCCCCGGCTCCGGGTTCTCGAAATACCCCTTCCAACCCTCCATCGAGGCCTGAACGAACTTCTCGACCACCTCGGGGTGATCCTCGACCATGGAGCGACGGGTCTCGATCGTTGCGGAATAGTTCGGGTAGCCGTAATTGGCGAGCAGAAACACATTCGGATCCACACCACCCTGCTGGATCGCGAAGGGCTCCGAGCTGACATAGCCCTGCTGCACGATCTCTTGGTTGTTGAGGAAGGGCGCCATGTTAAAGGTGTAGGGCTTGGCCATCGCGTCGGTGAAACCGTATTCCGCCTTGAGCCAAGGCCAATAGGTCTGTCGGGCGGATGTGGAGATCAACACATCGCGCCCCTTGATGTCCTCGAATTCATCCACTTGGGGATGGCTGATCAGGACTTGGGGGTCCTTCTGGAAGCTGGAAGCCACGGTCACCACCGGCAGACCTTCGTTCACGGCATTGATGTTTCGGACGCCGTAGCCCATGGCAAAGTCAACGTTGCGGGCGACAAGGAGCTGGAGGCCGTTCACCTGCGGTCCACCCATCTTGATGGTGACATCCAGCCCGTAGTCCTCATACAGACCCGTTGCCTTGGCCTGATAAAAGCCACCGTGCTCGGCCTGGGCATACCAACTGGTGCCCAGCGTGACCTCGGTGAGCTCATCGGATCCAACGGCCGAGCCCGCAACGAACAAGAGACCGGCCATGAATGTCGCGCCGGGTATCGGGGGGGTGCCACCGATGGCAAGTCGCCTGGTTTGGAGGAATGCTCGCATCATTAATGCTCCTGTGGTTGGCGGGTTTCACGAGACATCAGGGATGACTTGACCGTGCTCATCCCATGCGAAGACGAGACGCACGCCAAGCCCCGCATCGAGCTCGGCGTGGTCACTGTCGATTTGATTGGTATCGACCAATTCGAGGTTATAGAAATCGATGAAATCCCAGCGGAAGAACGGCCCGGCGTGCCAACTCCCGCGATGGAGCTTGATGGCGGTCTCTGGCGGGATGTGGAAGGCGACAATCGTCTCGAGAAGCGGCATGCTCCGGCCGGGGTCCGGGGGGGCGACGGCGATGTACCAATCGCGTTCTTGCCGGGCCCCGAGGCATTGCGTGACCCGCTGATGGCGGGTGATGCGGGTAAACGACAGGCCGTGAAAGGGCGATCGCATGATGTACAGCCGGGGTTGACCTTGGCTGAGATCGAGTTGAGCCTCATCGGGCCCGAATTCCTTGCCATGGGGCGCGGGCTGGATCAACTCGCCAAATGCGGCGAAATTCTCCGGTGTCGGGGCCCAACATGTAAGCTCGACGGTGCGCGGTTCTTCGGTGTTGCGCGTCATGGTGGATAGCCTCCGGGCATTAGGCCCTGGGTGGCGGGAAGGCGCGATACCAATGGTCGGCTACCTGCTCGCGGGTGCACAACCAGACCTGCGGTTGGTTCTGGATATAGTCCAAGAGTCGAGCGACGCCCGCAAAACGGGCGGGGTGCCCGCTAACCCGCAGATGGAGGCTGATCGACATCAAGCGCGGGTGTTCCGCCCCTTCCGCCCACAGGACATCGAAGGCATCACGCATCCAAGTGTAGAAGTCATCGGCTTGGGCGAACCACCCCCGGGCAAACTTGTTGTCGTTGTTTGCGAAGGTGTGCGGCACGATGAGATGAGGCCGGTCACTGACCCATTCCCAGTACGGGAGCTCATCGGCGTACGAATTGCTGTCGTAATGGAATCCCCCTTCCTCGACCAGTAGGCGACGCGTGTTCAGGCTTGGACCATACCGGCAGTACCAGCCGGTCGGCCGTCGGCCAAGGCTGCGGGTCAAACTTGTCACGGCCCGTTGGATGTGGTCACGTTCCTCAGTCTCACTGAGCTGGAACTGGTTTACCCAACGCCAGC
The DNA here is from genome assembly GCA_964346755.1 of uncultured Ectothiorhodospiraceae bacterium. Taxonomy (GTDB): domain Bacteria; phylum Pseudomonadota; class Gammaproteobacteria; order CAYFWJ01; family CAYFWJ01; genus CAYFWJ01. Next base: position 26,233 of record CAYFWJ010000005.1, read on the forward strand.
CATGACAGAGCACGTCGTGCCCGGCCTCGACAATCGCCGCAGCCGCCTGTGGATTACGTTCCAAGGCCAGGGCCGAGGCGCTCACGGTCAAGGGGATACCGCGTTCCACGAACGCTCGATGCAGACGCCAAAAACCGACCCGGCTCCCGTATTCGAACATCGACTCGGCGGCCAAATCCCGCCCGCCGACCCCCATATCCGAGGCACCCGTATCGGTCAGCGTCGCCTCGGAACGGCCGTCACCGTCCGGTACCGAATACTCAGAACCCTCCTCATAATTCACCACAAAATTGACCGCCACCCGAGCCTTGTCCGGCCAGCGTGGGTCCGGGGGATTCGGGCCGTAGCCAACGAAATCGCGTTCATGGGCGCGTTGCATCAAGGAGCCTCCAGGGTTGATCGAGGCCGCGTGTCGATCCGGTTGGACGGCATCGGGATGTCGGTGTAGAGGCGTTGCCACTGGGTACGGTAGTCAGGTCCCGCCTTGGCTCGGTTCGCGGCCACGGGGTCGGCGCCGAAGACGAGGGCATCGCTTGCGTCCCAGGAGAAACGCTGTACGAACTCGACACGTTCCCGGCGAAGCCGCTCGTAGGCCTCACCGAAGGCCGCAACCGAATCCGCTGTCTCGGGGGCTTGCTGTTGAAACAACCGGAGCAACACAGCGGCATCTTCCAGGGCCTGGGTCGCCCCCTGCCCAAGGGTAGGACACATACCGTGGGCTGCGTCGCCGATGAATAACACCCGACCGCCAAGGGCGCGGAAGTGCAGGGGAACCTCCTGAGCTCGTGCCCAATGCATCTGGGCCGCATGTCGGGCGAAGACCTCCGCGAGGGCGTCTAGGCGAGGATCCGGCTGTTCGTACCCATCCGTGTAGGCGTGTCGCAAGAAGGTCGGATCTCGATAGACTTCCGGCACAGGTTGTCCGGGAACGATGGGCAGGTTCCCACTGACATAGATACGCGCATCGGGCATTCGAAACGCAATCAACCGGCGGGGGCCATTGAACCACTGTTCCATGTCTTCGAGGGCGATCGCCTGGCCATCCTCGACGAGGGCGCGAAAGTTGGCGATTCCCCGGTGGCGGGGCACGGGCTTACCGACGAGCGTCTCTCGGAGTGCGGAATAGCGCCCGTCACCCGCAATCACCCGATCGACATCCGGAAGGATCTCGGAGTCGCCGTCGGGCCTCGCCAGTTCTACCGTAAGGCGGCCATCCGCTTGCGGGTGAACGCCCCGGCACACGGTGTGGAACCGCATCGATTGGGCGGCGCCCCGGCGGACGACGCGATAGAGCTCGGACCAACGGATCCGGATGCCGTCCCGATCCGCAACGTCCCGTAACGGGAATGCATACAGGGGCGTGCCGTCGGCGAGTTGCGCCTGCCAACGCTGCCAGGGCCGTCCCACCGCTTTCAGCTCGGAGGCCAGCTCCGGCAGGCTGGCCTCCAGAGCGCGCAGGGCATTCGGACCGACATTCAGCCCGTTGCCCGCATGTTCATGGTCGTCGGGGCCGCTCGCCTCCAGCGTCGTCACGGTGACATCGGGAAGCTCTTGTAGCCCACTCGCCAGGGCGCCACCCGCAACGCCGGCGCCTGCGATCAGGATATGCTGGCTCATAAAACCCCCGCCTGTGCGAACGCGTTCCAACCGCGCGTGTCGCGACCGCGGATCATTCCAGGGGCTCGAAGTCCGCCTTGGTCACATTGCACTCGGGACAAACCCAGTCCTCCGGGATGTCCTCGAAGGCCGTACCCGGCGGAATCCCGGAATCGGGATCCCCCTCGGCCGGATCGTAGATAAAACCGCAGACGATACAGATCCAGCGCCCTCCGGCGGCCGGCTCGGGCCCGAGGGATTCCCGATTGGGGGATGCAGCTGTATTCATGGGTGAAGCCTTCCGCAATAAACCTATCGATTCGTCCGGTCACTGTCTCGTATTCCCGATCCGAGGGACCCAATGGTCCCAGGCCACAGTCGAAAGCCGGTTCCCCCGCGATCATCGGGCTCCATCGCATCGCAGGGGAATCGGCCATCAGTTGTAGGTCGCCTCGAGCCGTTCCATGAGGTGGGCCTGGGAGTCGATCGGGGGATATCGCACGGGCCGGTCGGGGCCGATACAGCTCTCCAGGCATTCGATCCGGGAGGCCATGTTGGGATGGCAGAAGAACACGATGGAGTCCCGATAACGATGCGCGAGATGAGCCGGGGGAAGCCCGACCCGATGCGGTGTCGAGCGAAACACGTCGTTGGTCCAGCGTTGCATCAGGTCCCCGGTGTTAACCAGCATCGCCCCGGGAAGGGGCGGGGCCGGCTGCCACACCCCGTCGACGCTCTGGACCTCGAGCCCACCCACCTCATCCTGGAACAACAACGTGATGCTGCCGTAATCCGTATGGCCGCCAGCTCGGATCTGATCCGGCTTGACCGCCGTGTCCCCAACGGGCGGGTAGTGCAGGAGCCGCATGGTGTGATCCCGCTGGTCGTGATGGCGCACAAAGAATTCGGGCGGCGTTCGCAAGGCGAGGGCAAAGGCGTGCAAGACCTCGTCGGCAGCCACCGCACAGGCCTCGAAGAAGGCCTCCATCACCGATTGAAACTGGGTCGAATGCACTGGCCACTGGTTCAGCCGCAACGCCGCGTTTTCGCCCGGCCCGAGGGGTTCGTCGCGGCCGACATTGAAGGCCTCTTTCAGATCGCCAGGGCGGTTCGGGTCCAGGCTCTCGCGTTCGACCGCGACATAACCCCGGTTGCTGGCCTCATCGGACCACGCGACCGCCTGTTTCTCGTCGAGCGGGCGCGCGAAAAACCCCCGCGATTCGGCGAAGGCGGATTCGATTAGGTTTGGGTCCACACCGTGATGACGCAGATAGAAAAAGCCGACCTCTCGACAGGCCCGGCCGATCGCCTCCGCGACCGCCTGGCGCTCTACGTCGGTTCCGGACCGGAACGGCGCAAAATCGATTACGGGTACGGGTTGATCGGGGGAAGTGGCAAGTGGTTCGGACATCCGTAAACACTCCCGGGCCGGGCTCAGGCGACGGCCCCGTAGGTCTCGTTGAGGCGGTTAAGCAGGTGTTGATCGGCACGAATGGGCTCGTAGCGCGGAGGGCGCTGGGGTCCCTGGCAGCTCGGCAGACATCGGATCTCGGTTTCGGGATCCGGTGAACAGAAGAACGCCGCTGCATAACGGGATCGTTGCGCGCTATCGCCCTCGGGCAGCGTCACCCGGTGCGCCGTCGAGCGAAACACATCGTTCGTCCAGCGTTGCATGCAATCGCCGGTATTGACCAAGATGGCATCGGCTCGCGAGGGGGCGGCGATCCATGTCCCGTCGCGCTGGCGCAGCTCAAGGCCCCCCAACCCGTCCTGGAACAATAGGGTCAGCGTCCCAAAATCCGTGTGGGCCCCGGCGCGGATCTGGAGCGGCTCCGGGGGATGACTCGCCAGCGGCGGATAGTGGAGTAAGCGCAAGGTGTGGTTGTGGTGCTGATGGGTGCCGACAAAGCTCCCGGGCGTTAGGTCCAGGGCGGCCTCGAGGGTCGCCAGCACGCGGAAGGCTGCCTCGAGGGCAGCCCGATAGAAGGTCAGCACCGTCTCTCGGAAGGCCGGGTCATCTTCGGGCCAGCGGTTGATCTGATGGCGAGCGCGCTCGCCCTCGGTGGCATCGAGTTCCCAACCGGTATCGAAGGCCTCTTTGAGATCGCCGGGGCGTTTCGGGTCCAATGCCTGACGGCCGGGGCCGACATAGCCGCGATTGGCCGCGGGCGTCGTCCAGGCCAAGGCCTCTTTCTCGGGTGCAGGCCGGGCGAAGAACTCCGCCATGGCAGCGAAGAAACGATCCCGAGTCGCCTGAGCGAGCCCCGCGTGGGTGACATACATGAAGCCGACCTCATGAAGGGCTGCATGGACCGCTCGGGCGACAGCCCGTTTGCCGGCGATCTCGTCGGCGACTACCGGGGCAAGATCGATCACCGGGAGCGCGGAGGAGGCGTCAGTCGGATGCATGAACGTGTCTCCTTGGAGCCAAGGGTCGGTTCTCAGGGGGCCGGCGGATGATCCACGAAGCGCAGCGTGTAAGCGTCCTGATATGACAGATCGGCCGGCAGGACACCTGCCTCCACCATCGTGTCGAAGAATCCCTCCCAGCGTTGATGGCTCATCGTTCCAACCCCGTGTTCCAGGGCGTCTCCGGAACGGAAGATACCGTGTTTCTCGAAGACCGTCCTGGAGAAATCGAGCAACGCATCCGTCTGATTGGAATTGGTCTCTTTGATGAGCTCGTTTCCGGGTCCCGGGTTCTCAAGATAGCTTTCGTAACCCGCGAGGCTAGCGTCCACGAAACGTTGAACCAGCTCGGGATCCTGCTCGATGAGGCGTTGCGTGGTGTCGATGGTATAGGCGTAGGGGCTCCAGCCGTAGTCCGCAAGCAAGAGGCTGCGCGCCTCCGCGCCCGCCTTCTCGAGGAAGTAGCCGTCATTAGTGATATAGCCTTGTTGTGCCATATCCGGATTCTCCAGGAACACGGCAAAGCTATAATCGTAAGGTCGAAGCTGACTGTCCTCGAATCCATACTTGGCTTTCAGCCACGGCCAATAGGCCACGCGACCGGCCGTCGGGATGCGCAAGGGCGCCCCGTCAAGCTCCGGGAGCGCATCGTAGACCCCTTCGTGGACGACGAGGGTCTGCGGGTCCTTTTGCATCGTCGCGGCAACGACCACGAGCGGGATGCCTTCCTGCACCGCGTTGAGGGCGCGTAGGCTGTAGCCGGTTTGGAAGTCCGTCGCGCCCCCCATCAGCAATTGCATCCCGTTGACGTTCGGGCCCCCTTCACGAATGGTGACATCCAGGCCGTACGCTTCGTAGATCCCGGTCGCCTTGGCCTGGTAAAACCCGCCGTGCTCCGCTTGGGCATACCAGCTCATGCCCACCGTAACCTTGTCGAGCGCCGCGGCTGGAGCCGCCACACTCAACCCAGCGATCAGGGTTATGCATCCACAAACCGTCCGCATCATCGGCATCTCCCCGCAAGCGATTGAAGAGTACAACGTTGTATGCATTGTCGATGCCAGCCCCTGACCCCGCATTTCCGAACCACGCAGGCGCGAGGCACAGGCGGACTGCCCCGTGTGAGTGCAATCTCGATCCAGGAAAACGCACTCGGTCCCGTTTGAAACGCCTTCACCACGCCTGGGCCATGCATCCCGCGCCATCCGCTCGTATCACGGCTCGAGGGCAAGCCACTCGAGGCAAAATAGGGAAACGTCCACAGGTTGAACCGAGTACGAAGGCGTTTTTCAGCGGTCTTGGCCCGAACGGAACGGGTCACCCCGCAGGATCCGACTCAGCCTGAGGGACGGCCGACTCGCCCCCCGAAGAGACGCAAGCGGGAACTGCGGTGATCAATGGGGTCCGCGGTGAGCCGATCCGGGCGAGTCGTCGGGACCGGTCCCCGGAGCCGGGGTTGCGGGGGATCGGCTACTTCGGTGTAGGGCGCAGAAGAGGGCAACCCCACTGAAGAGCGCCGCGACGACCCCGAAGGTTCCGCTGAGCCCGAGCGTGAGGATGAACGGATGCACGGCGATCGGGGAGACGAATTGGCCGAAGAAGATGCCGCTGTTCAAGAGCCCGAGGGCCCGCCCACGGTGCTCCGGCGATGCGAAGAGACTGGTGGTATAAGAGAGATGCGGGAACAGGAGGCCGATACCGGCCCCGAAGACCAGGAGGCCGAAGACGACACTGGGGTAGTCGTCCGCCAGGGCAATGATCAGATTGCCGAGGGCCATGACCCCGAACAGCAGGGCGAAGAGGGCGCGAATACCGAGGTGGTTGCGGATCCGGCCGTAGACTAAAGACGTGACAGCAACCGCCAAGGTGTGGCTCGCGATGGCCAATCCGGTGGCCGTTCCGCTGACTCGGGCATCCAAGGACTTCAACAGGAACGGCAGTTGAGTCGGTACCATGTAGAAGGCGATCATCCCCGCGACCGCCGCGGCGATCAGACCGAGCACGCCGCGATCCACCCGGTAGGCGTCGTGGCTTCGGCCATCGGCCAACGGGGATCGATCGGGCTCGTTAAGGAATACGATCACCAGGGGCACGAGAACCAACGCGACCAGGTAAACCGAGAACGCCCCCCGCCAATGGAGATCCACCAAGACCCCGCCAAGGGCGAAATACAAAACCCCACCGAAGGACATACTCGCGGATTGCTGCGCCAGTACGCGGCGGCGCAGCCGGTCGTCGTAATAGTCGGTGACCAAGGTCACGGCGGTCACCATGATGACGGCGACCGCCAGACCGAGTGCTGCCCGTGTGCTGAGTAGCACGAGGAGGTTGGGCGCCAAGGCCCCGGCCCCACCCGCGAAGGCGTAAACCACGAGCGCGATCAGCAGCGGCGTGCGCCGGCCGTAGCGGTCGATGAGGCGCCCCGCGATGGGGGCACCGAGGGCACTGAATAGCGGCGGGAGGGTGAGCGTCAGTCGGGCCAGCAGGTCTGCCGCTGGTGAGGCGGCGAAGGCGGCATGGATACCGGTTACGGCGGGTGAGACGGCCGCGGCGGCCATGACCGTCAGGGTCGCGACGGCGAAGACCGTGCCCCGACGAGCCGTCTCGCGAAGGCGGTCGGATGCACTCATTCAGCAAGCTGCATGACCGCTTGCCGGGCCCGTTGCGCGAGATCGTGGATGTCCAGTCCCGGGATCTGATCATCTTCCACAACGCATCGCCCCTGCACCAGGGCGAGCTGGATCGATGGTGTCCCGCCGGCCACGACCGGGGCGATCAGCGGGTCGTGGAGGCCAAAGTAGCGGGGCTGATCCAACCGGTAGATCACCAGATCCGCGGCTTTGCCCGGGGCCAAGGTCCCGATCCGATCCAGGCCCAGGATATCGGCCCCGCCGGCGGTCCCCCAATGCACGACCTCCTCGACCCGCGTTCGATCCGCCTGGGCCCCATGACCCCGGTGGACGAGCCAAGCCTGATGGGTCTCGTTAATCATATCCGCGGCCTCATTCGAGGCGGCCCCGTCGACGCCGAGGGAAATGCGGACCCCGGCCGCCGCCATCGCCGGCACCGGAGCGACCCCGCTGCCGAGCCGGCAATTGCTCTGCGGACAATGGGCAATCCCGGTACGCTCGCGGGCCAGCCGCGGGAATTCCGCCGGTGCCACGTGCACCATGTGGGCAAACCAAACGTCTTCGCCCGCCCATCCGTGGGCCGCACAGAAGTCCGTCGGTGTCATGCCATGGCGCTCCTCGCAATAGCTCACATAGCCCTCGGTCTCCGAGAGATGCGTGTGCATCCGGAGGCCGAGGCGCCGAGCCGCGCTGGCCAACGCCTCCAAGTCCTCGGGGGCGACGGAATAGGTCGGGGTCGTCGGCGCCATAACCACCCGCCGCATGGCGTCGCCCCGAGGCTCGTGGTAGCGAGCGGCCAAGCGTTCGACATCGGCGACGTAGGCGTCAATGGGTTCCGGCGGCAGGTATTGCGGGTAGCCGGGATGGTCGGTCGGACGCGTCGCCCCGCCGCGACACAGGATGAATCGCATCCCCAACGAATCGGCCACCTCGAAGAGGATATCCCCCAACTCCCGCGGCCCACCTCGATAGTAGAGATAGTGATGATCCGCACAGGTTGTGGTCCCGGAAAGCAATAGCTCCGCCATACCGACGGTCGCCGCAAGGCGCATGCGTTCGGGGTCGAAGCGATCGAGATAGCGGTACGGAACGGCACCCAACCACCCATAAAGCCGTTCCTGAATCCCAACCGGCATCCCTTTCAGCAGGGATTGAAACAGGTGATGATGGGTGGATACCCAGCCGGGATAGACCACGCAATCCTGGGCGTCGATCACTCGTTCATCCGGTTCGGGTTGGAGATGCGGCGCGATGTCCGTGATGAAGCCGCCGCGGATGCGCAGGTCCTGGGTACCCAACCGCGCCGTCGCCCCCGGCTCGCCGGTCACAATCCCGGCCGGGTTTCGAATCAACCAATTCGCCATGGAGGACTGGAGCTCCTAATGGTCATGATGGAATGAATTACCGACGGTGGACCCGTCTCGGTTGTCAGCCGTTTGCCGAGGCACTCAGGTCACCCGTCGCTGGCACCGGATCGGCCTGCGGCACCGGCTCACGCCCCGGCCGCCGGGCCTCCACCTCCCCATGATCGGCCAGCAATTGGGCCAATTGCTGGCGCATGATCAGTCCCGGCTTATCGGAGGGCATGTGGAGCTCCTCGCCGCCGCGGGTATTCAAGGGGACATCGTAGTCGGTGCTCTCCAGTATGGTCTTATCCTCCAGGGTGACCTGACGATCGAAGGCGATGGTGTCCGCGGCCGGGGCCTCGGCCTCGCCGTCGTTGCGGTAGACGAATTGACAGATCTGAGAGTGCCGGTCGTCGATCGGTGTCGCGTAGGTCACGATGGAATGGACGACACGATTGGGATAAGTGATCTGCAGTTTGCGCCCGAAGGGCATGTACCAATGACTACGCATGTGCCGGACGGTATCCGCGCTGTTCATGTTCAAGAGTTTCTGCTGCAAGTCGGTATTCTTGACCGGTGCCGAAGCGGTCATCAGAAACCCGTAGCCGTGTTCCTGTATCGCCAGATCGGCTGGGATGGGGTTCTCATAGTTGCCGAACGTCCCCCGATGGACGAAACTGAAATGCGCGTTATCGAAAGAGTTCTCCATCACCCGTAAGCCGGCCGCCTGCCACACCTCGTAGAATTCGTCGATCCGTCGAAAACCGGCCTCCTCCTCTTCCTCAAACGGCGGGAGATCCGCTAGCGGCTCATCGAGGCACACCCACACGTAGTCATAGGCCAAACGGCAGTGGAAGGCGCGGACCGCTCCGCGCGTCGGCCGGTCGGGTTGTTGGGGAATGCGCACGCATTGACCGGTGCGGTCGTAGGTCCAACCGTGATAGCCGCAGACGATGTGTTCCCCCTCGCACCAACCTTCTGAGAGTCGGGCGCTGCGGTGGCAGCAGCGATCGGCCAGGGCGACCGGCTCGCCGGCATCGGTCTGCCACAGGACGACCGGTTCGCCGAGCAGGGTGAAGGACTTCGGCCCCTCCGCCAATCGGGGGCGGGGCAGAACCGGGTACCAGAAGCGGCGCAGCACGGGTTGTTGGGTAACCAGCATGGGACGATCTCCGCTACACACGGTGGCTTGTCGAGGACGGCATACGAAACCGGTAGGCGGTGCGCAGCCCTTGGACCCAGGCCGCCACCAGGGTCTCGAGCATCCGCTCACCATCGGCCGCTGCGCCCCGGGTCGCATCCCCGATGACCCCGGTCCGTGAGAGATCCCGGGTCAACCAGGCAAACGGGTGGGGCCCCTCGGGGGTAAGCCCCTCGGGCCGTTCCGGGGGATACTCGCAGGGGGCCCGCGCGAAGGCCACGGACTCGGGACGAAGGGCCAACATGAGGCTGGTCTCGGCAGTGCCTGCATGCATCCCCTCCGCCCGTTCTCGTTCCGGTAGGTGGTCCTGCACTCCGGGGGCCATGGCCCAAATATTCCAGGGAAAGACGATGAGGTCAGAATGAGCGGCCCGGAGATCGCGGGCGGCGATCTCGAGGGCCTGGGGCTGCCCCCCATGCCCGTTGGCCAGGATCAACTTCCGAAAGCCTGCCTCGTAGAGGCTCGTCCCGATATCGTGGACGAGGCCCAGCAGGGTCTCGACCCGGAGCGAAACAGTCCCAGGAAATCCCCCGTGTTCGTTGGACTTACCGCACCAAATCGGAGGCAAGGCATAGGCCGGGATCTCGGGTTCCAGGCGCTCGAGGGCCCGGGCGGTGACCTCCGTTGCGATGGCTGTGTCCACGTAGAGCGGCAGGTGGGGTCCGTGCTGCTCCGTGGCGCCGACGGGAAGGACGATGACCGTATCGGCCTTATCGGGCAAATCCCGCACGGTCTCCCAGTCCAGGAAAGGCAGGAAACGGTCCGGGGGGACGGGTCCGTTCAGCGAACCACCGGTCATGAGGCCACCTCGGGGAGCTCATAGACCGAACCCCAGGCCCGCATCTTCCCAGGATTCAGTAACCCGTGGGGATCGAAACGGCGTTTTTTCTCCAGCTGCCGGGCGTCGATGGACTTCTTGTTGCCGTCTTCCAGCACATGGGTATGCGGGTTGGCGATGTGCACATCCTGGCCCTCGTGATAGGCGATGATCTCCTCGAGCCGGGCCCGAGTCGTGTAGCGCACCAATTGCAGACCGCTGCAGGTCGTCATCCCGTCCACCCGCAAGAATTCCAGATGCATCATGACCTCGTCACCGAAGTGACGATACAGGTGTTCCACCTGCTCGAGGTTCTTGCCCGGCCGAAACCCGCTCTGCAGATAGGTGATGTCCTTGTTTTGCTTCAGGGCTCGCAAGGTCGTGTGGTTCCAGGTGTGCTCCACCAGTGAGTCATGGGGCGGAGCCTCCTCTTCGTCCCGCAACAGGACCACCTCGCCGCCATGCTCGGCCGCGGTCTCTTCGAGGGGCTCGCGGGCGTTCTCCGCAATCAGCACGAGGGCGACCGGTCGACCGGTGCCGACCTTGGCCTCGAGACCGATCAGCTCCGGGATGGGGGCGGCGAGGACGGTGATCAGCTTCTTCACGACACCGGCGCTCGCGGCGAGGGATTGCCCGAAGCGGGCCGCCGCCATGAAGTCGTCGAAGGCCACCAAGGCCTCCAGCCAGCGCATCCGCGGTGCCATCGCGAATTCCAGTTCCGTTACGATGCCGTTGACGCCATAGGCGTGGTGAAGATCCAAGGCATCATCGCCGCGGAGCTCTTCAAAGCGCGGCTCGGCCTCCAAGGTCATGGCGCGACAGCCGAGGACATTGCCCCGCTCGGCCATGGGTCCGTAGGTGACGGATCCCACCCCGCCAAAGCCCCCGGCGAAGAAGCCTCCGGCCGTGGCTAAGCGGAAGGTGGAGGACGCCATACGGATCTCCCAACCCTGGGGACGGGCCCATTTGTCGATATCCGCCAGACGGATGCCGGTCTGTACGCGGGCAGCGCCCCCCGCCAGCCAGACCGGTTGGTTATAACCGGACAGATCCATGACAACCCCACCCTCCAGGGGGGTGGCCTGACCATAATTCCCGGTCCCGCTGCCGCGAACGGTCAGCGGAACGCCGTGACGGACACAGGCCGCGGCCACTTGGGCCATCTCGGTCTCGGTTCGCGGTTTCACCACGACATCGGCGGTATACCCTTCCAAGAACTCTTTGAGAACCGGACTGAACCAACTGAAATCCTTGGATAATCGGGTCCGTTGGGTCGGATCGGTGATGATTTCCAACCCCTGGAGATCTTCCCGGAGTCGCTCGGAGATGTGTTCATGTGCGCGCATCATCGACGGTGCTCCCGATAGAGACAACTTCACGGATCCTGAGGCAACGGCTACTCCTGGGACTCCAACACGCTCTCGTGCCAGCCACCCAGGGCCAGGCGTGAGAGCCAGACCATAACGGTAAACAGTAGAATACCGGTCAGGGTGATGAGCACGAGGGCGGCGAACATCCGCGGGATCTTCAAGGTGTAGCCAGCGTTGAGGATGATGTAGGCGAGGCCAGACTTGCTACCACCGGTGCCGGCCACGAACTCCGCCACCACCGCACCGATCAGGGCCAGGCCGCTGCTGATGCGCAACCCTCCGAAGAAATACGGCAGGGCGCTGGGGATGCGAAGCCGGGTCAACATCTGCCATCGAGAAGCCCGATACATGCGGAAAAGCGCCACCAGGTTCGGATCGACACTGCGCAGTCCCAGGGTTGTGTTGGAGATGATCGGGAAGATCGCGATGATGACGGCACAGATAACCAGGGCCATCATCGTGTTGTTGACCCAAATGATGATCAGCGGGGCGATGGCCACCACGGGGGTGACCTGCAGGATAATGGCGTAGGGAAAGAGACTGATCTCGATCCAGCGACTCTGCACGAACAAAAGCGCCGCGAGGACCCCGAGGACGACGGCGATGGCAAAGGCGATCAGGGTGATGCTTAGGGTGACGAACAATCCCCGGGCCAGGAGTTGCCAATCCTCGACGAAGGTCAGTCCAACCTGCCACGGGGAGGGCAGGATGTATTTCGGCATCTCCAGTTGCATGACGGCCACCTGCCAACCGAGCAGAAACAGGCAGCCGACCGCCACGGGGGCAAAGGCGCGGACGAAACGGGGGTCTTGAAGCAGCGGGACACTCATGGAACCGAACCTCGATCAGTGGGCCGCGGCGCGTTCAAGGGCATTGGATACCTTCCGGCAGTACTCCACGTAGGCGTTGGAGTGGCGGAAGCGGTTGCCCCGGGGATAGTCGGCCTCGATGGGGATCTCCTCGACGAGGCGTCCCGGCCGGGCACCCATGACCACGATACGCGTGGAGAGGTAGACGGCCTCGTAAACGCTGTGGGTCACGAAGACGGTCGTCCAGTGCTGCTTGTGCCAGAGCCGCAGGAGGTCGTCGTTGAGTCGATTGCGCGTCATCTCATCTAGAGCGCCGAAGGGCTCGTCCATGAGACACAGCCTGGGGTCGGTCACCAGGGCCCGGGCGATGGACACACGCATCCGCATCCCGCCCGAGAGTTGCCGGGGATAGGCGTTCTCGAACCCCTCGAGATCGACCAATGCCATGGCCTCCGCAACCTTGGCGTCCCGCTTTTCTCGGTTCTCACGCCGCAGATCCAGGGGCAGCTGGATGTTTCCCGTAACGCGTGCCCACGGCATGAGGGTCGGCTCCTGAAAGACGAAACAAAGCGATTCCAGGTCCTTACCGAGGGCCTTGTGCCGCTTGCCCCAGAGCAGAACATTGCCCGTGGAGGCCTCGCTCAATCCGGCGATGATCTTGAGCGCCGTACTCTTCCCGCAGCCGGACGGTCCGAGCAGGCTGACGAACTCGCCGCGTTTAACCCGAAGATTGATGTTGCGCAGGGCCTCGACGCTGTTGCCATAGACCTTGTTGACGTTGCGTAACTCGATAACCGGGCCGCCTGCGTCGGGGACCGCCTCGGGCTGGCGATCCCGGGCGACCGGCAACTCGTCGGCTGGGATGGCGTTCACGGTGGTTGCTCCCCTCCGCCTAGGCGGACGTCGGTTGGGTGGTCGAAGATTCAGTGGCGACCGGCGCGGGTTCCGGCTCGATCTGCTCGGCGACCCGCGCGAGACGCGCACCAAGGGCGTGGGCGATGCCCTGTTCGCAGGCATCGATCGGGCGGCTGCCGTCCAGGGTGGTGACAGCACCGGCCCCCAAGGGCGAACCGCCGAACCGGGTAGCGACCAGCTCGGGTACGCTGTGAGGCACCCCGACGGCAATCATGCCGTGTTGAAACAGGGTCATGAGCAGGGCGAGCAGGGTGGTTTCATGGCCGGAGTGCATACCCCCCGTGGAGGTAAACACGGCGCCCGGCTTGCCGATGAGTTCGCCTTGCCACCACAGCGGGGCGAGCGAGTCGATAAACCCGCGCATGGCCGTGGTCATGACCCCGTAGCGGGTGGGTGCACCGAGGGCGAGCCCGTCGGCCCAGCGAAGGTCGTCGGCCGTGGCAATCGGCAAGGCGGCGAGGCGGTCCCGGGCGACCCGGAATGCGGGCCGGCTGACATCCAGACCGGGCTCCGGTTCGGCCTCGCCGGCCCGACACAGACGGACCTCGGCGCCAGCCGACCGGCCGCCAGCCGTGATCGCTTCGGCGATGGCCAGCGTGCTGCCGTATCGGGAGTCAACAACGATCGTCAGATGGGTCGGCGTATCGCTCATGACTGGACCTCCGGGGTGCGTGGTAGATCCACGGTGCTGTCGGGGCCAGCAACCAGGGTCACGGTTGTGACGCGATGCTCGCCGGCGAGCACGGCGCCCGGACGCGTCCCGGTACCGGGGTTCATGTCGTAGGCGGGGAAGGCCGCCGCCGCCACGCTAAGGCGCAGGCCATGGCCCGCCGGAACCGTGGCGCACAGCCCCCGAGCCGAGACGGTATACGGCGAGGATTCCCCGGGGGCCACCCGGCGTACGCCCTGGGTCAGGTTGTACACCCCCCCTTCAGGCGTCACGAGTGCCAGGGTGACGTGCAGATCGAAGCCTTCCGTATCCGCCATCGCGGCGAGGGAGACCGCCAGCGGACCGGCATAGGTCACCGCCTCCGCGCGCGGGGCCAGGTCGAAGGTCAAGACATCCGGACGCTGGTCCAGAACCCGTCGGTTCCGCGGCCCGGGACTGCGCCCGGCGTGGCCGCCGAGATCCGGCACGGGGCGCCAGGGGTCGTGAACCAGGGTCGGGGTTCCCCGACCGGGCTCGCCGACGAGGGCACCCGCCCCTTCGCCTTCGGGATCATCCAGATACCAGCGCTCCGTCGATCCGGTGTCCCACTCCGGGTAATTCCGCCAGCAAGCAGCCGTCAGGTCGAAGAGCCGCACCGACGCGGTGTCTACCGCTGCGCCGTCCATCCCCTTTAGGAAACGGTCGAACCACGCCAATTGCAGTCGATCGACGCCACGGGGATCGGCCTCCGGCCCCATGTCCCAGTCGCCGACCTGGGGCTGCCAGGGCAAATGGGCCCAGGGGCCGACAAGCAGGCGATGGGGGACGTCCTCGGGATGATTCAAAAACCCGCGCAACGTCCCGTCCAAAAAGCCATCGAACCAGCCACCGATATACAGCGCTGGAACGCGCGGAGGTCCCTGGGTGAGCGGCGAGCGCTCCGCCCAATAGGGATCGGCTTCGGGCGTATCGAGCCAGTCCGCAAAGTGGGAGCCCTGCAGGCGTTCCCGAACCGGTGCGGCACCCGGTGCCAGCAGGGCCGTTAGGTCCGGTTCGTGACCCAGCCGGTAGAGCGCCCCGTAGGCATCGGCGTCCCCCGCCCGCCGCGCGGTCTCAGCAGTAAGCTGAGCGGCCCAGGTTAGGTTACGAACCAGGCAAAAGGCGCCGCCTTCCCAGGCCATGTCCGTCCGGATAGCCACGCCGGCCATGCCGGGGCAGATCGCCGCCAAGGCCGGATGCCCACTGGCCGCCGCGAGCAGCTGGGTCACCCCCTGATAGGAGAAGCCGTACATGCCGACCTGCCCCGTGGTTCCGGGTAAGGATGCCACCCAGTCCAGGGTGTCCCATCCATCGGCGGTTTCATGACGAAACGGGTCAAACGTCCCTTCCGAGCTGCCGCGACCCCGCACGTCCTGGATGACGACCACGTAGCCGCGGGCGGCGTACCAGCGGGGGTGAGCATAGGTGACCGTTGAGGCGATCGCCCGCCCGTAGGGTTGGCGCATCAGTAGGACCGGCAGGACCTCGGTCGTGTCCGGTCGGTACACATCGGCATCTAAACGGAGCCCATCCCGGGTTCGCATCGACGTGCGTTGTGGGGCACCGACCCGATAGCGGGCTTCGCCTGTCACGACCCGGTCGTCACCCGGCATGGGCGACCCCGCTGAGGACGGCTCGATCGACGGCATCCAACGAGGCGGGCTCGCCCTGACGGATCAGGTCTCCGAAGGAATCGTCCGGGACCATCAGACAGATCAGATACAACCGACCCTCACCCGTGTTCTCGATAAAATGTTCACCCCCGGCCGGGATGAGCACGCACTCGCCTGGCTTCAGCGGAGCGGCCTCGCCGTCGCAATGAACCGTGGCGGTCCCGTGCAGGACGTAAAACCACTCGACCCCATAGGCGTGCATGTTCGGCGGCTGACGCCCCCCCGGATCAAAGATCTCGATGCAGGTGATGAAGGGGGTGTCATCCCGGGCGGGATCGAATTGGATCGCCAGCCGATTGGTCGCATCGGGCGTGATGCGGAAGGCTTGGTACTCATCGAGCGAGCGGGCGATCGGTCCCATAACGCTTACTCCTCTCGAATGGACGCGGCCTGGATGAGCGCGCCCGAGTCGGTAACAAAACCGAAGATCTGCTTGATATTCAGGACGGTTGTATCCATGCAATACGCGGGGTTCGTCGTTGCGGTACAGTCGCTCAAAAGCAAGGTGTCGTAGCCCAGGAAGTTGGCATCGGCGAGGGTGAAGAGAACGCACTGGTCGGCGTTGACCCCCGCAAAGAGTAGGGTTGTGACGCCGGCGTTGCGCAGGATGCTGTCCAGTTCCGTATCCCAAAAGCCGGACATGCGATATTTCGCGACATGGATGTCGGTGGGCTCTGGGGTGAGCTCGTCGACAATAGCCGCCCCCCAACTGCCCCGCTCCAGAACTGGCGCCCCGCTTGCCGGCACGGGATCCCCCAGACCGACGCTGACCCCATCCGGGTTGTAGACGTGGCGATGGGCGGGGCTCAGGTTGCGCCGATCGATGCGGTTGCCCCAATTCACCCAGAGCACGGGCATGCCTAGGGACCGCGCAACCGGGAGCAGCCGTTGCAAGGGTTCAATCGGGGCCCGTGCCGGGGTGTGATCCACACCAATGTGGGCGAGCCAGCCGTGGGTGTGGCAAAAATCGTTCTGCATATCGACGATGATCACGGCGGTCTTGTGGACATCCAAGATGACCGACTGGGGTTCAGCCGCAATCGCGAGGGGATCGGGTTGGCGCGGCGGCCGGGAGAGATCCACCGTTTGGGCATTCACCCGCCATTCGGCACCACCGGGGACGCCAAGGGGCCATTCAGGGGGGGCAGGATCGGACTCGCTCATAGTAACGCCGGGCTGATGTGCAACGTTGCATACAATATGCGAATCCCATGCCATCAGCTGCAGGCTTGGTGAGTCCCTTATCCGGGGGGTTTAGCGTGGGCCTCATCGCGGTTCGCTCCGGCACAGTGCAGCCCTGGGCGAACGTCGTGCGATAGGGGATCGATGGAGTACCTCATGCCACGGTGGTATCGTCGATGGATCGCTGGCACAGCGATCACCGCGTCACCCGCAAGGGCATGGAGGCCAAGGGCTGCGCGATCGGGCCGCCGTTCGATCGCGCCCCAGGGGGAAAGCGCGTCGGGCTCTTCACGCCCCGTGGCCTCAGGGCGGACTCGGTGACATCCGGTGACATCCCACGGGCGGGACCGTCCGGTGGCACCGAGTGCCATCGATCGTCACGGCGGTTGTTGGGTCACCGTGTGAGCGATCCGGGCTCCGTCGGCCCGCCACGGAACACGCGGATGGACGGTGCACAAAAAGGCCCACCCCCGCGTTAGGGGATGGGCCATGCAAACGGTCAACTTGGGGGATGAGCGGGTACGATCTTACCGAACGTCCTCGTACATGACCTGTGGTCCGATGTCACGCTCCTGAAGCGAGCCTCGCTCACGATCCTCTTCGGCGCCCCGCTTGGCCTGCGTCCGCATCCCGTCTTGTCGGTCTTCGTACAATGCGGCCGGCCACTGATGAGCCTTGTGCTGCCCTTTCCCGCTGTAGTCATAGATACCCGCTGGACCGCCACCGGCCAGCGCCGTTCCAGCGGCGGCGAAACTACTGAGCATCGCGCCGAACACGAGCCGTTGCATTACTTTCATGGTCATCGTCTGTCACTCCTTATGTTGGTTCAACGATGGGCAATCGTGAAGCATTTGTGCCCAATGATTGTACTGCAGTTAGAAACCAACTCGCCCACTAAGTTTCCGCGCACCGACCTGGGCCTCCGCCGCACCCAAATCACGCCACCCCGGGATACTCGAGTGCACACGGCGTGGGCGAGATCAGGCCGACGGAGGGCGCGGCGGGGATTGCGCCGAGGGTCGGGAAGAGAAGATCCGGCCGGGACCGAGTCCGCCGGAGGAGGCGTCCATCGAAGCCACGACCGATAGCCCCCAGCCGAACCCCGACAGGGCGGGGCTCGGACCGGAACGAATCGGACGGAGTGGTTGGATTAGCCGAGGTGAGGAACGGTTAGGGCAACGTCGGGGATCAGGGGAGACGCGAGCGGAAAGGGTTCGACGGTGATCGCCGTCTGGTCAGGTCGCCGGATCTCAGGCACGGCACGAGCCATCAGTCGA
The DNA here is from genome assembly GCA_964346755.1 of uncultured Ectothiorhodospiraceae bacterium. Lineage (GTDB taxonomy): Bacteria > Pseudomonadota > Gammaproteobacteria > CAYFWJ01 > CAYFWJ01 > CAYFWJ01. The sequence goes on from CAYFWJ010000005.1 coordinate 44,146, forward strand.
CGCCATCTTATCGATCCGGCAATCAACTGCGGCGGCCATCTCGCCTTGGGGGGAAGGGAGCACGCGCGCGCTCTGCCTCGGCGCATCCCCCGGGAGGATCCTCCTCCCGAGCGACCCCTCGACTGGCTCGGTCTCCCACGACAATCGCTTGGCCGGCGATCTCACAAGCGATTTGACCCATCCAGAAAGGTTGGGGGTGCCGGTCGCTGTGGCAGGGCTCACTTCGCGCCGTAGGCTGGCCCCACCGGTGTGGGTCGGCGCCTCGGGCCCTCGCCGTCGGGGGACGCCGGAGCCGATGGATCGCCGTTGGGTTGGTCGGTCGACGCCCATTGATCGATCCGGCAATCAATTGACGTGGCTCGATCATCCCGCGGAGGAGGCGGCGCCGTCGCTACGGGGATCCGAGGCGCCCTCTCGGGTTCCGTCGGGATGCATCAGAATCGCCCCGGCCTGACCGAAGGCGGGATTCAGGCGCGAAAGGGTCTCGACCGCGTGCCCGCGGGCGATCAGGGCCTCCTGCACGGACGGGTCCCAACCCGTCTCCAATTTCAGGTTATCCTCGGATTGGCCCCAGGTCCGACCCTGCAACCAGCGGGGTGCGGCAATCGCCGCCGCCGGGGATTGGCCGTGGGCCGTGATGCGGTGGACGATAGCGGCTTGCGACTGGGGCTGGCCCTCACCTCCCATGACCCCATACAGGAGACGGCGCCCGTCACCGAGATCGGCCAGGGCCGGATTGAGGGTGTGCCGCGGTCGGCAGCCGCCACGCAGTCGATTGATATCCGTGGGATCCAGTCCGAAGGCCGACCCGCGGTTTTGCCAAGTGATCCCCGTGCTGGGCAGGACGACGCCACTGCCGAATTCATGGAAGACGCTGTGGATCGCACTGATGCCACAGCCCTCGGCATCCACGACCCCCATCCATACGGTATCTCCGGGAAGACTCGGGCGGGCCGGGCCGGCCCGATGCGCATCAAACCGTCGGGCCAGCGCGTCGATCCGATCCGAGGCGAGCAGTTCCTCGAGCGGAGCCGGGAGATGAGCCGGATCCGCGACCGAGCGATCCCGAGCGGCAAAGGCGAGCTTGGTTGCCTCAACGTAACCATGGATCCACTCCGCCTCCTCACCGGATTGCGCCAACCCCCAACGCTCGGCGAGGGCCAGGATGAGGAGCGAGGCGATCCCTTGAGTCGGGGCCGGCGTGTTGTAGAAACGCCCGGCTGCAAGCCCCAACGACAAGGGCGTCCGATAATCGACCCGATGACGCAGGAGATCATCGGCGGTGATCGGGCTCCCGAGACGGTCCAGGTCCGAGGCGATCGACCGGGCGAGGGAGCCGTGATAAAAGTCCGCGAGGCCCTCCTGGGCGAGGGTTGAAAGGGTCTCGGCCAGGCGCGGCAGCCGGAGGGTCTCACCGCTTCGCGGCGCCGCACCGGTGGGTCTGAGGAAGGTATCCGCGAAACCCGGTTGTTGGGACAGCTCCGGGCCGCGGGCGGCCAGCGTGCTCGCCAGATGCGGGGCGAGGGGATGGCCGTCCGAAGCCGCGGCTTGAGCCGGCTCGAGTAACCGGCCCAAGGGTTGTCGGCCACCCCGCGATCGGGCCTCGTGCCATACGGCCTCGAGACCGGAGACCGTCCCGGCGACGGTGTTGGCCGCCAGCGGCCCGCGGGCGGGGATGGCGTCTAGGCCGTGGCGGCGGTAGTCGTCCGGGCTCAGGTCCGCGGCGGCGCGCCCGCTCGCATCGATGACCCAGGGCACCGCCCCGGCATCCGCAATCATCCAGAAGCTATCGCCTCCGAGGCCACACATGTGCGGATAAACCACCGTCAACATCGCGGTGGTGGCGATCCCCGCCTCCAGGGCGTTCCCCCCCTCGGCCAGGACCTGGGCGCCGGCTTCGGCAGCGGCGGCGTGGGGGGCGACGACCAGGCCGTGGTGGGTCGTCGTGGCGCGATTCGAGCTCATGGGTTGGATAACGGAATGACCCGCGGTTTGAGGGAGGACTCGGTCATGGGGCCTCAGCGATCCCGAGATAGGCACGCCAGCCCCCGAGTTCGGTGATCTCCTGGGCCTGGGTGAGGGCATAGGGCTCACACAGGAAACCCTGCACCGCATGGCCGTCTTCCAGCTCAACGGTACCAATACCGAGGGGCGGGGCAATCCCCTGAACGAATCCCCCGAAGGCGGACAGCGGCATATCCCAGATCTCCACCTGGATGGCGGCACCCGTATCGTCCCGCAGCATTCCCGGTCGTACCGGATCCAGGTGATCCAAGGCGTAGAGGCGATACCGCGGCGCGGTACGCGTCGCGCGCTGGAAGCGGGCCTCGCACGCAACGAGCTGGTGGTTGAGCGACAACCCGCGCATGTGCGCGCCGACCACGCAGAGCTCGATCCGCCGATCGTCGCTCACCCGATGGGTCGGGGCCCGGCTTCCCGCGAGGCGCCCATCCGTGGCGCCTCGCGTCCGGTTGAGCCGGTGATGGATGGCCTCGCCCAGGGCGCAAAGCACGGGTTCGCGAAAGGCGGGACCCGAGAGGGTGACGCCAAAGGGTAAGCCAGCGGGGGTAAAGCCCGCTGGTACGGCGACCGCGGCCAGGTCCAGCAGATTGACGAACTCGCTGTAGTAGCCGAGCCGGCGATTGCGTCGGATCGGCTCCTCCGCCACTTCATCCAGGGTGTAGATCGTCCCTGCGGTCGGCGTGAGCAACGCATCGATACCCTGCCAGAGTCGGGCCAGGGATTGCTTGTATCGACGCAGGGTGTAATAGCCCTCGAAGAGATCCGCCGCGCTGTATTCGCCCCCCTGAGAGACAATCGCCCGGGTGGTCGGCAAGATGCTCTCGGGGTCGCGGCCCAGGATCTCCTGGAACACACGGTAGCGTTCCGCGACCCACGGCCCCTCGTAGAGGAGCTGCCCAACGGCTTGGAAGGGGCCGAAATCGATCGGTTCGACGACGAGCCCCAGCCCCTTCAGGGCATCGACGACCGCATCGAAACGTGCCGCGGCCGCGGTGTCGCCGAAGAAGGCGAGCTGATCTCGGGCCGGGATACCGATCCGCCGCCCCGTCACCGGCGGCAGCGGTTCCCGAAGCACCGGCGGGGCATCTCGAGAGAACGGTTCCGCCGGGTCGTACCCGCTGGCCTCGGCCCCGACCCGCCGGGCATCCTCGACCGTCAAGGCAAAGATGGAGACACAATCGAGTGAGTGACACGCGGGCACGACCCCGCGGGTGCTGACCAGGCCTCGACTCGGTTTGAGCCCGACGAGGTTGTTGAAGGCCGCCGGGACCCGCCCGGAGCCGGCGGTATCGGTGCCGAGGGCGAAACTCACCAGCCCCGCGGCCACCGCCACGGCCGATCCGGACGAGGACCCGCCGGCGATGTAGGCGGGGTCGAAGAGGTTGTGACAAGCCCCATACGGCGAGCGGGTCCCGACCAATCCCGTCGCGAATTGGTCCATGTTGGTCTTGCCGACGTAGACGGCACCCGCCGCCTCGAGCCGCTGCACCACCGGCGCGGTCGCGCTCGGGGTGTAGGCGTACGCAGGACAGGCAGCCGTCGTCGGGACACCCGCATAATCGATATTGTCCTTGATCGCGAATGGGACCCCATAGAGCGGCAGGGCCGTGGGATCCTGGGTGTCGAGCGCGCGGGCCCGCTCGAGGAGACGCGCGGCCGGCACGCGATCGATCCAGGTGTACGGCGGGCTGTGTGTTTCAATGGCCGCAAGGATGGCCTCCATGGCCGCCTCGACCGTTCCGCCGTCGTCGCGATAGAACCGCTGCAGCGAGGGGATATCCAGGGCCTCGGGGGCCTGACTGACACCCACAACCATAGGGGGCCTCCATCCGCATCATGGGAATCGTTCGCTGGGTGTCGTTAGGCCGCCGCCTGCGCAAAGGCCGCGATGACGACGTCCGAGGTGGTTGTTGCGCCAAATATGCCGCCCTGCATGCTGATCATGGAGATAGCCGCCTCCCAGTGGCGCTTCTCGGTGGCCCCGGTGCAATCCGTCAACAGCAGGCACTCGAAGCCTCGGTCGTTGGCTTCCCGCATGGTGGTGTGCACACAGACATCCGTGGTGATCCCGGTGAGGATCAGGTGCGTGATCCCCTGGGTGCGCAGCACGTGCTCCAGATCGGTCGCATAAAAGGAACCCTTGCCGGGCTTATCGATCACGATCTCCCCCGGTTCCGGTTGCAGCTCGGGGATGATCTCCCAGCCGGGCTCACCGCGGGTCAACAATCGCCCACAGGGGCCCGGTTCGCCGATCCCGGGGGAGACGTTCTTACTCCGCCAACGCTTATTCTCCGGAAGATCGACCAGCTCCGGGCGATGGCCCTCGCGGGTATGGATGATGCTGAACCCCGGTGTTTGGCGAGCCGCGCTGAGTACCCGCTGAATGGGTTCGACGGCACTGCGGGTCAGGTTGAGATCGTATCCCATGGAATCGACGTATCCACCCTTGCCACAGAAATCCGTCTGCATATCGATGACCAACAGAGCCATCCGTTCCGGGCTGACCTGACCGTCGTAGGGCCAGGGGTAGGGATCGGCGGAGAGGGGCAGTTTCATCACGGTGAGATCCTCCCGGTTGCATGATCGGCCGCGGGATCCTCAAAGACCACCGGGCCACGCCAATAGATCAGGACCAGACAGCCTTCCCGGCTATGCACGGAATGTCGGCTGCCGCGCGGATTGCAGACGTAGGTCCCAGCCGGGTAATGGCCGCGTTCATCCGCTTGAGCCCCTTCGAGCACATAGATATGCTCATCGCCCTCGTGGCGATGGACCGGGACGCGGGCCCCGGGACGATAATGCAGAAGGGCGATCCGCGGGTTGGTCTCGTCGCCCTCGTGAAGGACTCGGATCCGGACGCCTTCCCGGAGGGGCTCCCAGCCGGGTCCGTCCAAGGGCTGCGGTGGTTGGATGTGGGGGCTGTCGGCGCTCATCGCGGTCCACGTTATGCAATGTTGTATACATGCAAGGCAAGGGTTGTGCCATGGCCCGCCGGATCCTTGTTACCCTCCGGTCATCCGGCGCCCGATGATGGTGAGATCCGCCTCGTCGCGGGTTGCCTGGTACACGAGACGGCCCTCGAACAAAACAACGATGCGGTCCGCCAATTCCATCAACTCATCGAGGTCTTCACTAATCAAGAGCACCGCTGCACCGCGATTGCGCACCTCCATGAGCTGGGCATGCACCTGGGCCACCGCCGTCACGTCGAGCCCGAAGCAGGGATTACTCGCCACCAGGACCTGGATCTCGTCGACCAATTCCCGGGCCAACACGGCCCGCTGCACATTCCCGCCCGAGAGGGTCGCGATCGGTACGCCCGGTGAGGCCGCTTTGACCCCGAAACGGTCCATGAGCGTGCGCGCTTGGGGCCACAGACGATTCCGCCGAAGCCACCAACCCCCTCGGCTGTAGTCCGGCTCATCGAAGCGGCGGAACGCCAGGTTGTCGGCGACGCTCATCTCCGGGACGCAGGCATTGCGGAGGGGATCCTCGGGGAGGCAGTGGACGTGTCGGGCTTTGATCTCGGTCCGTGTCGCGTGGAAGGGTCGGCCCCCGACCCGAATCTGCCCCGAGCGAGCCTGACGCTGGCCGGCGAGTATTTCAGCGAGCTCGCGTTGGCCGTTGCCAGAGACTCCGGCCACACCGACGATCTCCCCGTCGGCCACCCCAAGCGATAGCCCGTGGAGCGCCGGTCGTCCCCGATCGGTCTCCGCCCCGAGGTCCTCGATCTCGAGCCGCGGGGCCGCACCGCGTTTCACGCGCCGGTCGCGGAGCTCGGCCAGTTCCCGATCGCCAACCATCAGGGTCGAGAGCCGCGCGGCGTCCAGCGCGTCTCGAGGCTCCGTCGTCATGTGCCGTCCGCCTCGTAACACAGTGATGTGATCCGCGTATGCGAGGACCTCCCGCAGCTTGTGGGTGATCAAGACGACGTTGAGATCCCCGTGGGCGACCCGATCGCGCAACCGCCCGAGGACTTCATCCGCCTCCACAGGGGTCAGCACCGAGGTGGGCTCGTCGAGGATCAGGATGCGGCGTTCTAAGAAGAGCTGTTTGACGATCTCCACCTTTTGTTTCTCGCCCGCGGTGAGCGAGACGACGGGCGCATCCAGATCGACCGCAAAGGGCATGTGCGCGAGCCGTTGTTGGTAGGCAGCGCGCTCGGATCGCCAATCGATACGCCAGCGCCGGCGACCAGCGGCCAGGACCAGATTCTCGAGGACCGTGAGGTTGGGGGCGAGGGTGAAGTGCTGATACACCATGCCGATCCCGAGGGCATGGGCGTCATGGGGCCGACGGATGCGTTCTTCGCGATCGTCCACCAGCAGGGTACCGCTATCCGGGGGGTGATGGCCCAACAGGCACTTCATGAGGGTGCTCTTACCCGCGCCATTCTCCCCGAGCAATGCGTGGATGCCGGGCCGGACCCGTACTGAGACCCGGTCGAGGGCCACTGTTGTGCCAAAGCGCTTGGTGACCCCCACCGCTTCGACAACGGGTCGAGCCGGCGAGCCGAGCGGCGGGGCTCGGTGGTGGGACGGATCGACCGCGAGGGCCGGTGGAATGGCGGACATGATGGGCTGCCTCAATTGATGCGTAGCTCCCCGGGTGCCCCGGCCAAGCGTCGGCGCGGGGAACTGCTCGCGATCATGAGCCCGAGGGTGAGCACATAGGGTGCCGCGTTGAACAGGTAATAGCCGCTCGTCACCCCGACGGATTGCAGCGCCGGTCCCAAGGCCCCCGCCCCGCCGAACAGGAGCGAGGCGTAGAGACAGGCCATGGGTCGCCAGCGGGCGAAGATCACCAAGGCAACCGCCATCAGGCCCTGACCGCTGGACAGGCCTTCGTTCCAACTCCCCGGATAATACAAGGACAGAAAGGAACCCCCGATACCGGCCAGAATCCCCCCCACCGTGGTTGCAAGAAACCGGATGCGGTTCACCGGCAGTCCTTCGGCCTCGGCGGTAGCCCGGCTATCACCCACCGTTCGGAGCACGAGCCCCCAGCGGGTACGATAAAAGACGAAGGCGACAGTGGGGGCCAGCACCAGACCGATCAGGAAGAGGACATTGACCTCCAACGCGGCCTCAACCTGGGGTGATTGACTCCACGCCCCAAGGGAGACCTCGGGCAGCCGCGGGGCCGCTGGTTGGATGTACGGCTTGCCCAGAAAGAAGGCGAGGCCGGTTCCGAACAGCATCAGGGCAATTCCGACGGCGATGGGGTTGACCCGAGGCAAACTGCAAGCCCAGCCGTGGATCGCCCCGAAGACGGCGCCGACGCCGCCGGCCGCGGCAACCCCGAGCCAGGGTGAACCGCTCAAGTAGGCGACCGCGTAGGCACTCATGGCCCCCATGACCAGGGTCCCTTCCAGTCCAAGGTTGATGCGCCCGCTCTTCTCTGTGATGCACTCGCCGAGGCTGACGAACAGATACGGGGTGCTGACGCGGATGGCTCCAGCCAAGACCGCCAGAGGGACCCCCCACCAACCCAGCTCGCTGGCCACTTCGTTCATACCGTGGTCCTCCGGAACAGCCGGCCACGCAAGGTCTCGCTCACGAGAATCGACAAAAAGACCATGCCCTGGAGGACGGCAACGGTCGCGTCGGGAAGATCGAAACGGCGTTGCAGCAGGCCGCCGCTCGCCTCAATTCCGCCGATCAGGATGGCCGCCGGGATGATGAGCACGGGATTCTGACGGGCCAGGAAGGCGACCAGGATACCGACGTAGCCATAGCCGACCACCAGGGACTCATTGGCCCGGCCATGGACCGCGGCCACCTCCACCATCCCGGCCAGACCGGCCGCCGCCCCGGCACCAAACGCCCCGAGGAGCACGAACCGACCCACGGGGAGCCCGTTCAATCGAGCCGCCGCCGGGTTCCCGCCGATCATCTGGGCGGCAAAACCAAAGGTTGTGTACCGCCAGGCAACGAAGACCAGCGCACAGGCCACAAGCCCGTAGACCAACCCCCAGTGCACATCCAGCCCCGGCATTTGCCCGAGCATGTGGGACGCCCCGATGGGCGCGGTGGAGGGCTTGTTCAGGCTCTCCGGGTCCCGTAACGGACCACTGACGAGATGCAGCAACAGGGCGATGGCCAGGTAGTTCATCAAGAGGCTGGCAATGGTCTCATTGACCCCGCGGTACTGGCGGAGCCAGGCCACCGTCGCGATCCACAGCCCACCGGCCGTGGCTCCCGCCAGGGCCATCGCTGACAGCGCGACAAGGGCCCCGAAATCGATCAACAGGAGCCCCATAATGGCCGCCGCCAGCCCGCCGATGACCAGCGCGCCCTCATTGCCGATGATCAGCAGTCCGAACCGAGCGGGAATCGCCGTGCACAAGGCCGTCAGCATAAAGGGCGCGGCCCGTTGCAGGGTATTCTGCCAAGAAAAGGCCGTTCCGAAGGCCCCCAGATACAGGCTGTAAAAGACCTCGCCGGGGTTGGCCCCGGCCGCGGCGACGAAGACGGCGAAGGCAAGAGCCGCGACCCCGAGCGCCAACACCAGGATCAGGATCGCCTCCGCGCCGGAACGCCCGGCGAGGAAGAGCTGGCTGATCCAGGTGTTGCTGGTCAGGGCTCGAGCACTCACCGACATCCTAAGAACCGGTTGACCCGACGACCCCCTCCACGAGCCAATCCATGCGCTCGAGCGCGATGTCCGTCTGCTTACGAACCTCGCCTGCGGGGATCACCGTGTTTCCGCGGTTGTCCGCGAGGGGACCGACGAAGATGGCCTTGTCACCCTCCATGAGGGCCGAATGGGCCTCGTCGACTTGTTTTCGCCCCGCCTCCGGGAGCGCCGGGCCATAGGCGGAGGTCTTCACGAACCCCTTGGCCAGCCCGCCCCGATAGAGGTGCGGCCAATCGGCCCCAGCCTGCAACCACTCCACATAATCCCGGTAGATCGCCGCCCAGTTCCACTCGGCGCCCGTGAGATACCCGTTCGGCGCCAAGGGCGATTGGTCGGCGTGATAGCCAGTCGTGTAGATCCCCCGATCCTCGCTGGTCTGAACCACGACCTTGGGACTGTCGACGTGGCAGGTCATGACATCCACGCCTTGATCGATGAGGCTGTTGGCGGCTTCCGCCTCCTTAACCGGCCGCGACCAGTCCCCGGTAAAGATGACTCGGGTGGTAATCTCCGGATCGACGCGTCGGGCCCCGAGTGTATAGGCATTGATGTTGCGCAGGACCTGGGGTATCGGTTTGGCGGCCACGAAACCGAGCCGTTTGCTGCGCGTCGCATGACCGGCGGCGATCCCGCACAGGTATTGGGCCTCATCGATGTAGCCGAAGTAGCTGCCCACGTTTTCCGGGTGGCCATCCTGATAAAGCCCGCCGCAATGGAGAAAGGCCACATCTTCGTGCGACGGGGCGATCCTAAGGATGTGGGGATCGTAGTAGCCGAAAGACGTTGGAAAGAGGACCTGCACCCGGTCGAAGTTGATCATGCTCTGCATGACCTTCTGGACCTCGAGGGTCTCCGGCACGCTCTCCTGTTCCACGACGCGGACCCCGTCCAACTGGGCAATGGCCGCGGCCCCTTCGGCGTGTGCCTGGTTATAACCGTAGTCATCCTCGGCCCCGACGTAGATAAAACCGATGCGCAGCGGATCCCGGGCCGTTAGTGGGCGGGGCCAGGTGGCCGCTGTCAGACCGAAGGCGCCGGCCCCGGCCAAGGATCTCAGGGCGGCGCGCCGCCCCGGGTCGAAATCACGTTGGGTCATGGTCAGCTCCTCGAAAGGCAAGTGGCTTGCTTGGGCCGGCAACACCGCAGATCAGGAAACGGCCGGTCCGGTTGGATGACACGTGGCATCCGCACGTCAACAGCCAAACGCGGTACGCCGAGGCGCACCGAGATCGATGGCGCTCGGCCCCCGGACCCGACGACCGACAACGGGATCGCCCGCCGACACCGCCGCGTGACAGCCTCGGCCCATCAACCATCTGCGGAAGGATTTTCAAAAGGTCCATTTGATGGACCAAACCGGGAAATTTTCGTCAATGTCATCCGAATTCCCGAATTTGTTATCCCAATAGCGCCACTCGACACCGGCAAAGAGGTGACCCGGACTACCCCAGAACTTGCCCGCATCAACGAGCAAACGGGGATCCGTCAAGACGTTGTCGTCTTCGTCATCGGAACCGAATGCATAATCCAAATAGCCTTCGAATATGAGGCTAACCGGACCGATATTGATCGGATAGAGCCACGAGATCGTAATCTGTTGGCCGTCATCAAGGCTGTCAGCTGAAAAACCGGAGTCATTGACGAAGGGGAAATAGTCCAGGTTGAAGAAGGCAAACCCCGGGATGTCCCACGAGGAACCGATCCCATAGAGTTGGTTATTGAAGCCCTCGCCCATCTCGAGGGTCGAGGCGAGCAGCACGTCCCGCAACGGGCCGATGGACAGATCCTGACGCAGGATCTTGCCGAAACTGAGCCGGGGCGAATACTCGCCATAGAAGCCCGTTGGGGTATTGTCTCCGTCGCGGGTCGGATTGGTGACATCAAAGAAGAAAAAGTTATCGCCGTATTTCCAGGCATTGGCGTGCTCAAAGGTGAAGATCTGGCGAGATTTGTCACCAAACTCAAACTCATCGCCCCAGAGGGCAAGGAAGCTGGTCGTACTGAAGTCCGCGGCTTGAGCCGAGTTGCCTGCGATCAAGGTTAACGCGAGAAGCGCAGTTCGCGCGTTTTGACTCTTGGACTGGGGAACCACCGAATTCGGCGTGGGCAGCCAGTCGGGAAGCGGGCGGTATTTTAAGAAGCGCATCGTTCCCCCCTTCATGAGAATCGCGCCTGGGTCAGCATGGGAATCCCTGCACCGTTTAGGCTCGGCGTTTTAACAACCTGCTGCACCGGGTGTTTGTCCGGTGTCGGCCGATCCGGGATACCCCGGTGGTCAAACGGTCAGGGCCCGAGTTTGATAGATGCAACGTTGCATACATCCAACGGCGATTTTGCACCTTTCATGCCACCACGGCGAGCTCACGTGACGACCGAACGGACCCCGCGCGAAACCCGATCCAACCGCTCGACCCTATTCACCCTCTGCCGTGCGTTCAGGCGCAGTCATCGTCCGCATTCGACGCTGATCTCGATCGGAGCCTGCCGCAGCGCGGATCCGCTTCTGAGCAAGCTGAGTCAGGGTCAAGGTCTTGGCAAACTCCTCGCTACGCTTGATATGACGTACCATCGCCTCCTTCGCTGCGGCGGCATCCCGTTTCAAAAGAAGCTGACAGATCTCATAGTGCTCTTCATAGGTCTGGTCGATACGAGCCCCTTCCGTGAAATCAAGGCGCCGTATGACCCGGACATGATTGTTCACGTCCCGCAAGTAATCGGCCAAGGCCTGATTCCCTCCGCCTTCGGCAAGCCGGATGTGAAAGGACTCATCGAGGGCCTCCATCACTTCAGATTCGTCGGTTCGACCCCGTTGAATCGTGGGGTCCCACGCCTCGGCAAGGTGCTGAAGTTGGGACTCTTTCATGAAGATGCACGCGTTATCGACTGAAAGCTTCTCCAGCGCAATCCTCACCTCGTAAAAATGCATGAGTTGTTCCAGATCCAGCTCACGTATGAAGCACCCTTGCTTCGGGCGCACCGTCAGGTAGCCCTCTGCTTCAAGACGTTGCACCGCTTCGCGGATGGGGGTGCGACTGACATTGAAGATCTCGGCCAGCTCCGTCTCGGTTACGCGGCTTCCGGGATAGAGTTCAAACTCGAGGATCATCTGGCGCAGTTCCTGATAGACCTGTTTGGCGGAGGGTGACTTAGGACTGGCTTTAGCCATAGCGGGACTCCGGCGGATTCGGCTTGGGGGAGCGGGCGTTAATGAGCGGATGCCAGGGGCGATTGGCCGGCTGCCGTCTCGTTCGATCCGACCCAACCGACGTATCAATACGCTTAACGTGTGCCCTGCCGATGTGCGCGGCGTGCACCGCCCTGGGCACATCATATGCTTCGGCCCGGCCTATCGGAGTGCGGATTGGACCGATGAACGATAAGCTCAGACCTCCATCCAGTCCCCCTGCTAGCGGTGGGATCAGTCACCCGAGCCCTTTTCGCTTGAATTCGCTGGCACGCAGTTACTTGGGGGTCTAACCAAAAGCCTACTCTCGGTGCGCTGGCGCCCCAAACGAAAAACGATAACGGAGACATTATGAGTTATCTCATTCTGGGAGGCGTTGCCGGGCTTATTGCGGGCCTGCTGGGGGTCGGTGGCGGGATTCTGATTGTCCCTGCCCTGACCTGGCTGTTCACAGCAGCGCAGATGCCCGCGGATCGAATCGTTCACATGGCCGTCGCAACCTCCCTCGCGACCATCGTCTTCACGTCGGTATCCTCGGTGTATGCCCACCATCGCCGTGGCGGGGTGCGCTGGGGCACCTTCGCGGCCCTGGCTCCGGGGATCGTGTTCGGCGCCCTCGGGGGGGGTCTACTCGCCCACCATCTGTCCGACCAGTGGCTCGGTCGCCTCTTTGGCATCGCGGCGTTACTCGTCGCACTAAAGATGGGCTTTCAGGCACAACCCGTACCACGTTCCGCCCCACCCAGTCGCCTGGGACTTGGCGCCGCGGGCACCGCGATCGGCGGTCTGTCCGCGTTGATCGGAATCGGTGGAGGCACGTTGACGGTGCCCTATCTCGTCTGGCGCAACATCGATCCGCGTCAGGCCGTTGCCACCTCATCCGCCACTGGCTTGCCCATCGCCATCGCCGGAACGAGCGGGTTCGTCGTCGCCGGATGGGGCCACCCCTCATTGCCAGACCCGAGTCTCGGTTATGTCTATTTACCCGCATTGATTGGCATTGCGGTGACAAGCGTCGTCTTCGCGCCCCTTGGGGCTCGAATCGCCCACCGACTCCCAGCGACGGTGCTCAAGCGGGTCTTCGCCGTTTTTCTGGCCGGTGTCGGTCTCTTAATGCTAACGCGATGAGCGCGCGATGAGCTCGCCCTGGCAACCCGTGCGGGGTTAATCATCCCCCGTAGCCGGGCACCGCAGCGGCCCGTCTGCGACGTCGCGCGTGTTCGAGTGGATGAGCGAGGGGTGTCGTCGATCCCGGTGGATCCCGGGATCTTGGCGAGCCATCCCCGGGCAAACGGCATTGGGGCGATGACTCATGCAACCCGCCATTGAAGCGGCGCCCCGGGTCCTAGGGCGTGTTGACGTTTCATGGCAGGGGTATTGGCAGGATAGCATCGCTTGCCCCTGATCGGCACGGCGCCGAATGGGGAACCGGCCCGCATGAGCCGAG
>CAYFWJ010000006.1:0-8413 GCA_964346755.1 uncultured Ectothiorhodospiraceae bacterium
CCTGAACGAGACCGCCGGGGGCGTCGCGCAGGCGCGTCACTGGGGGATCAGATAAGCGCCTAGCAAACCGACGAAGATCACGGCCCCGAAGCGATTGTTTTGGAGGAAGGCTTGAAAACAGCGTTTGGGGTCGCGGTCACGGATCAGGTACTGCTGGTGAACCGCGAGCCCGGTCGCGATCGCAAGGCCGAGGAAATAGGGCCATTCGAGCCCCAGGTGCCAGCCGAGGGCCGCCAGCAGTGCGAGCACCGCGAGCTGGAGGGTGGCCACCACGGTCTTGTCCCAGCGCCCGAAGAGGATGGCGGAGGACTTGACGCCGATGTGCAGGTCTTCCGCTCGATCCGACATGGCGTACATGGTGTCGTAGGCCGTTGCCCACAGGGCAGTCACCAGCAGCAACCACCAGGCCTCGAGGGGCACATGGTTCAAATGGGCGGCATAGCTCATCGGCACGGCCCATCCGAAGGCAATGCCGAGGTGGAGCTGCGGTAGGTAGTGGTACCGTTTCATGAACGGATAGGTGGCGGCGAGTCCCGCGGCGACGAAGGAGAGGGCGATGGTGAGCGGGTTCGTAAACAAGACCAGGCCGAAGGCGATCAGGCTGAGGCCGACGAATACGGCGACGGCCTCCTCAGAGCGGATGCGTCCCGCCGCGAGCGGGCGATTCCGTGTGCGTTCCACGTGGGGATCGAAGGCGCGATCGGCATAGTCGTTGATAGCGCAGCCCGCGGAACGCATCAAGAAGACCCCCAGAAGAAAGATGATGACCAACTTGGGATCCGGCTGGCCGTTACTCGAGAACCAGAGCGCCCAGAGTGTGGGCCAAAGGAGCAGGAAGGTGCCGATCGGGCGACGCAGACGGATCAGATCCGCGTAGGCGTCGAGACGATCCCAGATTCGCTCGGCGGGCAAGGGCGTGGGGCGAGGGCACATGGAGGCGCGTCTCCCGTGGCGGATGCAGCGAACGGCGCGCGGCGAACGGCGTTCCACGACCCGCTCGACCGGCTCGAGGCTGAAAAGGTATCAACACCGGTGAGCTGCTGGCCAGTCGTTTGTTGGTGGGGCCGAGACCGCTCGCGACCGCGACCCCCCTGGGGGAGAGCGTGTAGCGGCCCATGCCTCATCCCCCCTCGGGGGCTCACGGGCGAGCCGCGTCAGTGACGCCGAGCGCCCTCGGCCTCTTGATAGATGGTCTTAAGGACGGCTTGAAGACCGTTCTTACGGGTTGGCGATAGGTGTTTCGACAAACCGACGGCATCGATGAATTCGGGTTCGAAGGCCTGAATCTCCTCGGGCTTCCGGCCGGAGTAGACCTTGAGCAGGAGCGCTAGGAGACCGGAGACGATGGCCGAGTCGCTCTCCGCCTGAAAATACAACCGTCCGTCGTCCAGATCACTGTGCAGCCAAACCTGGCTCTGACAGCCCTTCACTTTGTAATCTTCGGTGCGATACGGGCTACCAACCCCGGGGAGTTTCTTACCGAGGTCGATCAAGTACTGGTATCGCTCGGTCCAGTCCTCCAGGAACTGAAAGTCGGCAACGATGGACGCCTCGGTGGCCTTGATGTCGTTGTCCGTGGATGCCATAGGTGATTATCCTCCTATCGCTAGTCGACCGAGATGCTCTCCCCGCAACCGCATTCCCCGGTCACGTTGGGGTTGTTGAAGACCATCCGTTGGGCAATGCCCTCCCGGACATAGTCGATCTCCGTTCCTTTGACTGCTTCAAAGCTCTTCGGATCGACGTATAGCGTGATGGCTTCGTCGATTGGGAAGGCCAGATCGTCGTCCTGGATCTGCTCCACGAAATCGACCTGATAGGCCCAGCCGGAGCATCCCGACCGCACGAGGCTGAGTCGAAACCCGGCCGCCTCGGGGCGCTTGCTGAGTTCCTTGCGGATGTGTTCGAGGGCGCGCGGGGTCGCCGTCACCCATTGCTCCTGCGGGGGGCGCTCCGGGTTCGGTGCGTGCGGCGAAAAGGTTTGTACGCTCGCCATGGGATTTACCTCGTTCGACTCTGGATGGGCAGTCATTAGCGTCAGTCGTTGGATGGGGATCGCGCTAATCCCAGCGGTCATCGCGGACCTGGACTCGGCCCTCGACCACCCGCACCGGGAAGATGGCCACGGGTTCGTAGGCCGGTGCGCTCAAGGCCTCGCCACTGCGGAGGCAGAACTGCGCGCCGTGGGCAGCGCAGGTGACGGTATCGCCCTCAAGGTCACCGTCGGAGAGCGGATATTCGTCATGGCTGCAGAGGTCTTGGATGGCGTAGAATTCCCCATCCACATGGAAGACCGCAATCTCAAGATCATCGATGTCAACGACCGTCGATTGGCCCGCCGGGATGCTCTCCACAGGGCCCACATCAACCCAATCAGATGCCATCATCATCTCCGTCGTGGTGTTGTTGTTCGCTTCGGGATGGCCGCACGTGGCAGCTCAGAACATGCCTGTTTCGAGCCGGGCGTATTCCGACATCATGGACGGGTTCCACGGGGGATCGAAGACGACTTCCACATCCGCATCTTCGATCGTGGGTACCTCGAGGAGGCGTTGATGTACGTCACCGGCGAGCACATCCCCCATGCCGCAGCCGGGAGCGGTCAGCGTCATGGTGATATCCGCCCGTCGCCCCCCGGATTCGAGTTGCGTGAGGTCGCAGGAGTACACGAGTCCGAGCTCGACGACATTGATCGGTATCTCGGGATCGTAACAGGTCCGCAACTGCTCCCAGACCATGGCCTCGACATCGCTGTCGGTTGCATTCGGCGGGAGTTGTGGCTTCTCCGGCGCTTCTTTGCCGAGGGCGTCGGCGTTCTCGCCGTCGATGCGCAACAGACGCCCAAGGGCCTGCACCGTGAAGCTACCGCCGAGGCTCTGGGCAATCCCGACCTCGGTCCCTTCAGGGATGATGGCCTTGTCACCATTCGGCACCAGAATGGCCAGGCAATCGCGTTTCAGGGTGACTTTTTCCTGGACTTGCATAGCACGATCCTCGATTCGACATCAGACCAGAATACGACGCGCCGCCTCCAACGCCCGGCCGAGGCGATCGATCTCGTCGAAGGTGTTGTAGAAGGCAAAGGATGCCCGGGTCGTCGCCGGGACGTTGTAGTACGCCATTAAGGGCATGGCGCAGTGGTGACCGGAGCGGACCGCGACGCCGTGTTGATCGATGAGCGTCGCGAGGTCGTAGGCGTGGGCGCCCTCGATCACAAAGGAGATTACTGCAGCCTTGTGATGGGCCCGACCGATGATCTGCAGACCCGGGATGGCCTCCAGGGTCTGGGTCGCGTACTCGAGCAATGCCTGCTCGTGGCGTTGGGCACTCGTCCAATCGAGGCGATTCAGGTAGTCGATCGCCGCAGCCAAGCCGATGCCGCCGGCGATGTTCGGGGTCCCGGCCTCGAACTTCAGGGGAAGTTCGTTGAACGTCGTCCGTTCGAAGGAGACGTGTTCGATCATATCGCCGCCGCCCTGGTAGGGGGGCATGGTGTCGAGCCAGGCCTCTTTCCCGTAGAGCACCCCGATCCCGGTCGGTCCGAACAGTTTGTGACTCGAGAAGGTGAAGAAATCACAGTCGAGGGCCGCCACATCCACCGGCTGATGGGGCGCCGACTGGGCCCCGTCCAGCAGCACGGGGATATCGGCCTGGTGGGCAAGGGCGATGACCTCGTCCACTGGATTGACGGTCCCGAGCACATTGGAGATGTGCGACAGGGCCACCAGCCGCGTCCGTGGCGAGATGAGCGCACGCAGTCCCTCGAGATCCAGTTCACCGGCCTCATTGACCGGGGCGATTCGCAGGACCACGCCCCGTCGATCCCGAAGCAACTGCCAGGGCACGATGTTGGCGTGGTGTTCCATGGTCGTGAGGATGATCTCATCGCCTTCGCGCAGACGCTCGCCGAAGCTCGAGGCGACGAGGTTGATCGCCTCGGTGCATCCCCGCGTGAACACGATCTCCCGGGCGGAGCGGGCGTTCAAAAAGGCCCGGACGGACTCCCGCGCCCCCTCGTAGGCATCGGTGGCTCGCTCGCTCAGGGTGTGCAAGCCTCGATGGACATTGGCGTTGTCCCAGGTGTAATAGTGTTCCACGGCCTCGATGACCGACCGTGGCTTCTGCGCGGTGGCGGCATTATCGAGGTAGCACAGCGGCTTGCCGTTCACCTCTTGGTGGAGGATCGGGAAATCCGCGCGCAGTCGATCCACGTCGAACGACGGCAGCGTCTCTGGAGAAACCGCCTCGGCAGCGGCAGACAGTTGGCTCATTCTAGACCCTTGAGTCGTTGACAGTCCGGCAGATAGTGACAGACCTGGGTCTCCAGGTGATCCCGCAGCATCGGCGAGCGGATCGCCTCGAAGACGGTCTCCACAAACCCGTTGATCAAAAGGCTCTGCGCCAGCCCCTTGTCGATGCCTCGGGACCGCAGATAGTACAGGGCCCGCTCGTCGAGTTGACCCACCGTTGCCCCGTGGCTGCAGGCGACGTCGTCGGCGTAGATCTGCAGCTCGGGTTTGGTGTCGATCTCCGCGGTCTCGGCCACCAGGAGGTTGTCACTCGATTGATGGGCCTCGATCTTCTGGGCGTGGGGGTCGACCACGACAACCCCTTTGAATACGCCGCGACTGTGGTCATCGGCGATCCCCCGATACACCTCCGTGCTCCGCGTCCGCGGGGCGTGGTGGAAGACCCGGGTGTGGTTGTCCGAATGCTGACGGCCCCGGACCAGAAAGGCCCCGTAGAGCTCCACCTCGGCCCCTTCGGCCCGGAGATGTAGATTAAGGTCACTGCGGGCAAGGCGCCCCCCGAGGGTCAGGTTGTGACTCCGCAAGCGACTGTCCCGTTCGAGCTCGGCATGCAGGCTCTCGATGAGATAGCCGGTATCACTCTCCTCCTTGATCAGGTAATGATCGACGGTGGCATTGGCCCCGAGGCTAAGCTCGGTCACCGGATTGGTGAAATGGCCCGACTGCGGCATACCCCGGTATTGCTCGACGAGGGTCACCTCACTTCCCTGCTCCGCGCGCATCACGATCCGGGGATGGGTCATCCAAGGGGTCTCGCCGGCCGTGGATACGAAGATCAGATGGATCGGGGCTTTGACCTGGGTGTTCGGGCCGACGTGGATCGCGGCCCCGACGTCCGTTAGCGCCGTGTTCAGATTCACGAAACTGTTCCCGGAGTCCGAGGCGATCTGTCCGAGATGGGGTTCCCAGCGCGCGGGATCGCGCTGCAGCGCCTCGTTCAATGGCGCGACCGAGACCTTCGGTTGGTCTTCCGCTCCTTCGGCGGCGACGAATCGTCCGTCGACAAACCACAACCGCAGGCTGTCCCAGGTTGGCAGTGGGACGGCTGCGCGGGCCTCGGCGGCCTGCTCGGCGCTCGGCGCCTCGGGGGGTTCCGCGAAGGTCCGCTTGGTCAATGGTCGGACATTGGTGTATTTCCACTCCTCGTGACGCGGATGGGGGAAGCCGCTGCGCGAGAACAGGGATGCCGCCTTGCGCTTGCGCTCCATCCACCAACCGGGCAAAGCATCGCCGAGCGCCCGGTCGTGGGCCTCGAAACGCGTCACATAGGGCTCGGCGGTCTCGCTGATCCCCTCGTTCATGCCGCCTCCTCGTCGACGAGCCAGTGATACCCCTTGGCCTCGAGCTCGTGGGCGAGGTTCTTGTCGCCGGATTTCACGATCCGACCGTTGGCAAGGACATGCACCCGGTCCGGCTCGATGTGGTTGAGCAGCCGCTGGTAATGGGTTACCAGGACGATTGCCCGATCGGATTGGCGCAGGGTGTTGATGCCATCGGAGACGATACCGAGGGCGTCGATGTCCAGCCCCGAATCGGTCTCATCGAGGACTGCGAGGGTCGGCTCGAGGATCAACATCTGCAGGATCTCGTTGCGCTTCTTCTCGCCACCGGAGAAGCCCTCGTTGACCGCCCGGTGGAGGAAGGACTCGTCCATCTGCATGGTCTTGAGCTTCTCGCGGACCAGCTTGAGGAACTCTAGGGTGTCGACTTCCTCTTCGCCCCGGTGGACCCGGGCCGCGTTGTAGGCGGCCTTGAGGAGATAGACGTTCTTCACGCCCGGGATCTCCACGGGGTATTGGAACCCGAGCAGCAGCCCCTCTCGCGCCCGGGTCTCCGGATCCATCGCCATGAGGTCTTGTCCCCGATATTCGATGGCCCCGTCGGTTACGGTGTAGCCGTCCCGTCCGCCGAGTACCTGACACAGGGTGCTCTTGCCCGATCCGTTCGGGCCCATAATGGCGTGGACCTCGCCGGGGTTCACACGGAGATCGATGCCTTGCAGGATGGCCTTGCCATCGACTTCGGCATGGAGGTTGTTGATCGTTAGCATAGGATGAGCTCCGTCGTCATGCGTTGCGTTGGGCGGTGGGCGGGCTTAGCCCACCGCTCCTTCCAGGGAGACCTCGAGCAGGGCTTGGGCCTCCACAGCGAACTCCATGGGCAGCTCGCGGAAGACCTCCTTGCAGAAGCCGTTAACAATCATGTTGACCGCATCCTCTTCGGAGAGCCCGCGCTGACGGAGATAGAAGATCTGGTCGTCGCTGATCTTCGAGGTGGTTGCCTCATGCTCCAGCTTGGCGGACTGGTTCTTCACCTCGACGTAGGGGTAGGTGTGCGCGCCACAGGTAGAGCCCATCAACAACGAATCACATTGGGTGTAGTTGCGCGCGTTCTCCGCGGATTTGGCGATCTTGACCAGCCCCCGATAGGCGTTGTTGGCGTGGCCTGCCGAGATCCCCTTGGAGACGATCGTGCTCTTGGTATCCCGACCCACGTGGATCATCTTGGTCCCGCTGTCGATCTGCTGGTAGTTGTTACCGAGGGCCACCGAGTAGAACTCGCCGACCGATTCGTTACCGTTCAGTACACAGCTCGGATACTTCCAGGTGATGGCAGATCCCACCTCCACCTGGGTCCAGGAGATCTTGCTCCGATCACCGCGGCAATCGCCCCGTTTGGTCACGAAGTTGTAGATGCCGCCCTTGCCGTCTTCGTCACCCGGGTACCAGTTCTGAACCGTGGAGTACTTGATCTCGGCATCGTCCAGGGCGACCAGCTCGACGACTGCAGCGTGCAGCTGGTTCTTGTCCCGCATGGGGGCCGTGCAGCCCTCGAGGTAGCTCACCGAGGCGCCTTCTTCGGCGACGATCAGGGTTCGCTCGAACTGGCCCGTGTCCGCGGCATTGATACGGAAGTAGGTGGACAGTTCCATCGGGCAGCGTACGCCCTTGGGGATGTACACGAACGAGCCGTCGGAGAACACGGCGGCATTCAGCGCCGCGAAGAAGTTGTCGTTGTACGGGACGACCGAACCCATGTAGCGCTCCACCAGCTCCGGATGGTTCTGCAGCGCTTCCGAGAAGGAGCAGAAAATGATCCCTTGTTCGGCGAGCTTGTCTTTGAAGGTTGTTGCCACCGAGACGCTGTCGAAGACCGCGTCCACGGCGACACCGGCTAAGCGCTCCCGCTCGTGCAAGGGGATACCGAGCTTCTCGTAGGTCTCGAGGAGCTTCGGGTCGACCTCGTCCAGGCTCTTGGGCGCGTCCGCCTCGATCTCCTCTTGGCTTTTGGGGGCCGAGTAATAGGAGATGGCCTGGTAGTCGATAATCGGGTAGTGGACGTGGGCCCACGTCGGATGGGTCATCGTCTGCCAGTTGCGGAAGGCCTTCAGGCGCCACTCGAGCATGAACTCGGGTTCCCGCTTCTTGGCCGAGATCATCCGAACGATGTCCTCGTTGAGACCCGGCGGAATGGTCTCTTGATCGATTTCGGTGTAAAACCCGTGCTTGTACTCGCGCTTGACGAGCTGTTCGATGTCTTGGGTTTCGGTCGCCATGAAAACCTCCGGCTAATTGCGCTCGGATACGCAGATGTCGTTGATCGATGCGGTCGAATCCGGCTTGATTGGCTTCTGACCGAGCTCATCGAGGGTCAGGTCGTTCAGGGCCTCGCGGATCGCGCCGTTGATCAGGCGCCAGTGGGGTCGGACGCTGCAGTCCGTCTCGATCTCACAACGGCCCGACTCGAGGGCGCATTCGGTCATCGCGATCGGCCCTTCCACCGCCTCGATGATCGTTGTCAGCGTGACTCGGTTCGGCGAGCTCACCAGGGCATAGCCCCCATTGCGCCCGCGGATCGAGCGTACGATGCCAGCCGCTTGCAGGGTCTTAAGCAATTTGCTGACCGTGGGCTGGGCAAGCCGCGTTCGCTCGGCCAGGGCACTCGCTGTGTCGGCTTCCTGACCACCGTTCGCCAGCTCGGTCAGGATTACGACCGCGTAGTCGGTCATCTTGCTGATACGCAGCATTCATCGGCCCCCGATCCGGATGAAAATAGTATTCATTTGGTCCTGATTTTGGGTGCACCTGAACCACTCGCGATAT
>CAYFWJ010000006.1:8513-32413 GCA_964346755.1 uncultured Ectothiorhodospiraceae bacterium
CGGTCGGGCATTCGCCATGCACCTGATGACGGGAATCGTTTGCTATGTCGTTACGCATTACCCTTCGCGCCCTCATGATCGGGCTTGCCCTTCTCGTGGTCGGCCCCTCGAAGGCGTTGGCCGAGGGCCGTCAGCCCACCGATCGGGAGGTCTCTTTCGAGGATTTTGGTCGGAGTGGACCTGCCACGGCGACGCTTGAGTTCCTTGCGGATGCGGACCCGCAGACGACGCACACCTTCAATAACCGGGTTCTACTGTCGCGCGCCAGTCGTCGCACCGGGTGGGCTGAACTTCGACAGTGCCATCGCGATTTGGATGCGGTGCCGGCCACCGAGATCGTTTACCGGTCCGGGCGGGTGCGTGACATCCGAGTGATCGAAGATGAGGGGATCGGACAGGTCAAGGTCAACGAGGCGAGCGTCGAACTCCGGGCTGTCTCTCGCGATGCCTACATTTGCCTCGCGACGGAGAGTCGGATCCTCAAGCCCACCGACGACGAGGTCTTCATCCTCCGCAATGGGCCGTTCATGCGGCAGTTCTTAGACGGCTATTTCCCGATGCACGTGCGGCAGGTGGTGCGGCTCGGCAACAGTGGGCTGCGTTATGCCGGCATCGAGCCGGATCCCCAGCCGGGGTTCGAGGTGGCGAATGACCCCGACGGGATCGTCTTCGATGCCTATTTCACGGGCCGGCTCGATACGCGGATTCGTCTGGTCCCGGCGGAATCGGCCCGCTGAGGGCTGGCGGGCCGCTCCCAGGCGGCCCGCGGGGAACGCCTGCCCCTTGACACCGTGTTCGCAGAAGCGTAAACGATAACGAGTTTCACTCACATCGTTGCGACCCCAACGCGGCGGTCCCAGGCCCCTTGCGCCCTGCTGCGCCTTGACTCGCCACGACCTCGCGTTCGAAAGAGGCTGAGATAACATGTCGGAGTACTCCATTGCCCTGGTGGGGAATCCTAACTGCGGCAAATCCACGTTGTTCAACGCCCTGACGGGCACCCGCCAGAAGAGTGGCAATTGGCCGGGGGTGACGGTCGAGAAGAAGACCGGGCGATTGGCGATCGATGGCCGGGATTATGCGGTGGTCGATCTGCCCGGTATCTACGATCTCAGCCGTGACGAGGCGAGCTCCGATCAACGCGTGGCCCGGGAGTTCATCCTCTCCGGTGCGGCCGACGTCTACGTGAATATCGTCGATGCCAATAGCCTCGAACGTGGCTTATTCCTGACGGCCCAGCTCCGCGAGATGGGCGTGCCGCTCGTGGTTGCCGTTAATATGATGGATCGGGCCCGCCGTCGCGGACGCCGGGTGGATATCACGGCCCTCGCGGAACGGCTCGGGTGCCCTGTAGTGGCGATCTCGGCCGTTCAACACGAGGGGCTCCAGGCGTTGACGGAGGTGGTGGCGAGACGGGCCGCGGAGGAAAACCAGGTGCTCCCGCCGCTGACCATCGAACGGCCCGCCCCCTTGGCTGAGGCGATCGAGGCGATGGCTTCGGCGATCGAGTCTGAGGGCCAGCCATGGGCGGTGAGCCCCCATTGGGTGGCGACTCGTCTGGTCGGCAACGAGGCAGATGCGGAATCCGTGGCGCTGACGGACTCGGGCCTCCGTGAACGGGCCCGTGCGACGCGTGAGACCGTGGAAGCGACCCTCGAGGAGGATGCGGATATCCTCCTGGCCGATAGCTACTACGGCTTCGCGCATCAAGCCGCTCAAGCGGTGGTCGAGCCGCAGCCGGCCAGTCAACGAACCGGGTCGGATCGCCTGGATCGACTCGTCCTGCACCCGCTGCTGGGCATCCCGTTGTTCTTGGCGGCGATGTATTTGATGTTCCTGTTCACCATCAATCTTGGGGACGTCTTTATCGCCTTGTTCGACGGGATTGCCGGGGCACTCTTCGTCGATGGGCTCGGGCAGGTCTTGAACGCCCTCGGCAGTCCTGAATGGTTGCGGGTGCTCTTGGCGGACGGGATTGGCGGCGGGATCCAGGTCGTCGCGACCTTCATCCCGATCATCGGCTTTTTGTATCTGTTCCTGTCCTTCCTCGAGGACTCGGGCTACATGATGCGGGCCGCCTTTGTCATGGATCGTTTCATGCGGGCGGTGGGTCTGCCCGGTAAGGCCTTCGTCCCCCTGGTGGTCGGCTTTGGATGCAACGTGCCCGCCATCATGGCGGCGCGCACCCTGGACACATCTCGGGAGCGGTTGTTGACCATCATGATGGCACCGTTCATGTCCTGTGGCGCCCGCTTGTCCGTGTACGCGTTGTTCGCGGCCGCGTTCTTTCCCCAGGGCGGGACGAACATCGTATTCGCCCTCTACCTCATCGGTATCCTGATGGCCTTCTTCACCGCGGTCATCCTTAAATTCACGGTGCTGCGTGGTGAGAGCGAGCCGTTGTTCCTCGAGCTCCCGCCCTATACCTTGCCCCGGCCCGGTCATATGCTCCTGCACACCTGGGAGCGCTTACGTGGGTTCATCCAGGACGCCGGACGGCTGATCATTGCGATGGTCGTGGTGATCTCGTTCCTTAACGCCTGGGGCACCGACGGGTCCTTCGGCAACGAGGACAGTCCCGATTCCCTGTTGAGTGCCATTGGCAAGGGCATCACGCCGGTCTTCGAGCCCATGGGGATCGAGGAAGACAACTGGCCCGCAACCGTCGGGATCTTCACCGGTATCCTTGCCAAGGAAGTGGTCGTCGGGACCTTGGACACGATGTATTCCCAACTCGAGACCCCCACGGGCGAGGGGCAGGGCGCGGAGTCGGTGGACGTTGGGGCCCAACTCGCTGCGGCATTCGCTTCGGTGCCGGCGAACCTGGCGGGGCTCTGGGAAGCCGCCAGCGATCCCCTGGGCATCGGCGCCCTCGATGCCGCGGACAGCAGTCAGGAGGCCGCGGCCGCCTATGAGGTGAGTACGGCAACCTTCGGCGCGATGGCGGAACGGTTCCATGGCCAGGTCGGAGCCTTCGCCTATCTGTTGTTCATTCTGTTGTACTTCCCGTGTGTATCGGCCACGGCGGCCATCCAACGGGAGTCCAATTGGGGCTGGAGCACATTCTCGGCCCTGTGGAGTACCGGGCTCGCCTATCTGGTGGCCACCAATTTCTACCAGCTCGCCATGTTCCCTCAGGCCCCCCTGTTCGCGAGCCTATGGCTGCTCGGTAGTGTATCCATGCTGGTTGCGGTGTTCGCCGGGCTCTGGTGGGTGAGTCGTGAGCCAACCGCGCCATCGGTCCATCGAGACCCCGCACGGGTCCTGCGAGGTTAGGCGGCATGCTATTGACGGAGATTCGACACTACATGAGCGGGCGCGGCCCCGTTGGCCTCGGCCAACTGGCCCAGGCGTTGGATGTCGAGCCGGAGGTGGCTCGTTCCGCCCTCGCGACCTGGATCCGTAAGGGCCGGGTACAGGAGTTAACCGCGGGTTCCGGTTGCACCACCGGCTGTAAAACCTGTCGGGCCCCGGCTTGGTTACCTCAGGATCCCGTCTTCCTCTGGGTGGAATCCGAAGAGCGGACGAGGGCTCAGACCCCCAGTCCAACGCAAGGGAGTCCGACCCCCCAGGCTATTGAGTGATTCGACGGGGTTGTGCGGAAGGAGAGACGGGTGTCAACGCGCGCCGAGCCGGGAGTGGATTCCTCCCCCGGCTCGGCATCTCCTGAGCTCAGCTCAGGATGGCAGGCAGGAGGTAGTAGCTGACCAAATGGCCAATGACCAGGCCGGTGACGGCCCCTAGGATAAAGACTTGGGTCTTCATGAGTTGATGGCTCCAGGGCGCTTGAAGTGATGGGGGACGCTCAAGCGTCTCCGACCGGTGAGGGCGTTCCGTCTCATTGTTGTCGTGCCTCGCCTCCCTCGGGCATCGGGGATTGTAGTCGCTGCGATTGCCGCTGCAAACCGACCGCGGTTCCGAATCCTCGGGGCTGAGTGGCGCACGCCGGGTTGCCTGGGCCCGACAGCTGTTCCTCCGCCCGGATCCTGCGGGGTCGAGCGGGAAGTCGTCGGGGGCTCGCGGGTGTCGTCGTACTCAACGATATGACTGAATGACGTGACAGTAAAACTCAGTCCAATGTCACACGTCAATCGTGGGGCCCTATGCGACGTTTACTCCTGCTTTGGCTCACCGTGTGGCCCATCACCTCATTCGCCACCCCGGCCGCCAGTCCGTTGATCACCGCAGAGGCGTTGGCGACAGCCACTGACACCGTCGTGGTCCTCGATGTCCGCTCCGATCCCGCAGGCTTTGCGACCGAGGGCCACATCCCGGGGGCCGTGCTGATGCCCTGGGATGCGGTTCGAACGACCCGTCGCTCCGGACCGGCGAGCCTCCAGAAGATGCGCCCGGACCCGGAATCCTTCGCCGAGCTCCTGCGGGAACGCAGTGGGGATAACGATTCCCGGGTCATTATCACCACGCCGGGTACCTCAGCGGGCCATTTTTCTCGCGCGACGCGGTTATTCTGGCAGCTTCACACCCTGGATCACGAGGCGATCTCTATCCTCGATGAAGGTAACGCGGCATGGCGAGCCGCAGGCTATGGCCTGAGCCAGGAGATGGCGAAGCCGTCCGGCTCTATGAGGGCTCCATGCACGCCTGGGCTCAGGATGCGGACCGGGCCGTCGTGGGCCTCGAATTGGCGCCCTAGCCCGACGGCGATGGAGGCCGTTCCCGCGTGTCAGATCGAGTCGGTGCGGGTGGCCAACGCGAGCGTCTCGACATGATGGGTCTGTGGGAAAAAGTCGTAGGGATGGATCGTCTCGACGGTCCATCCCGCCTGGGTCAGGCCCTGCAGGTCTCGGCCGAGGGTACCGGGGCTGCAGGATAGATACGCCAAGCGATGACAGCGGCTTTCCTGCCTCAGCCAAGCCCCCACCGCCGGTTCCAGGCCGGTTCGCGGGGGATTGGCGAAGACCGCTGCGGGGGCGTTTGACTCCGTTAACCAGTCCCGAACCTGGGGCAGTCGATCGCCGCAGCGGCCTTGAAGGATCGGTTGTCCCGGGTGATTGAGGCGTGCGCAACGCACCGCCGCTCCATCCCGTTCAACCCCCAAACAGGGACTGCCCTGGTGGCGCCAGTGCGCGAGGCTGCTCCCGGTGCCACAGTACAGATCGACGAGGGGTCGATGCGGGCCCGGGGCTAGGAAGCGCACCGTTTGCGCGAGCGCCGCCTGATAGAGGGGGGGCTGAACCTGGCGAAAGACCGTTGGGCCGTAGCGGAGCCCCTCGCGATCGAGGGAGCAGCGACGGCCGGCTGCCAGACGCCAGGGTTGCTTCAGGTACAGGTTATTCCCCGCCGAGGGATTGGCGTGCAGCCAAATCCCCTCGAATCCGAGCTCACGTAGGGCGCTCAGGCAGGATTCGGGGGGATCGGGCGGGAGCCGGCGCTGTTTGTAGAGCAGCAGGGCTTGGGCGCCGTTGAGGATGACGTAGGCGAGCTGGCCACGGTCCGGTGGTGGGAGATCTATCGATAGCCGGTTCAGGGCCTCTCGGATCCCCGGGGTATGAACCGGGCAATCCGGGATGGGGATAAAGGCATCCCGTCGCGCGAATCCGAATCGCCAACCCGCGGCCCAGCGGGCCGCCAGGATGGCTCGATCCCGGTAGGCCAGCCGTTCGCCGGCGGCTGGCCCCACGATCGGCTGGAGCCGATCGGCCCACGGCTCCAGGCGCGAGCGAACCCAGTCGGCCTTGGCGGCCAGACTCTCAGGCTCGGACGCGTCCCGGTGGGCGCAGGCCCGGCAGGCTTGGACGCAGCCGGGCTGCGGGCCGGCTCGGGTGTCGTCTGGGGCCGTCCGGACCATGCGGCTCAGCCCGACGCCGCCCCAGGGGTCACGACTCCTGGATCGCCTCGGCGTCTTCGCTGGAACGCTCCACCTTCGTGTAGACCAAACGCAGCTGGTCTCCCTCGCGATAATAGGGCGGGGGGTTGCGCATCGCCTCCAGGGCCTCGTCCCGTTCCTTGGCGGTGTCGTACCAGCGGTAGCGGACGAAGTCGCCCCCGAGGAGGTGGTTCGATGTGAAGGTATGCCCCGGGGGCATGGTGATCTTGATGCCGTAGCGTTTCATGGGGCGAATCACTGTCGTGGCGTCGAGCGGGGATGAGGGCGCGCCGTGGCGGGGTGCGCCCGGCGCCCGCGCCTGCTGACGGCGGCGTACGCCGCCGTCAGCAGGCGCATCATAGCCGGCGTCGTCCGCGCTGCCAAGACGCCGGCGAGCACCGCGCTACCGAGGACGCGGGCGGCGCCGGATCCGAGTCGCCTTCTTACCGCGGGAACGGCAGCAGGCGAAACGGATCCGACATGTCGTTGACGTTCCCGCCGATCCCGTAAACCGTCGTATTCAATTCCCGGAGCCGCCGCTCCATCCCCGTGACATCCCGGTCCATCCAACCCATCCGGATCTCGATCCGACGGATATCGCCCTCGATCGTCTCCATGTTCGTCTGCATCGTCGTCATATGCTGCTCCATGGCCACGACGGACTCGGTCATTGGGGACATGCTCGTCATGGCCTGTTGCATCCCATCGATCGAGGCACGCATGGAGTCCATATAGGTGGCGACGGCTTTAAAGTCCGACTCCATCGACCGCATGTGTCGATCCATGACCTCCATATGTTCGGTCATCGTCGTCACATCCCGAGACAGGATGTGCACGAGGTAAAACATGGCCAAGGTCACGATCAAGATCCCGAAGATCGCGATGCGTACGAGTTGGGTGACCCGCTTGCCGATGCGAACCGTCAACTGGTTGCGCTCCTCCATCGAGCGCTCAAATTCGTCCAGGATCGCGTCGATCTTCGCTTCCATGCGTGCGCGTTCGTCGTTCGCTTCAACCACGGACGGACCCCCCTATTGGCCCACGAAGGGGAGCATCCGAGCGGGGCCTGACAAGGTTCGGACATCCCGATTCATCATGCCGACGGTCTGCGTCAACCCCCCAACGGTTTGGTGCATTCCCGAGAGTTGCAGGCTCATATGGTCCATCCGGTTCCCGATGGTCGTCGTCCCTTGGGCGAGGTTTGACACGCTCCCATCCATTTGAACGACGGTCTCGGTCATACTCGTGACCGCCTCCTGCATGGTGGGCATGCGCTGGACCTCCAAGGCCATGGCGCTGACACTCGTGTCCATCGGTTCCATCGTGGTCCGCACCACGCGGAATTCCCGTTGCATGGAGTCCATGGAACCGCGCATATCGGTCATATGGCCAGTCATCCGGGCCATGTCCCCGGTCAGTTGATAGATCATGAAGAACAGAAACGGCGCCAGGGCAAAAACGGCGAGGCCCCCGATCCGCATGATGAGGGTCGTGTTCCTGGCGATTCGGGCCCCCAACTGACTGCGCTGGGCGGAGCGAGTTCGAAAATCCCGCAGCCGCTCCTCGACGCGGTCCAGTAGGGCGAGTTGTTCGTCGGATTGCATCGCGGCACTACCTTAGCGTGGGTAACGAGGCGGTCGGTCCAAGCACCCCCGCCGGAGCGAGGCGCTCGCACACCCCGGCTGCAGGCACCTGGGGTGTCGCGCGGACCAAGTCGGTGGCCGGTCGGCTCAACCACCCGCCTGCTGTCCCCGAACGGGACGGGGTATCGGCTCAGGCTGGCGCAGGTTGAAGCGTTGACCTTTCGCGACGAATCCCAGGAATCCGGCGGACCGTGCGTCGGGCAAGGGGCCTGGCTGGAAGTGGTAAAGCCAGGTCTTGGCGCGGATCGCCGCCGGTAGCTGCAGGAGCTCGTCGTAATGGGCATGGATCTTGGACGGGTAAGCCGCCGTCTCGCAATCGTGGAAGATCCGGTCCATCTGTTCGAAACGGGGCATGAGCCGTTCCGGGGTATAACGGGTATCGGTCGTCAAGAGATGCCGTGTGCCGCAATCGGGCAGATACATCTCCAGTCCGAAGGCGGGCGCCGTGCCGTCGGCGCCTTGGTGGTGAACCACCCGAAAACTCGTCAATTCGACGTCTTGCCATCGAAGCGGCTGGTCCTCCACGATCTCGTGGATCTCGAAGAAGCTCTCGAGGCCTGCCGGTCCGGTACCAATGCTGTCCATGCCGGCACGCAAGGAGTGCTCCCAAAGGATGTCGAGGATCTCGCGGTGGGCGATGAGCTGAGGGCGTCGTGCACCTGCCTCGATGAAGTAGGTGGAGAATCCCAGCCACTCCAGCCCGCCCACGTGATCCGAGTGGCAATGGCTGATGTACACGGCGTCGATGTCCCCGGCGGTGAGCCCTTGCTCGCTCAGCGAGAACCGCGCATCCGTCCCGCAGTCGATGAGCAATCGGCGGCCATTCGAGGATTCGAGGACCATATTGGATTGGTAGTTGCCGTCACCGAGGGTGAAGGCACCCCCGCTGCCGAGGAAGATGAGCTCCATACGTCGTCTCGTTCAGGTGGTTATTCGACCGACTGGTGATCCGCCGGCGGAGCGATCGACCCGTCGACACCTCGGCGACATGCGCCAAGCGGATTCGAGCTGCGCTTGCCCTTCCGCCGAACCGCGATCCGGGGTGATACGGTGGACCCGGGCGCCGCCGTGACAGCCCGCTCCCGGCGTCGAGTCGACGGCCCCTCGCCCTCAGACCCCGCCATCGGCCGACGTGATTCACGTCCGAGGCCGTTGGGATCCGACCTGTCCCGATCTTGTCCTTTTAGCATCCCGTGGTTCGAGAAGCCACCCCCGGCGATTTCGGGTCGTTTGGGTCGCCGCCCGGCTAGGAGCTGCTGCTCGGGGCGCGTTCGGAT
This sequence comes from uncultured Ectothiorhodospiraceae bacterium, assembly GCA_964346755.1. GTDB lineage: Bacteria > Pseudomonadota > Gammaproteobacteria > CAYFWJ01 > CAYFWJ01 > CAYFWJ01. The sequence goes on from CAYFWJ010000006.1 coordinate 17,261, forward strand.
CCCCTGGCCGATAGATAGGTTTGCACGAGCTCGTGCAGCCCCGGGTCGAATCGGACCCCGTTGAGCGCTGAACGGCGATCTTTTTTCCAGCTCGTGGAGGTGGCTCGGCAGTGCATGAAGGTGATATCCCGTTGGCGCGAAAGGGGGAAAAACGGCCCGAAACGGTGTACGGACCAGCCGAACCGTCCATAGAAGCGATCCGGCGCAACACACCATTTCGTCTTTCCGAGGGGGCGTCCCGGTTTGACAAAGACGTGGGCCTCGTGGGGTTGCGGCCCGTCCTGGTGGGGCTCCGGATAAGCCCAAAAACCCGGGAATGAGGTGACGCCCAGGACCGATTGCCGGGTGCGATCGAATACGTTCGAGCCCGCTAACGGGAGAACGAGTTCGTCGATATCGCAACTCAACACGGCGCGCGCGGCACTCAGCATGTCCCGCCGGGCAATATTCAGCATCGAGGTCTGGAAGAAACGCGGGCTGATATCGAACCGGCCGGAGGGGTCGAACGGGCCGTACGGGTAGTTGGATGCGATGACCGCAACCACGGTGAGACCGGGGATGCCCTCGAGGGTCGTGCGGATCGCCTCCAGTGTATAGGCGGTGGAGGCGTTATCGAAGAGCACCACGGCATCTGCTCCATGGGCTCGTTGGTGGTATCGCGCCCAATCGGCGATCCAGTGGAGCGCATTGTTCTTGTTGACCGCAACGAGGGCGTTTCGGCCGGCGAAGAATGGTGCCAGGGACTGGCGAACCGGGAAGTGCTCCCGAATACCCCCATAATCGATCATGAGATAGGGGCGGTATGTCCCCTGCCATTCGATCTGCTCACAACGTAGCCATTGCCGACGACGAAGGCGGCCGCGAAGCGGTCCGTGTTCGTCTCGCAGACCGTCGCGGAGAACCGGCCACAGATTGAGCAAGCGTGGACAGGTGAGGGTAAACCGCTGCGGCTCCGCCTGGTAGACGCAATCGTAGAACAGGGTCCGAACGTCGTAATGGCTGAGATAGTTCGGGGTTTGGCGGTGCGGTGGGCGAACATCCCGGCGGCGTGGGCCCTTGCGAGGCAGTCGGACCCCGCTCAGGGTCAGCTCAAATGCGGTAGCCCGGCGATCCGCGCGTTGCGATGACTCGGGCTCGGGGGACGCCTGATGCGAGGTAAGCCGTTCGGCGGCCGAGGCGCTGTCCGGGAACGCGCTGTGGAACGTGGTGCTCACCGTAAGAAACCTCGCCGGCAACGTTTGGGCAGAGTGCCGTCCACTCGATCCAACCGACGGTACAGGCTGGAGGTGGCGGGGGCGAGTGCGCGCGAGGAACCGATGCGCGTTGGGGCCGAACGGCTATCCCGTTTCACAAGGGCTGGCGTCGGTATTCGATCCGTCCGCTGGCGTGTCACGGTGACTGATGCAGCGGTTGCTCGCGGGCCGCCAGGGCCGCTTCCCGAAGGGTCTCGCTGAGACTGGGGTGAGCGACGGCGATTCGGGCCAAATCTTCCGCCGAGGCCTGCAATTCGATCAAGCCTGCGGCCTGATTGATGAGTTCCACCGCCCCGGGACCGACGATCTGGACGGCGACCAGGCGGTCGGTTTCGGCATCGGCATACACGACCGCGGATCCGGCGACATCGGCCAGACTGTGGGCCCTTCCGTTGGCAGCGAAGGGAAACGAGCCGCGGGTCAAACGCCTACCCCGCGCCTCGTAATCCGCGGGTGCGGGGCCGACCCAGGCAACCTCCGGGCGTGTGTAGAGCGCCCAAGGGATGGCCTCGTAGTTCACGGCGTTGGCCCGACCGAGCCAACGCTCACACAGGACCTCGGCCTCCTGAAAGGCCTTGTGGGCTCGAAAGGGAGGGCCGATCACATCACCGATCGCATAGACCTCGGGCAGGTTCGTTCGAAAATCCCCGTCGACCCGGATAAAGCCGTGCGGGTCGCAGCGGATCCCGAGACGCTCCAGACCGAGCCCCTCGGTATTCGGGACGTAGCCATCGGCGACCACGAGCGCGTCCCAGGGGGCTTTGTCAGCCGTCTCGGTCAGCGTGATGCCGGCGTCCGTGGCGGCGACTCGGGGCGGCGATTCGAGCCTGCGGAAGGTGATGCCCAGCTCGTTCAGGGCGTGGCGCACGGTTCGGGCGAGGCGCTGATCCAGGATCGGGAGCCAATCGTCGTGGGCGAGACAGGTCACGGTGCTGCCGAGGCGTTGCCAGATCACGGCCAGCTCGAGCGCCACCGCGTCCCACCCGAGGATTCCGAGCCGTTTGGGGACAACGGAGCCTGTCAAGGCCTGACCGGGCGTTAGGATGCGGGGGTCGTTCGGCTCGCCCTCGGGCGCTCGAGCCCGGACGCCCGTGGCGACGACGATTCGCCCCGCGCCGAGTATACGCGTTTCATCGGCGTACTGGAGTCGGACCTGTTGCCGACCGGCCAAGCTCGCTTCGCCCGTCAGCAGCTCGACCCCGTAGCGCCGGAAGAGTTGGTGGATACCGGCGGTTAGTGTCCGCACGGCTTTGTCTTTATGGGCCATCATCGCGCCTAGGTCGAGGGTCGCCTCGCCTAGGTGGATGCCCTCCATCCCACGGCCCGAGTGGATATCGGCGTAGCGGGCGCTGCGCTCGAGGAGTGTCTTGGATGGGATGCAACCGCTATTAAGGCAGACGCCTCCCGGGATGGCGCGCCCCTGGACGTCCCGCCGGGTCTCGATGCAGGCGGTGGTGAACCCGGCCTGCGCTGCCCGCAAGGCGGCGACATACCCCGCCGGGCCGCCGCCGAGCACAATGACCTCGTAGCTCGTGCGATCGCCACTCATACGCCGAGCACCATCCGCGCCGGATCTTCGAGGTAGTCCTTGATCGCCGCGAGACAACTCACCGCCTCCCGGCCGTCGATGAGGCGGTGATCATAGGACAGGGCCAGGTACATGATCGGGCGGATCACCACCTGCCCGTCCTCGGCGACGGGGCGGTCCTGGATGCGGTGCATGCCGAGCACGGCGCTCTGCGGCGGGTTGATGATGGGGGTCGAGAGCATGGAGCCAAAGACGCCGCCATTGGTGATCGTGAAGGTCCCACCCTCGAGATCCGACAACTCCAGCGTCCCGGATTCGGCCTTGTCGCGAAAGGCCGCAACCCGCTGCTCGATGCCGGCCAGCCCGAAGCGCTCGGCGTCGCGGATCACCGGCACAACCAGCCCGCGTGGGGCGCTCACGGCGATCCCGATGTCGAAGTAACCGTGATAGACCACATCATGGCCGTCGATGGAGGCGTTGACGACCGGATAGCGCTTGAGGGCCTCGATGACCGCCCGGACGAAGAAACTCATCAAGCCCAGTTTGACACCGTGGACTTCCTCAAATCGTCCTCGGTATTGCCTCCGCAGGGTCTGGACCGGCGCCATATTGACCTCGTTGAACGTGGTCAGGATGGCGGCTTGACGCTGGACCTCGATCAGCCGATCGGCAATTCGGGCCCGCAGTCGCGTCATCGGGACCCGTTCTTCAGGGCGGTGGTTCGGTCGGGGATCCGCGGCACTGCCCTCGGCGAACCCGTGGCTTGGTTGCTCGGGCCGGGCGGTTGCCGCGGTTTGGTCGGCCAGGCGTTGCGCGGCGGACACGGCATCGTCCTTGGTAATGCGCCCCCCGGGTCCGCTCCCGGTCACGGTTTGCGGATCCAGGCCGGCTTGCTGAAGCACGCGCCGCGCGGCCGGCCCGGCGGGTGGGCCGGTGGGCTCCGCCGCCTCCCCTGGGGGGGGCGCAGTCGGCTCCTGCGGTTCGGGCGCCTCGGCTTTCGACGCCTCGTTGGCCCCGGCCGCCGGTTCCCGTTCCAGGTACCCGATGGTATGCCCCGCACGGACGTCGCTCCCGTCATCGAGCAAGATCGCGGTCAGCCGGCCGTCGGCGGGGGCGGGGATGTCCAAGGTCACCTTGTCGGTTTCGACGTCGACCAGGTTCTCCCCTTCGCGGACGGTATCGCCGATGGCCTTGTACCATGACCCGAGGCTGCCCTCGGTGATGGATTCGGAGAACTCTGGGACCGTGATCGGGATGCGGTTGGGTGTCGGGCTGTTTGGTTCTTCGCGGGGATCCATAGGGGACGCTATCGGCAGAGTTGGGAACCAGGGGTCTGTTGAGGGTCGGGGCGCTCGAAGGCGTCGGCGAGCAGCTCGCGTTCTTGTTCTACGTGGCGCTCGGGATAGCCGACCGCGGGGGAGGCCGCCGTGGGGCGTCCTGCGTAGCACAACCGCTGATGGTCGCGGAGGATCTCGTGGATTAGGGGGCGGAGATAACCCCATGCGCCCTGGTTTTGGGGTTCCTCTTGGCACCACACCACGATCGAGGCGGCGACAAAGGGGGCCAAGGCGGACTCCAGTTCGTCCGCGGGGAAGGGGTAGAGGGCCTCGAGTCGGATGAGGGCGACGTCAGTGCGAGCGCGACGATGGCGTTCGGCCAGGCAGGTGTAATAGACCTTGCCCGTGCACAGGATGATGCGATCGACCCGTTCGGGCGGGATCGCCGGGTCGGCCTCGCCGATCACCCGCTCGAAGGACCCCTGGGTCAGGGCGCTCAGGGGCGATGACGCCGCCTTGAGTCGGAGCAGACTCTTGGGGGTCAACACGACCAGCGGTTTGCGGCGCGGGCGCAGGATTTGGCGCCGCAAACCGTGGAAGATCTGGGCGGGGGTGGTCGGCACGACCACCTCCATATTGTCCTGGGCGCACAGGGCCAGGAAGCGTTCGAGGCGAGCCGAGGAATGCTCCGGTCCCTGGCCTTCGTAGCCGTGGGGAAGGAGCAGCGTCAATCCGCAGGCCCGCCCCCATTTGATCTCGGCGGAGGCGATGAACTGGTCAATCACCACTTGTGCCCCGTTCGCGAAGTCGCCGAATTGGGCCTCCCAGACGACCAGGGTATTCGGGTCCACGGTGCTATAGCCGTACTCGAAGCCCAGAACCGCCGCCTCCGATAGGGGGGAATCATAGATGCAGAAGGGCGCTTGGTCCGGGCCCAGGTGATGGAGCGGGCAGTAGGTCGTGTCGTCCTCAGGATCGTGAAGGATCGCGTGACGATGGGCAAAGGTCCCGCGGACCGTGTCTTGACCGGTGAGCCGGACCGGGTGCCCGGCCGCGCACAGGGAGGCGTAGGCCAGGGCCTCGGCCAATCCCCAATCGATCGGACGCTCACCGCGGACCATGGCACGGCGCCGCTCCATGAGCTTGCGGAGTTGGGGATGGGGATTGAAGCCCGCGGGGCATCCGGTGAGCCGGTTTCCGAGTTCCTCCAGGTTCGCCCCGGGAAGGCCGGTATCGGGGCCGGGGCCGCCCGAATCGGTTTGGTACGGGGCCCAGTCGACGGCGCGGGGGTTGACCCGTCCGGCGACGAGACCGGGGACCGGGACGTGGCCGCGGGTCAAGCCGGTTTGATAGTCAGTGCGGATCTGATGACGCTCCTCGGCGGAACAAACCGCCTGGCGCTGCAGTTGCTCGCCATAGCGATCCACGACCGTGGGTTGCTCCGCAATGCGTTGATACAAGGCGGGATGCGTCATCGCCGGCTCGTCCGATTCGTTGTGCCCGTGGCGTCGATAACAGACCAAATCCAGCATGACGTCCTGGTGGAAGCGCATCCGGAAATCCAAGAGCAGTTCGGTGGCCTCGAGGACCGCCTCCGGATCGTCGGCGTTGGCGTGAATGACCGGGGCGTCGATGAAGCGCCCGATGTCGGACGGATAGGGTGTGGAGCGCAGATCGCTGCGTTGACCGGTGGTAAACCCGATCTGGTTGTTGATCACCACGTGGAATGTCCCACCGGTGCTGAACCCGCGGGCCCCGGCGAGATTGAGGGTCTCGGCCATCACGCCCTGGCCACTCACCGCCGCATCGCCGTGGATGAGGATGGCCATGACCCGGTCCCCATCGGTCCGGCCGATCCGCTCCTGACGAGCCCGTACCGTCCCTTGGACGACGGGATCGATGATCTCGAGATGGGACGGGTTGAAGGCCAACCCCAGGTGGACTAGCCCTGCCTCGGTTTGGCGGTCCGCCGAGTCCCCCAGATGGTAGCGGACATCCCCCGCGTGTCCCAGGGCCCCATCGGTCCGGTCCCGGCCCTCGAATTCGAGGGCCAATTCCGTCAAGGACTTACCCAGGATGTTGACCAGGAGGTTGAGCCGGCCCCGATGGGCCATGCCGAAGATCAGTTCCTGCAGGCCGTGTTGGGCGGCCCGTTCGATGATCTGATCGATGAGGGGAATGAAGGCCTCGGCACCCTCGAGCGAGAAGCGTTTCTTGCCGACGTAGCGATGGTGTAGGTAGCGTTCCAGTTCCTCGGCCGCGATCAATCGCTCGAGCAGACGCCGCTGCAGGGCCGGGGCGCGGTTGGGCCGCTCCAAGCGCGCTTCGAAGCGTTGTTGAAGCCACCCCCGGGCCTGGGGGTCGCGTACGTGGTCGAAGTCCGCCCCGAGGCTCCCCGTGTAGATCCGGCGCAGCCGACTGACCAGCGGCGCGACCGCCAAGGGTCCGCCGTTCAGGAAGTCACCGGTCGGGTAGGTGGGCCCGTCTGCGTCCTCCGCGAGTCCGTGTGTGGCGGGGTCGAGGGCCGCGAGCGGCGGCTCCACCGAGTACCCCAAGGGATCCACCCGGGCATTCAAATGACCGAGGCGGCGGTAACTCGCGATCAGTTCGCGGACTGCCTGGGCCGCCTCGGCCGTGCGCTGCGCCGTCAGGCCATCGACGGGGCCGGTGGCCTGGTTGTTCCTGGCGGTCAGGCTGCCCCATACCGGTCGATGATCCGTCTCGAGCGCCCCGGTTTGCCCCTTGAGGGTCGCAAAATAGGTGCGCCATGCGGGATCCACCGCTTCGGGGTCGTCCAGATACCGCGCGTAGAGGGCCTCAAGGTAGGGCGCATTCGCGCTGAACAGGGCTGTATTCGATCCGCTCATGGATTGATGGGGTGATCGTTGATGTCGGATGTCGCGAGCGATTCGCCGTGCCTCGGGCTGGATCGGTCCTCATCGGGCCGCGCGGCCCTTTCGAGGCGCTCGCCGAGGGCTTACACTTGCGGATCGGTTTGGTTTGTTGTGGTCGGAGTTAACCCATCATGATGACGCATGTGTGGCTGCTGCGGCACGCGAAATCCGATTGGGGTGATGCCTCCCTGACGGACTTCGAGCGGCCCTTGAACCCTCGTGGGCGGCGGGATGCCCCCCGTCTCGGTCGCTGGCTCGCCGCGACGGCCGGGCCTCCGGAGCGGGTCGTCGCCTCGCCGGCTCGGCGGGTGGCGGAGACGGTCGACGCCGTGTTGTCGGCAGCCGGTTGGTCCGAGCTGCCGGTCACCTGGGAGCCCCGGATCTACGAGGCGAGCGTGGGCGAGCTTCTGGACGTGCTGACCGAGGTCTCCCCCGGCGCCTCCTCCGTTTGGCTCGTCGGCCATAATCCGGGGTTGGAAGAGCTGCTCCGATTCCTAGCCCCGAGTGTGCCGATGCCCGCCGATCGGAAGCTCATGCCAACGGCGGCCCTGGCTCGCCTGGAGCTGAGCGGCCGGGCGAGCCGGCCTCAGCCCGGGGCGGCGCGATCCGCCTCGGTCATGCGTCCCGCGGATCTGCCCCCCGAATCGGGATCCCCGGCCTCGGCTTAGCCGACGGCGCGGAGTCCATCGAGGGCGGTATCGAGCCGCTCGTAGGGGGTGTAGAAGTGCGGTGAAAAGCGGATACCACCCCCCCGGCGCGCGAAGAACACCCCGATGTTTTGCAACCGTTCGGCCAGGGTATCCAGCTCGACCGCCCGCGATCGAAACGTTAGGATGCCGGAGCGTCGCGCCGGACGGCGGTCACTCAAACATTCCATGTCGGGGATTGCCTGAAGCCCCGCCTCAAGGTAGTCCACCCGTTCGTGGAGATCCGCCTCCACCCGGTCAAGGCCATAGCCTAAAAGGACCTCCAGGCTGGCATCCAACGCATGGATACCGAGCAGGTTGGGGCTACCCGGCTCGAACCGTCGCGCCGTCGTGGCGGGTTCCCAGTGGGGTTGTTCGAAGGCGTCGGGTTCGGCGACCATGCGCCAGCCGTGCTGGTGGAGGTTGAGTTCCCCAAGACGATCGGGGTTGCAGTAGAACAGCCCGATCCCTTCCGGCGCGCACATCCACTTGTGGCCGTCCGCTGCAACGAAATCCGCCCCAATCTCCGATTGGCGGAAGTCAAGGGCACCGAGCTGTTGGATCCCATCGATGCAATAGCGGACCCCGCGTCGCCGGCAGGCGAGTCCGAGCCGGGGCAGGTCGAGCCGCAAGCCCGTGGCATAGTGGACGGCGCTGACGGCCAGTAGCCGGGTGTGGGAATCCATGGCGGCCTCCAGTTCCGCTTCCGGCTCGGCACAGCCCGCCAGGCGAACCGCCCGGGGTTCCACGCCGTAGACCGCCAGCGATTCCCAGACGATCCGATTCGATGGAAAATCCTCGGCCGGGTAGACCACATTCTCGCCAGGCTTCCAGGGAAGTCCGTGAGCCACCAGCGACAGGCCCTCGGAGGTATTCTTGACCAGGGCGATCCCCTCGGTCGGCGCGCCGCCCAATAGCGCGGCGAGCCGCTCGCGTAGGCGTTGTTCAACGGCGAGCCAATCCGGGTAGTGCAAGGACCCCTGGAGGCCGTTCTCGGCGGCAAAGCGCTGGACCGTGGCCACGGTGCGCTGCGGCCACGGGCCGACGGCCGCGTGATTCAAGTGGATGACCGCCGGGTCCAGCGGGAAGGCCTCGGCGATCGATCGCCCATTGGCGGATTCGGCGGATCGGGTCTCGGACATTAGGTGGTTACTCCATCCCCATTAGGCCAGGCTCGGCGCGCGGGGCCGCGCCAGTGACTATCCTACCCCGTAAGCCCCGGGGAACGACATCGCCAGTGCACCCGCACGGGCAGATGCCACACCCTACGAGTGCCCCATGCGACTGCTGACCTGTATCGAACGCCGTCTGATCCGAGATCTCCTGGTTCATTGGCTGGTCGTGACGGGCCTTGTCACGGCGACGATCCTGGTCAATAAATTCGTTAGCCTGCTCCGTAAGGCGGCGGAAGGTGGCCTGCCAGTGGAGAGCGTCCTGCCGATCGTCGGGTTTCGCGCGATCCCCTTGGCCGTTCTCGTGCTCCCGGCGGGTCTTTATCTCGGGGCGTTGTGGGTCCTTCTCCGTATGGCGCGGGATAACGAGCTGACGGTGTTGCGGGCCTGCGGGGTCAGTCCCTTACGTTGGTATCGCCCCTTGCTCGTGCTGCTGGTGCCGGGGGTGATCGCGGTGACGTGGGCGAGCTTGGTGTTGTCCCCGGACTCGACCGCCCGTTACTACGAGGCCCGGTATGAGGCGGAGCGCCGGGTGGATGTCAGCATCCTCCAGGCGGGTCAGTTCCACGGCTTCCAGAACGACGATATCGTCTTCTTCCTCGGTGAATTGAACCGAGAATCGCGGCGCATGGAAGATATCTTTGCGCGCATTCAGGCGGGCGGGCAGCATACCATCGAGGTGGCCAGAGCGGCCTATCAGGGCGAGATGCCCGGGGGTGGGCGCGCGCTCATCCTCGAGCAGGGGCGATTGTACGCCTTGACCGACAACGGCACGGCCGTGCGCCAGGCCAGCTTTGACCAGCAGGCCATCCGGTTGCCGGCGCGCGAAGCGGCCGACCCGCGCACACGGATCGAGGCCAAACCGACGGGTGTCCTGCTCGCCCAGGCTGGCCCCGAGGAGCGTGCCGAGTTCCACCGCCGGCTGGCCATCCCCTGCATGACCCTAGTCCTCGGGCTTTGGCTGGTGCCGCTGACGCAAACAGTGCCCCGTTCGAGTCGTGCGGTCCGTATCGTGCCGGCCATCCTGATCTATCTGATCTATGCCAACCTGTTGAGTATCGCCGGCGCATTGGTCGAACGCGGCGTTGATCCCTGGGGTGCAGGGGTATTCGGCGTGCACGGGCTGATGGCCGGCATCGCGGTGGTTGCGGCCCTGCTTAGCGCCGGTTGGCGGCCGCCAACCGGGTTGCTCGGTTGGCCTAACCGCCCGCCGGCGGGATCCTGACCGCGGCCTCACCGAGCGCTGAGGGCGGGTCTCCGGGGCCTAGAAGCCGGCGAATTCGAGGGTCTCGGCCACGGCGTCGACCCCGGCCTCGGCGCATTCGGCGTCGAGATCCCCGCCGGGGGCCCCGCTGACCCCGATGGCACCGACCACCGAACCGGCTGCCGTGAGCGGGACGCCGCCGGCCAAGCCGAGGATGCCTTCGATCTCATTCATCTCGTCCATAATGTCCGCCCGATTCTCACTGAAGGCCTCGGTGGACACGCCGGAGAGGATGACGGCGTTGGCCTTGCGCTCGGCGATCTCCAGGGTGAACCGCGGCGCAAGGACGTCGCGGAGGGCGACTTGCATCGTGCCCGCGCGGTCCACGACCACCACCGAGACTTGGTAGCCATCCGCTCGACAGGCCTCAACGGCCTCTGTCGCGGCCTTCTGAGCGATTTCGAGGCTGATCCGCTTGACGCTGATCAGGTCCGCGGCACCCGCGGTAGAACTCAGGCAGAACAACACGAAGCCGAACAACGCGAGAGGAGCAATCGGCCCGCGGGGCTTGAAGGTCTCAGACATGGCTCAGGGACTCCTCTTGGGATGAGATCGGTATACACGGAATCAAGGGGCCGCCGGTCACGGCTCGCTACGACCGTGACCGGCGGGCATCTCAGGAATGTCGCCCGCCGAGGCGGTCCAACCATCGGCTTGGGACATGTCCGAGGGGGTCATGGTAACGGTAGTCGGCCTGCTCACGGCAACGACGGCACGCCATGCCGAAGAGGATGAGCAGCAGGAGCAACATCAGGCTGCCCACCGCGACCAGCACGAAGAAGTGCTTGAAGGGATCGCGTTCGAACCACAGCAGGAGCTCCGTACCGCTGGTCACGATCACGCCCATCACCGCGAGAAAACCGGCCCAGAAGCTCGTCAAGAACACCCCGCGCAACCAGGGGAAGCGGGCGCAAACGGAGGTGTCCAATGCGTCGTCACCGGTGTCCCGGCCCTGCTCACTCAGGGCATCGACCTGGGGATAATGGGCCGCATGCCGTACTCGGACGTGCTTTTGCTCGGGGTCTCCCCCGCAGCCGATCCGGAACAAGACCATCAGGGTCCCGAGGAGCCCGAGGCCACCGCCGAGGGCATAGAGGAAATGCTCCAGGGGCTCCACGTTGATCCAGACGAGGAGCTCGGCTCCGTAGGTTGCCACGAGGGCGAGTACCCCGGCGAACAGGACCAAAAAGGCGCCGAGGCAGAGGCTTTTCAGGGGCTCGCTGCCAGGCGTCGGCACGGCCTCGGCCCCGGCGCTCGGGGGTTCCGAGGCGGTTTCCGCCCGCGCGGGCTCCGGCCGGATTGCGGGAGATGGCCCCGAGGATGGGGCGGCTTGACCCCGATCGTGAGCCGTTGGCAGTTCGTCGTTGCTGACGAGGGTGAACAGGATCCCGAGGGCAAGGATGAGGGCTGCGCCCCCGGCGATCGCCAGCAAGAAACGGGAAATCGGTCGATCCTGGATCCAGGTCAAGAGTTCTGTGCCGCCGGACGCTACCATCGCCAGCAAGGCGACCAGAAGGAACACGAACAGGGCGAGGGCAAGATTCCGCACGCCGGGGTGTCGATCGCAAAAGGTGCGTAACATGACAATCGACTCCGTCTAGGATGGGGGGACGGCGGAGTTCGCCGCATGATGCACGCGGCGAACCGGATCCGACGCGTGGTGTATTGTTTTAGACTCGAGTATAACCCGAGTCGGATTCAACCCCGTACCGCTCTCGTTCTGCGCAGAGGTTCTCGGGATCGCCGACCCTTTATAGCGCGTCTTGCAGGTCCGGAAAACCCGGGGCCTCACCCATCCGCGAGGGCCGAATACGGCCTTCGGTCGATGCGGTGCACGCGCTCCGGACCCTGGAATTCGCTGCGTCAGTGCCCGCGGAGGTCCATCATGACAGCCTTTCGATACGTCAAACGCTTTGCCGAGCTGGGGCTCGATGCCGTCCCCGAGGTCGGGGGAAAGAACGCCTCCCTCGGGGAGATGGTCCGCGAGCTCCGAGACCGAGGCGTCAAGGTGCCGAACGGCTTCGCCACCACGGCGGAGGCCTATCGCCGGTTCCTCGCGGAGAACGGGCTTGATCAGGCCATCCAGGAGCGATTGCGGCGGCTCGACCCGAGCGATACCCGGGCCTTGGCCGAGACGGGTGCCACCATCCGGGGATGGATCGAGGCCGCCCGCCTCCCCGATGCCCTTGTCGCCGAGATCGAGGCCGCCTATGACGGACTCTGCGCAGAGTACGGCACCGATACGGATGTGGCGATCCGCAGCTCCGCCACCGCCGAGGACCTGCCGGATGCCTCGTTCGCCGGGCAGCAAGAGACCCATCTCAACATCCGGGGTATCGAGGCCATCCTGACCTCCTGCCGACAGATCTTCGCCTCGTTGTATACCGACCGGGCCATCTCCTACCGCGTCCATCGCGGATTCATCCACGAGGAAGTGGCCCTGTCGCTGGGGATACAGAAGATGGTCCGGGCCGATCGCGGCACCTCGGGGGTCATGTTCACGCTGGACACCGAAAGCGGATTTCGGGATGTGGTCTTTATCACGGCGGCCTACGGGCTGGGCGAGAATGTCGTTCAAGGGGCGGTCAATCCGGACGAGTTCTATGTCTTCAAGCCGACCCTCGAGCAGGGCTTTCGACCGATCCTGCGGCGACGCCTTGGAAGCAAGGCCTGGCGGATGATCTACGGGGACGTCGCCGCGGGCGAGCCGCCGACCCGGAACATCCCCGTGGAGCCCAGTGACCAGGCTCGTTTCTGCATCGATGATGAGGATTGCTTGACCCTGGCACGATTCGCGATGCGCATCGAGGCCCACTACTCGGAGCAAGCCGGCCAGCCGCGTCCGATGGACATCGAGTGGGCCAAGGATGGCGAGACGGGCGAGGTGTTCATCGTTCAAGCGCGGCCCGAGACGGTTCAGTCCACGCGGGATGCGGCGGCCGAGGAGACCTTCCGGCTCGAGGCGCGCGGGGAAGTCGTCGCCGAAGGCAAGAGCATCGGGACACGGATCGCCTCGGGTCGGGCGCGAGTCATCGACCGGGCGCGTGAGATGCACGCCCTCCAACCGGGCGAGATCTTGATCACGGATATGACCGATCCGGATTGGGAACCGGTCATGAAGATCGCGGGCGCTATCGTCACCAACCGCGGCGGACGCACCTGCCATGCGGCGATCATCGCTCGGGAGCTCGGCATCCCGGCCGTCGTCGGTACGGGGGATGCGGCTGAGCAGATCGCCGATGGGGACGCGGTCACGGTCTCCTGCGCCGAGGGCGATACCGGCTTCGTCTATCGGGGCGAGCTGCCCTTCCACGTGGACCGGGCCTCCCTGGCGAATCTGCCGCGGCCCCGCACCCATATCATGCTCAACCTCGCCAATCCGGATGCGGCCTTCGATGCCGCGAACTTGCCCTGTGAAGGCGTCGGACTCGCACGACTCGAGTTCATCATCAACAACACGATCCAGGTGCATCCCCGGGCGCTGCTGGAGTACGACCAGCTCCCCGCCGAGCTCCAGCGCACCATCGCCTCCGTGATCGCCGGCTATCCCTCGCCCACCGAGTACTATGTGGAGCGTCTCGCCGAGGGCATCGCCATCCTGGCCGCGGCCTTCTACCCGCGCCCGGTCATCGTGCGGCTTTCGGATTTCAAGTCCAATGAATACGCGGCCCTGATTGGCGGGGAACGTTTTGAGCCAACCGAGGAGAACCCCATGATCGGCTTTCGTGGGGCCTCACGCTACGATTCCCCTGCCTTCGCGGAGGCCTTCGGCCTCGAGTGCCAGGCCTTGAAGCGGGTCCGCGAGGTCAAGGGCCTGGACAATGTTCGGGTCATGATCCCCTTCGTGCGCACCGTCGCCGAGGAACGACGTGTCCTCGAGGTGATGGCGCAGAATGGGTTGCGCCGCGGCGAGAACGGGCTCCAGGTGGTACTCATGTGTGAGATACCGGCGAACGCCATCCTCGCCGATGATTTTCTCGAACACTGCGATGGCTTTTCCATCGGTTCCAACGACCTGACCCAGCTGACGCTCGGGGCGGATCGGGATTCCGGGTTACTCGCCGGCTACGATGAGCGTAACCCCGCTGTGCTGAAACTCGCTGAATTCGCCATCGCGGCCTGCCATCGCCAGGGCAAATACATCGGGATCTGCGGTCAGGCCCCCTCCGACTTCCCGGAGATCACCGAGTGGCTGGTCCGCCAGGGGATCGATTCCATGTCGTTGAATCCGGACAGCGTGCTGCGCATGACCCGGGTCGTCCTGGAGACCGAGGCCCAGCTCGAGTCGGATTCAACCCGATCCGGTCCGCCTTCGGCTTAGGTCGGTTCGTCGTCCGTCGCCCGGCGCCGGGCGACGGGGATGCGGCTGCCGGGTTGCCGTGAGGGCCCGTAACCGTCGCCTGTCTCCCCCACGGCGAGCCGGGATACCCCCCCGCGGGGTCTTGGCCAGCGCCTTACCGGGGGCCGAGCGCCGGTCAGTCGGCGCGGGGGCGAGCCGGACCGGACACCGCCGCGTCCCGCGCCAGGGTCTGCTCAAGCTGATCCTCCAGGACCCCTTTCGTCGTGAGGCCCTCCATGCGCTGGAATTCCAGGTTTGTCCCAAGGTAGCGGGCTTGGTTGGGCTCCATCGCCACCCAGGCGGATGTCGCAATGCGGTAGCGCTTCTCCGGCTCGGGTTCGAGTCGAGTCGCGTAGACGAAATCGCCGGTTCGATCCCGGAGGGGCGTTTGACGAGACGGATTGCTGCGTGCCAAGAGGCGGGCCAAGGTCCGGCCGTCGACCTCTGTCTCAACCAGCGGGTTGTCGAATCGGAGAAACCGATCGAAGTGATACCGACGCAAGGGGCCGGCGCTCAACCCCGATCCGAAGGAGGTGTGGTTGAGCAGCACCGCATCCACGCCCAGTGCCCCGCGCAGGGTCTCGACCACCCAATGGGCCGCCTCGTGAAGGGCGAGCGGCCGTGGGATACGGCCGATCATGGCCGTTTCTTCCGGGCTCAGGTGACGCCGCTCGAGCGCGCGGATGAACTCGGATAATGTCGAATCGACCGGGTCATCCGCCGCGAAGACGTGATCGTAA
>CAYFWJ010000006.1:32513-46592 GCA_964346755.1 uncultured Ectothiorhodospiraceae bacterium
GAACTCGGATAATGTCGAATCGACCGGGTCATCCGCCGCGAAGACGTGATCGTAAAAGGTGACACGTGGGGCCCCATCCACGAATCGCACCGTCGCCACACTGAGCCGTTCCCCGTAAGCCCCGTGATGCCGATAGGGCGTGCCGTCGATCTCGCTCTGGAGCACCAAATGATCGTGACCCCCCACCGCGAATAGGAACGGTTCGGGTAACCCGGATACGATCGCCTTGTCCGCGGTCAACCCAGCATGGGACAGCAGGATGCCGTAGTCGGCGCCGGCGAGCGCGGGCCCGATGTGCGCCCGAGCCCAGGCGACCGGATCCGGAATCATCAACGTCTCGCGCCGATCCGGCGGGTAGGTATTCCGATTGTCCGTGGCAATGCCCACGATGCGAACGACCCGCTCCCCGAACTCAAGATCCGCGGTCGCCGGCACGAGCGGGGCCGCCCGACCGGCCAAGCCGATGGTGCCGATCACGGTGACGCCTGCGGCCTCGGCCCGTTGGACGAGCTGCTCAGGGGCCAAGAAATCGAACTCATGGTTGCCCAGATTCAGGATGACCGGCCCGTGCTGACGCAGGCGTCGGAGCACGGCCCAGTCGGCGGCGCCCTGGGACTTTCGGGCCACCGCGTTGGCGTACTCGAAGACATCCCCGTTGATCAGAAAAACGTGTTCGGAGCGCGGGTAGTCCGCGACGAGGCGATCGACCTGGGCGACGAGACGCGGGTAGTGCTCGTAGGCCGAGTGGGTATCCGCGAGGTTGATCACGACGCAATCGGGTTCCCCGGGTTGCCCCGTCTCCGCGGCGCCCGGCCGTGTCCAGCCCGCCAACAGGCCGACCGTGACGGCCATGGCCATGCAGGTGATGAGTCCACTCATCCTGTCCCTCCCGGGGTCTCGTCGGATGGCATGCCGAGGGATCCGGTGGGGTTTGAACACACGGATCCTCCCGGATTGGAACACGCGTTGGACTCCGCGAGGCGACGACCCGATTGCCGCTCGTGGCGCCGCGCAGTGCCCCAGCGAGATGAAAACTAACCGGGGCCCGCGCACCGATCAAGGGCCCGGACGCCCAGAACGGGGCGGTTGTCCCGATAGGACCGAGCGGACGTATCCGCCCGGATCCCACGCGCCCCGCGTCATCCGCGCGCTAACGCGGTGTTCAAGGCGCGAAGCCCGAGGGCCAAGCCAAGGGCCATGAGCCCGGCCAGCAAAACGGTCTCCGGCTGGGCGCCGAGCCGCTCGAACCACTGGGTATAGAGGTGGATGGCCGCAAAGACGGCGGTCACGTTGAGTAGCCCTCGGCGATTATGGCGCCACGCCCATAGCCCCGTCGCGAGCAAGGCGATCGCCCACGCGACGGCGAAGGCCCCGTCCGGGATCCGATAGGATCCTGTCGCCAACTCATCCCCCCAGAGCGATCCGATCCAGAATCCGAAGTTGACCAGGAATACACTGGTACGCGCCCCGACCCGCACCAGGCGGTGGTAGGTCAACGGCAAAAAGGCCGTGATCCATTCCGCGATCCCGGCGAGCGCCGCGAAGACCAGGATCGTCAGGGTGGGTTCGCGGATTCCGAGCCAGTACATGGCGTGGAAATACCCCGTTCGCGCCCCGAGGGCGGCCCCGAGGGCCAGAACGGAGAGCACGATGAGCAGGCGATTGTGAACGCGGATCCCGGCGAGGGCGAACAGCAGAGCGACGGCGAGGAACGATTCGGGGCCCGCCTCCCAGATGGCTACGATCCCCCCGGCCATGAGCAGCACACCGATCACGACCGCCATCTGTGCAAGCAAACGCCACGGTGATCCCCCGCGCTCGTAGAGGATCCCACCGCCTCCCCCGATAAGGGCGCCCAGGATCAGCGCGGTCGTCGATGTGGGTACCAGGGCGAGGCTCGCCAGGCTCACCGCGATGATGCCGAAGCCGACCAGGAGATTGAAGGCGAGGTTGGTGTTGCTGCGGGTGGCAAACCCCTGGAGTCGTTCGTATTCCTCAGGCGAAATCGCCCCATCGGCGAGGAGGCGGTCCAGATCGAGCGTGACCTTCATGGCGCGTTGCCCTTGTGACTTCCGGACGGGTCGATCATCCTAGCCCCGATCGGGGACCGGGGCCAGGCCTCTCCGCCTGGCCCCGACATCGGCCACCGACCGCCATGCCCCGTCGCTCAGCGCGAATCCGCTCCCGTCTCGGATGGCCGTTCCGTCCCCGTCCCCTCATAGCCCGTGACCATGGCCCGAAGATGCGCATACCAGGGCCTGCCGGTCGTCGCGGCCATGTAGACGTGGCCGATCAGGAAGACGATCAACAGATAGGCCCCGGCGACATGGGCCCAGGCCACCCAGGCAAAGGGTAGGACCTCGCCCAGCCCGGTTGCGCGCCAGGCCCCGGAGAACAGCAGGAGCAGGCCCGAGATCCAGAGCAATGGGGCGATGAGGGTCTTGAACCCCAGATAGGCCAGCCGTTGCAAGGGGTTGTGTTTGGCCCGCGGTGTCGTGGTGTACGGCTTGGGTTCCCCGGAGAAGATCTTGTACCCGTAGTACAGGACCATGGCCACGAGGCCGCGATGCGTCGGCACGTATTGCTTCCACTCGCCGGTCGTGAGATGCCAGAAGATGGCCAGGATCCACAAGCCAATCAGGGCCCAGGCGAGCACGACGTGGGCATCCATCGCCGCGCTGAACGCCAAGGCCCCATGCCATCCATGGAGGGCGGAGCCGGTGAATAGCAGCCCCAGGATGAGCAGCATCTGCGTCCAGTGCCAGAACCGCTCGAACCGCGTAAAGAGATAGACGCCCTGGCTCATGAGTCCCCCTGGTCAACACCACGGCGGCTCGCCGAGCGGTAGTGCATCGCAATACGGACGGCACCGTGTCCCAGAACGCCGAGGAGGGTCAGGAGTATCAGGGCTTGGCCGAGCTGTTCGATGAGGGGGTTACGGTCCCGTCCCGGAAGATAGAATCCCGCCAATTGCGCCATGCGGCCATCCTTTTGATGGCATGCATCGCAGGTCAGCGACTCGTCCGCCGGCGCGACCATGTGGGCGAGTGGCCAAACCATCTCCGTCTCCGTGAAGCCGTATTCCCCGCTGTATTCGACATCCGCCTGACCCACCGCCTTGGCCTTGGTCATCGCCGCGGCAATGGCCTTGTCCCAATCGAAACTCTTCCAGAAGGCCGCCTCATCCTGTCCGAAGAGGTATTCGATGACCAGTTGATCATGACCCGCATCATAGGGTTGGATCCCGCGCATCACCTTGAAGGGCCAAATCCGCGCGTCCGCATCCTCAGACCCGCCCAGCGCTTCGTTGAGTCGAACCACGGTCGCCGGTTGGATGGGTTCCCCGAGCAGGGTGTAGCGGACGTTGCCGTTGAACCACCGATACTCCGGGACGACGTTTTCATCCCACGTGAAGGCGCCCTTCTTGCCGTGGTAGATGACCTCACCGTCTACCTTCTTGACGACGGGTTTGCCGTTCTCATTCAAACGCCCCGCCGCCGACCAATCCCACCACATCTTGGTCGGGTGCCCGCCCCGGGCGAATTCGGGGATATGGCAGGTTTGGCAGGCGACCCGGTCCGTATGCTCGTTGAGTTTATTGTCGATCCCACGCTCGTGGGGCGCCCGCCCGTGACAGGATGCGCAGGACGGGCGGGTGTTCTCCCGTCCGGGGACCGCGATCGCGCCTTCGGGGTCATTCGTGACCTGATATCGGCTGCCCTTTTGGATGTGTTTTTCGAAGGTGTGACAGGTGGTACAGGAGAAATTCAACCCTTCGGCATCCATATGGACATCCAAGGCCTGATCCGGTTGATACAGGGAGGCATCCAGGTCGCCGTGTTTGACGCCATCCCCGCCACCGCCCTTGAAATGGCAATCTCCGCAGGTTCGCCGGCTGGTCTTGCCGACATGTTGGGCGACCTCGGCGAGATCGACGGCCTCAATGGTCTTGCCCTTGAACTGGCGGTCCTGATAGGGCGGATGCCCGGCTGCAGTCGGGAATTTCATGTAATCCCCCGTGGTGTCGTGACAGACCAGGCAGTCCACATTGGCCTCCGAGGCGAAATCGAAACTCGGGTCCTCCCAACCGAACCCGACGTGACAGCTGGTGCATCGCGCGTAGTTGGTCGTGATGCTGCCGCAGTAGTTGTTGACCACAAACTTCTTGCCGAGTCGCTGGCCCGTGGCGGGATGACTGTATTCCCAAGTCCAATGAATGCTGTCATGAACCTGTTCGGCTGCCTCGGTGTGGCATTCGAGGCAGGCGCGCGTCACGTCGGGACCGGTCTCAAAAGGGCCGGCGAGCTCATCGAATTGGCGATGGTCCGCGGTCGAATCCGAGGGGTTCGAGGGATTGGGCGCCGCCCAGGGTAGCCCCGGGAGCAGGATTATGGCAGCGGCCAAAACCGGGGTCAGTGTCAATAAGAACCGACTGGGCTTGTCCGAGCCACGCCGAGACGGGCCATCCCCGGTCGCGAAAGCCGGCCAGTCGGTCGGAGGAAATCGAAACCTCATAGTGCGCTCCTGACGAGAACCGTCCGTTGACAGGATGGGGCGGTCGCGGCGTGTCGTGATCGGGCGACCGGGGCGAGTGTGTACCCGGGTCGTGGCCAGTCCGGGCACCGTCTCAGGGCCCTGGCGGGCCCTGAGACGCCGGCCGCACCCGGTGGCGAGCCGAGCATTTGGACACACCGTCCGTTAGCTGCCTAGAAGCGAACCTCGTCCTGCGCCGCGACCTTGGCCTCCTTGAGCTCCGGCGTCAGCACGGAATCCAACTTCACCACGAGCTGCGGCAATAGGAGGTTATACAGGAGCTCGGCTCGGATCACTGCCACATCCTTTTTCGGGATATCGTAGGCCAAGACCCGTTCCTCACCGGGCGCGAGCCGGGTATCCGAGAGAATCCCTTTGGCTGTCGGGGGCATGGACGGGTTGCCCTCGCCGTCGTTCAGGGTTAGAACCAGCATCGCTGGCTTGTCGTCCTTCATCGGATGGGTATCGAAGTTCTTCCAGAGCTCCTCGCCATTCGCATCGAAGGCTCGAAGCTGCAGAAAGGCGTTGCGGAAGGGTGCGCCCGTGGGGAACTTGTGAGGCAGACGGTTGGTGAGGTGCACACGGGCATCGTACCGGTCCCGTTGTGATTCCACCTCCAACGTCAACGACACCGCCCGACGCACCATGGCATGGTTGTGCCCGCCGCCCATGCGATGGCTGGCGTGGCCATCGACCGTCGGCATGTGGCAGGACTGGCAATTGACATTGGAGCCGCTCGCCGTGATTTCATCCCCCGTGGAACACAAGGGGACCCCATGGAAATTGTTCCGCTGATCGTGGCAACCCAGGCACGCTGCGTTGCTCTTTTGAACTGCGGCCTCCCCACTCTGCATGGGGAAGGGATGGAAGGGTTTGCTGATGGGGTTGGCTGGATCGCGGGACGGCTGGGTCGAGTAGTTCTTACCGGAGGGGGCCTGGAGGTGGGTCGACGAGATCCCGTAGGCCGCAACCCCGAGGCGCAGTTTGCCCTCCGGCGCCTCGACTCCTTTGAACGAGGTGACGGTGTGACAGAAGACACAATTGACCCCTTCCGTGAAGGCGGGTTTCGCGTCGAGTTTGGTGCGTTGTTCGATGGCTGCGTTCGGCGCGTGACAATTCAAGCAAATCGGATATTTCCCTTTCTTACGGACGCCCTCCTGGGTCGGATCCCCAATCACCCGCCGGTATAAGGCGTTGTGGATCGGATCGTGCAACGCCGTGGACTTCGCGTGCATCGACTGGGACCACTCGTCATAGATCGTCTGGTGGCAGGTGCCACAGAGTTCCGATGGGACCTCGTGGGGGGTCTGAGGTGCCGGCACGTTGACGATATCCGATGACTGGGCGAGGGCGACGGATACCGTGAGTGAACAAAGCGGTAACAGCGAGAGCAGACGGAACAGCGGGCGAGGAATCCCGGGGAGCATGACCGATTCTCCTTCATGGATACAGGCTGGGTTTTGATCACCGTCGAGACCTGAGGCCAGGCCGTGACGGCTATGGGTCGATCGTTCTCGACTCTGTGCGACGCCACGGAATCGGTCTTCGCCTCCGCAGAGGCGAGACGTCAACCGGTCCTCTAGGACATTAGCCGAGATCGGAGAAGGTTCAAGGAGGCGGGTGGGTTGTCGGTTGGCTTCTTGCGCTAGGTCAGAGCGATGTCTTTTCGTTCGTTCGGATTCGGTCGGTGATGAAGAAATGCAGGTGGACAGCCTGGGTCGAGGGGGGTGGGGTGTCGATCAACAATCCCGTAAAAACGAAAACGCGCAAATCCGAAAATGTTGATGCTTCCGCGGTTGGCGCGTTGCTATCTACCGGGCGCGTCGATGACGTTGCGGTTGGAAGCCCGAGCCGTCGGTGGGGGACTCATCGGCGAAGCCCGGGTTATAGGTTGTCACGAAGTCGAGATCGTCCCGATCCTCGGTGACCTCGATCGGCTGGGGGTCCACCGGATCGAAGAGGGGGTAGAAACCACAGGACTCCGCCGACTCACAGAGGAAACCGTCGTTGCTGTTATCGGTTCCCGCGACGATCTGATAGGTCCCGGGCGTCACGTCGGTGAATTCGAACGCGGCCTGATCGGCCACCACCTGGGCCTCGACTTGCTCAACGGTGTCGCCGGTCTCGGCGTCGACGAGGAGCACGAAGTGATAGCCGGCATCGCCGGCCGTCGTCCCCGCCTGCGTGACCTCCATGATGATCGAGATCCGGAGGCTTGGGGCGTTGCCCTGAACGGTCAGCTGGGTTTGATAGCTCCCGACGTCCAATCCGGAACGATCCACCTCCAGGCGATAGGTCCCGAGCCCCGCCTCGGACACGCGCTGGGGGGTCAGGGTCAGCCAGGGTTCCCGCGTTTCGAGGGGGTCGAGCACCAGCTCGCCGCCGCCGCCGTTCTCCAGGCGTAGCTGGGCCCGGGTCAACGAGGCGCCGAAGTTGAGCGCGGCGGGTACCGCCAGGATCTCCGGGTCGGGTTCCTGGATGGGCCCCTCCGTCACGGCCTCCAGGGCCAGTCGGGCGTCGATGAGGCCGTGCCCGAAACGGTCGTCGCGGCCCGGATCGCCGAGATCCTGGGTGATTGCCCCGGCGGCGAGGAGGTCCTCGAAGGCCGCCGGCGTCAGGTCCGGATCGATGCCCCGCATCAGACCGAGCACCGCAGCGACATGGGGGACGGCCATCGAGGTCCCTTGATAATTGACGTAGACGGGTTCGATCGCATCCCCATTCGGTTGACCGAGGGTGCTCAAGACCCCGTCCGGAACGCCATCGCCGTTGCGATCCGTGCGCAGATCCCCGCCGGGGGCGGCGAGGTCGATGCTCGGACCGAAGTTGCTGTAGAACGCGGCTTCCTGCTGCAGATCCACGGCGCTAACGGATAGCACGCTGTCGTAGGCGGCGGGAAACGTCGCTTGCTGTGTCCCCTGGTTCCCCGCCGCGGCAACGACGAACACGCCTTCGTCTCGGACGTCTTCGAAGAAGGCCTCGTTGGTGGGCGACGATTCCGGGCCACCGAGGCTCAGATTGATGACATCAGCGGTTTGTGCCGCCACCGCCCCGGAGTCGTTCGCCAGCCCCACGGCATAGCGAATCGCCTGCTCGATGTCGAAATCGGTCCCGCCATTGATGCCGAGGGCCCGCATGGGCAGGACGCGGATCCCCCACCCCGCGCCAGCGACACCCTGGCCGTTGTTCGTGGCGGCGGCGATCGTCCCGCTCACGTGGGTCCCGTGGAAACTGTCCTGGGCATCGCCGGGATCGGAGGGATCGGGGTCGATGCCATCCCCATCGCCGCTGTTGTTGCGATCGCTCACGAAGTCGTACCCCGAGAGCAGTTTGCCCTCGAGATCCGGGTGTTCGTCGAGCACCCCCGTATCGACCACGGCCACCACCGAGTCGGGCCCGCCCTGGGTGATGTCCCAGGCTGCCGGGAGGCGGATCATCTCGTAGTGCCACTGGGCGTCGAAGAAGGGGTCGTCGGGCCGGGCTTGGGGATAACGGCGGTAATTGGGGGCGGCCGCGCGGATGTCGTCCCGGCGTCGTAGTTCCATAAGCCGCTGTAGGGTTCGCCAGCGGGCTTGCAGGTCCGGATCGGCGCCTCGGAGGGCGTGGCCGAGATGGCCCTCCGGATGCGACGTGGGACCGCCTCGGGCCGCGCGGCCCGCAAGCCGCCACCGCTGGTTGCGCGTCTCCATCGCCGGGGCGGTCTGCGCGGATCGCCGTGGCGCAGGCCGGACAATGAGCTCGTTCGGTACGAAGTCGGCGTTCAGGCGGAGTCCGGCCGGAGCCTCCCCATTCAAGGATTGGCCAACGCTCAAGAGGTAGTTCGAGGCGCCACGCGCTGCCCGAACCTCGATCACGAATTGGCCATCATCGGGTGCGGTCAGGGTCTTGGTCTTCGAGGTGCCGGCGGTACTGTCCAATAGCACGCCCTCCGCATCATACAGCACCAGCTCGAGTCGACTCCCGAATATCAGCCCGGCCCGAGCTTCCATAAAGAGTTGTAGGGTCTGGCCCGAAGCGAGTTCGGCACGGAAGAAATCGGAGCGGTCCCCGGATTGTTGGGAGCGTCCGGGGGGGCCGGCCCCGGGACGGTTCACGTAGCCGCCGAGCGTGACCGGGACGATGAGCCCCTGTGCCTGATCCGGGGTGTCGTTGGATACGACCGGCGCTTGAGGGGCGTTGACATCGCCGTCGGTCCGGATCCCCGGGGGGGCCGTCAGGGTGCCGGACAGGGTGATCGTCTCGTTGTCCGAGTCGTCGGTGCCATTATCCCCGTCGGGGTCGTCGTCCCCGTCGGTACCGTCGTCGCCGTTGGGCGGCGCCGCATCGGCTTGCGCGGGATCCGAATCGTTATCGTTGTCGCAGGCGCTCAGGCCGAGGATCGTGAGACCGACGATAAGCAACCCGAGACGTAGGGATCGGAAGCGACTCATAACCAGGCAGTCTCGCAGGCGCAGGGGAATCGGGCGATGGGTTCGAACGGGGAACGACGCCCCCCGTCGGTCAACTCCACCGTGCCATGGGATGGAGGGGGATGGCGGCGTCGGCTTCGAGGCGCCGCATCCAGGCACCCCGAACCGAACATCCCGGGTTATTGTCCTTGGATGGAATGACAAAATCGTGATGCATGGCGTTCGCGGGTCCGACCCCGACGCCTCATCCACCCCGTATTGCCGCGGCAGGAGATGGCTCCATGTTTATCGCGATGAACCGCTTTCAGATCGTCAAAGGCCGAGAGGCTGACTTCGAGGCCGTTTGGCAGAACCGCCAGACGCGCCTCGACGAGGTCCCAGGCTTTATCGATTTTGCCTTGCTACGCGGCCCCGAGACGGACGAGGCGACGCTCTATGCCTCGCATACCCGATGGGAGAACCGGGAGGCCTTCGAGGCCTGGACACGCTCGGAACACTTTCGACAGGCCCACGCCGAGGCCGGTCAACACCGGGATCTCTATCGCGGGCCGCCCCAGTTCGAGGGCTTCGAGGTGGTTCCGGGCGCCTGACGGCTGATCGAATCCAGGCGAGTCACGGCCCCTCAGCCACGCGCCTTCCAGGGCGCCTGGCGATCGTGGATCCTTCTAGCGCATCAGCTCGCCAAGGGCGCTCAGGCAGAGTTGAACATTCTCGCGACGGGCCGAGTAGCCCATCAAACCGATCCGCCAGACCCGTCCGGCGAATTCCCCGAGCCCCGCTCCGATCTCGAGGTTGAACTCGTCGAGCAACCGGCGCCGGACATTCGCCTCATCGATCCCCGAGGGGACCCACACACTGTTCAGTTGGGGAAGCCGCGCCGCCTCAGGAACCACGAGATCCAGGCCGAGCTCGGCGAGCCCAGCCTTTAAACGCTCGTGTTGTTGTCGATGCCGCTCCCACGTCGGCTCCAACCCCGCTTCATGGAGCATCACGAGGGCCTCGTGGAGGCCATACAGGGCATTGATCGGGGCGGTGTGGTGGTAGGCGCGCTTGTTGCCCGAACCCCAGTAGCCCATTACGAGGTTGAGATCCAGGAACCAACTCTGGACCGGATGCTGGCGCTGTTTGATCGCCTCGACGGCGCGCTCGCTGAAGGTGACCGGACTCAGCCCCGGGGTGCAGGACAAGCATTTCTGCGTCCCGCTGTAGGCGGCATCGATCTGCCAGTCGTCGATCCGAACCGGGGTGCCCGCAAGCGAGGTCACCGTATCCATAATCGATAAACAGTCGTAGCGCCGGGCCAAGGCGCCGAGGGCGGCGCCGTCGGATTGCGCTCCGGTGGAGGTCTCGGCGTGCACGAAGGCGAGGACCTTGGCCTCCGGATGGGCCTTCAGGGTGGTCTCGACCGCCTCGAGATCGACCGGTTGGCCCCAGGGGGTGTCGACCAGGATGGGGGTTGCCCCGCAGCGGACCACGTTCTCACGCATTCGCTCGCCGAACACCCCATTGCGGCAGACGACGACTGTATCACCGGGTTCGACCAGATTGACA
This sequence comes from uncultured Ectothiorhodospiraceae bacterium, assembly GCA_964346755.1. Lineage (GTDB taxonomy): Bacteria > Pseudomonadota > Gammaproteobacteria > CAYFWJ01 > CAYFWJ01 > CAYFWJ01. The sequence continues at coordinate 43,007 of CAYFWJ010000006.1, forward strand.
AAGCAGATCTCCATGCCCGCAGAGCCCGGTGCCGAGACGGGAAGGGTCAGCGCATTCTGGGTCTGAAAGGCATATTGGAGGAGTCCCTTGATGGACTCCATGAGGTCGATGAACTCCGGATCCAGATGGCCGATCGTGGGTCGGCCGAGGGCCTCGAGCACCCGGGGATGGACGTCCGAAGGTCCTGGACCCATCAGCGTACGGGGGGTCGGATGGAACGATGGTGGCATATCCTCACTCACTCTGGGTTTGCATTGGAATGAGAAGGCTTCGTAATGTAACACAGCACGGGCGAGCCGTGCCTTCGCGCCGAATCCCATCCGGAGGCGGTTGCGTTATACGTTCGGGAAGGCACGGGAGGCGGATGCGGGATTCGGATCGATCCGCGCCTCTCGCCCGAGCGCACCCCGATGGAATCGTGGAATCGGCAACCGACCGTCCCCCGGGGACGCTGGATAGCGATCCCCTTCTCCCGGAGAGCTTGCGATGTCTGTCATGACCCGGGTCCTCAAGACCGCCGCCGCAAACACGGAGCCCGCGCCGCCGACGCGTCATTCCCTGCAGCGTTCCCTGCGCAAGGCCTTCCGGCGCTTCCTGCCCGAGGATGCGGTCCTGTATGCCGAGGAAGACGTCCGGCCCTATGAATGTGACGGGCTGTCCGCCTATCGTCGCCTACCGCTGGTCGTCGTCCTGCCGCGCACCGTGGAAGAGGTGCAGCAGGCACTCGCGGTCTGTCATGCGAACGGGGTACGCGTTGTCGCCCGTGGGGCCGGGACCGGGCTCTCCGGCGGGGCCCTCCCGATCGAAGACGGGGTGCTTCTGAGCCTCGCCCGGCTCAACCGCATCCTCGCCATCGATCCCCGGGCCCGCACAGCCCGCGTCCAACCCGGGGTGCGCAATCTGGCGGTGTCCGAGGCCGCCGCGCCCTACGGGCTCTATTATGCCCCCGATCCCTCCTCTCAGATCGCCTGCAGCATCGGGGGCAATGTCGCCGAGAATTCCGGTGGGGTGCATTGCCTGAAATATGGCCTGACGGTCCATAATGTCCTCGAGATCACCTTCCTGACCCTCGAGGGGGAACGGATCACGGTCGGCGGGACGGCACCGGATAGCCCCGGCTACGACCTGCTCGCACTGATGACCGGGTCGGAGGGGCTATTGGGGGTCGTGGTCGAGGTGGTGCTCAAGCTCAACCCCCGGCCCGAGGCGACCCGCGTGCTGCTCGCCGCCTTCGGTGACGTGGACCGGGCCGGCGACGCCGTCGCCGATGTCATCGGCCGCGGCATCATCCCGGCCGGCCTGGAGATGATGGACAACCCGGCGATCCGGGCCGCGGAAGACTTCGTGGGTGCTGGCTACCCGACCGACGCCGCCGCCATCCTGCTCTGCGAACTCGACGGCTCCGAGGGTGAGGTCGCGGATCAGGTGGCCGCCGTCGAGGCCTTGTTCGAATCCTGCGGCGCCTATGAGGTCCGCGTCGCCGAGGATCGCTCGGCCCGTGATCGCTTTTGGAAGGGGCGCAAGGCCGCCTTCCCGGCGATGGGCCGGATCGCCCCGGACTACTACTGCATGGACGGCACCATCCCGCGGCGCCGCCTAGCCGAGGTCCTCCGCCGCATCCAGGCGCTGTCGGATACCTATGGCCTGGGTGTCGCAAATGTCTTCCATGCAGGCGACGGCAACCTGCATCCCCTCATCCTCTACGATGCCAATCAACCGGACCAGCTCGCCCGGGCCGAGGCCTTTGGAGGCGCCATCCTAGAGCTCTGCGTTGAGGTGGGCGGCACCATCACCGGGGAACACGGGGTGGGCCACGAGAAGCTCGATCAGATGTGCGTGCAGTTCGGTAGCGCCGAATTGGCGCAATTCCATGCCGTGAAACGGGCGTTCGATCCGGCCGGTTTGCTCAACCCCGACAAGGCCGTACCGACGCTGACCCGATGCGCCGAGCTCGGCGGTATGCACGTGCATGGGGGCCAACTCCCCCATTCGGATCTGCCGCGTTTTTAGGGAAGGTCCGGGAAGCCCATGGAATCCAACGACGATCGGCAACGGCTGCAGGCGGTCATCAGCGAGGCGGCCGCAACGGGCCGCCCCCTCCGGCTCATCGGGGGAGACACCAAAGCGCGCCTGGTGCGCACGACGGCCACAGAGATCCTGGCGACGTCCGCCCATCGTGGGATCGTCAATTATCAGCCAACGGAGTTGACGGTGACGGCGCGCAGCGGGACCCCGTTGCGTGAGCTCGAGACGGCCCTCGCCGGCTACGGCCAGATGCTGCCCTTCGAACCGCCCCACTGGGGCCCCGAGGCGACCCTGGGTGGGGCGATCGCCAGTGGTCTCTCCGGGCCCCGTCGGCCCTTCCTCGGGGCGGCTCGGGACTTCGTGCTCGGCGTGGGGTTGATCAACGGTCAAGGGGAGGCCCTGCAGTTCGGCGGCGAGGTCATGAAAAACGTCGCCGGCTACGACGTGTCTCGACTCATGGCCGGCGCCTTCGGCACGCTCGGCGTGCTGACCGAGATCTCGTTGAAGGTGCTCCCCCGTCCCGAGGCGGAACTGACCCTGGCCCAAGGGATGCCACCCGAGCTCGCCCTCGAGCGCTTTGCCGACTGGATGGGACATCCCTGGCCCCTGGCGGGGGCGGCTCACCTCGACGGACGGTCGTATGTCCGCTTGGCGGGCACCCGCCAAGGGATTGCCGCCGCCGCGGAGGCCATCGGCGGGACGCCGTTATCCGAGGCGGAGGCCGATACCCTGTGGTCGGGGCTGCGGGAGCTCGATCTGCCCTTCTTTCAGACCGGGGAAGGCGCCCTATGGCGCCTGGCCGTCCCCGCCACGACCCCACCGATCCCTCGGCTCGAGGCCGCCGGCGCAGTCATCGACTGGGGCGGGGGCCAGCGCTGGATCCGCACCAACGAACCGGCAGTGACCGTGCGGGAGACCGTCGCCGGATTCGGGGGACACGCGACCTACTACGGCGGGGGGCCCGAGATCGATGAACCCATTCCGGTCTTCCATCCGCTGAATCCCGCCCTTGCAACCCTGCATCGTCGCCTCAAGGCCGCCTTCGACCCATCGGGTATTCTCAACCCCGGGGTAATGGATGGCGACTAACCGGGGGCAATCCTCGCCTTCGACGCGGTCACCCATCTTGGATGCGGTGCCGCCTCGTCACCGACCCCACGCCAGGTCGAAGCCGACGACCGTCCACGGGAGGCGGTTGAACGCCCCGCCGATGCGATGGACCGGCTGTGCGGCACCTCGGCCCGGAACGGTACGACCCCCCGTCCCAATGCGGGTGGATGGCCAGCCCGCGAAAGCGGGGCTCATGGCCCGCGAACGCTCGGCGAGGGTATCCAGGACCGGCAACTAGCGGAATCGTCGGGGCCGAGCCACGACGTACGATTGGCCCGCGTCGACCCGCCGCGGGATGAAAGGGGTCATGGCCCGGTCGTCGGGGTCCGCGGTCCGAATCGCGGGAACGGTTGGGATCCCGATGGGCCGCGTTTGACGTCGCATCGCACACCGGCTCCCCGGTGCAGTCGGTCGACCGAACCCGCGTTCCAGGTCCGAGTCCACCGCCTGC
>CAYFWJ010000006.1:46692-51861 GCA_964346755.1 uncultured Ectothiorhodospiraceae bacterium
GTCGGTCGACCGAACCCGCGTTCCAGGTCCGAGTCCACCGCCTGCGGGCCGGTTCCGGTGGAGCCCCCGCCGGCTCGCCATCCCCTGGAATCCCTCGCCCGGCGTGTCGGGCGCGTCCCTCGGATCGGCCGGGATCACCTCGATTGGCGCAACCGGATCGGGCCTTTCGCGTGGTCCGGGTCGATCCGACGCCCCTGTTGCGTGATCTCGATCGTGCCCTCGGCCGCCAGGCGGCGGGCCGCGCAACGTACCGCCTCCATCCAATCCCGCCAGGCCCCCGGGGCATAGGCCCGGGCCACCTCGCTCGGGCAGATCGTCGCGCCGCGGGCCCGGGCCGCGAGCTGCTCCCGGATGAGCGCCTCGAGTTGCCGATCCGAGTCCCGCAGGCCACGGCCACGGCAGGCCTGGGAGCAATACCGCACCGACGCCCAATCCTTGGCCCATTTCCGTCGCCATTCGATCGTTCGGCCGCAAACGCGGCAGATCTTGACGGATGCCTCGGTGGCCCCGCTCATGGGTTGGCCACCGAGTCGACCGCTGTGGCCTGAATGCGCCCTGCGGCGGCCATCCCACTCAACAGCGCCCCCTCGATCCGACCTCCGAGACACCAATCGCCACAGGCCCCGATCCGGCTGGCCGCATCCCACAGGGCCCCGTGGTCGTGCTCGGCGGCGGGCCGGCTGTACCGCCAGCGATGGATGGTCCCATCGCTCGGCTCTTGAGGCCTCACCCCGGTGGCCTCGAAGAAGGCCGTGAGCAAGGCCGACTGGACGAACGCCTCGGGGGCATCCGCGTGCTCGGCGGACCAGGTGGCGGTGCCGTGAAGTACCCAGGCCTCGGCGGGGGGGCGGCCCGGCTTGCTGGCGTTACGGGCGGCCCAGGCGAGGACAGGATGCTCCACGAACAGGCCATCGGCGGGGATCGGTAAGGCCACCGGGAAGCGCACCATCACCGTCAGGCAGGGCCGCATCGTGATAGCCGCCAGCTCCGCCTGCAAGGCCTCGGGGGCGAAGGGGGTGCACTGGGGCGCCGGTAAGGCCAACAGCACGGCATCGTAGGTCGCACTTGGGACGGGTGCCCGCGTGGGGTCCGCGGAGTCGACCGCGAGGCGCCAGGGCGGCGCCATTGCCGAGGCATCGGGCCCCGCCGGCTCCAGGGCCGTGACCGTCCGAGCCGTGTAGACGGTCAAATCCCGGGCCAAGTGGCGGGGCAGTTCCGCCATGTGCGGGGTCCCGACATAGCGATCCGGGTTCCGATCCTTCGGCGCGATCTGACCCCCATCGGCCACGGCGATGCGGCCCGACCATCGGGCGACCACGCCGTCGTCTTGCCAACTCGCCAGATACGGGGCAAGACGCGGGTCGCGGACCGTGAAATACTGGGCCCCGTGATCGAAATCCGCCCCATCCCGGGCCCGATGATTACAGCGTCCGCCGACCCGGCGGCCCTTGTCGATCACGGTCACCGCATGACCCTGATCCTGGAGACAGCGGGCGGCCATCAGGCCGCTCAAGCCGCCCCCGACGACCGCGATCGTCCAGCGCGGGGCTGGGGCGGTCCGAGCCTCGAAGGCCGCGCGATCGAGTCGGCGGGCGTGGTGATCGATCGCTCGGCCGCGGACGCGCCCGAGGATGGGTTGTTCCGGCGCGAAGGGCCGATCCAGCCCGCCCAGACACCACAGCAGGCCGGCATAGGAATTGGGATCGCTGCCATCGACGGCCCAGCGATGATTCAGATCGTAGAGCCGCTCCAGGGCGGTTGCCGGATCCGGCGACCAGGAGACCAGGGCCTTGCCCCAGGTCATCCGCAGGTTGTTGTGGAGCTCTCCGTGGCGGAGCAGGCTCCGTTGCGCCGCATCCCACAACGGGGACCCACTCAGGCCCCGGCTGAGTGCCTCCCAACTCAGCAATCGGGGTCGGGGATCCTCGGCATGTTGCGCCAGGGTCTCCTGGGCCCAGTGCGGCAAGGCCTCGAGCCCCTGGACGGTGTCCCCGAGGTGATGGACGTAGTGATACGCGAGTTCCCGCCAAACCAGGAGCTCATCGAGAAACTTCTCGGCCCCTTTTCCGCCCCGGGCGTGGGCCTCGCGGGCGATGCGAAACGGGCTGACCTGGCCGTAGTGCAGGTAGGGGGATAATCGGCTGACCCCGCGAGGCCAGGCGAGCGCGGCATCGTTGCGCGCATCGGCGTAGCCGTCCAGGCCTTGCGCCTGAAATCGCGCCCAGCGCCGATAGCCGGCACGCCCCCCGCCGGGATTGGCCGCCACGGGGCCCACGGCGTGGTCGATACGGGCGGCGGCGCAATGGGCCGCGATGTCGAAGTCCCCCCAGTCCACCGGGGTGAAGGGGAGCGCCCCGGCATACGGCGCAGGCTCGACCGGAACCGACGGCAGGGGGTGATCGAGGGCCTCGGCCCGTTCCGTCGCGAATCGGTCGCGAAAGGCGAAGGCCCGGGTCGGGGCCTGCCGCGAGGCGCCCACCGGCACCAGACACTGGGCGTCGACGGCCACCACCGGTCCCTTCGCCCGCGCCGCCAGCCGCCTCGTCCACTGGGGAAACGGCGGTGCGGGGTAGTCCTCGACGACGACCCCTTCGGCCTCTGCGGCGAGATCCGGCATGGGGCTCGGATGCGCCGGATCCGTTGGCCCGTGGAAGGCATAGCGCACCCCCGCTGCGGCGAGCTCCGCGGCGACCTCCCGCGCGCCCTGAAGGATGAACCACCAATGGCGGTCGCTGTTATAGGGATGGGCGCCGGCCAATCCTTGGTAGACCAGCAGGGGGCGGTCATAGGCCACGGCGAGGAGGCGCGCGACATCCAGCGCCGGGTTATCGTGCCCCCGCATCGCGTGGTGCATCCAATAGAGCACGTAGCCGCCGGTGCCTGGGGCCGGGCGGTCGGTGAGGATGCGGCAGCGCATCCGCCAGGGCGCCGGAATGGCCTCGCGGATCGATGCACTCATAGGGGGTACAGTACGGCGACGAGCAGGACCCCCATCTGCGCCAGGTTCAGGACCACGCTTCCGCGATGCCACCGTTCGAACCCGCGGGCCGCGGCGGTGTCCCCCGCCTGACCGGCGTCCCGCAGGGCATTGATGCGTGGCACCATGATCTGTCGGGCAAAGACAAAGCCGAGGGCCACGGCGAACAACGCGCCCGCCATGATCCCATCCCCGCGGGCGACGGCCAGGGCGGCGGCGAGGCCAGTGACCCCGGCGAAGGCCAGGTAGTAGAGGGGGAAGAGATGGCGCATCAAGCGGCCCGCGGCATCCGGCGCGAGGACGCGGAACGCCGCCGGGGCAACGATCGCCGCGAAAAAGATCATGGCGCCCAAGGCACCGGCGGTTAGAAGCAGATAGAGTTGGAGCATGCTCGGCCTCGGATTGGGGCAGATCGACAGCCGTTACGGAAATGTCGAGGATTTGTCGAACCGATTCTAAAGACAACGCACCGCCCGACGAGTTGCGCCGCCACGGGGCGTCTGGTTCCCGAGGCCCAATCGCCCCATGACCCTCGACCGGGCCGCAGCAACTCCGGTATTCCAATCCACTGGGACCTTCGCCCATGCTCAGCTACCGCCACGCCTATCATGCCGGTAACCCCGCCGATGTCTTCAAGCACCTGGTCTATATCCAGGTCATCGAGCACCTGCAGGCGAAACCCAAACCCATCCGGTTGATTGATACCCATGCGGGGGCGGGTCGCTATCCCGTGACCGAAGCCATGATGCAGCAGCGGCGGGAGTACCGCCGCGGCATCCTGGCCCTGTGGGCGGAGGTCGACGGCGAGGCCCCCGCGGCCATCCGAACCCTGATCGACCGCATCCGGGAAGCCGAGTCGGAGAATGCGACCGAGCTGCGGGTCTACCCGGGCTCGCCCCGGCTGGCCCAGGCCTGTCTGCGCGAGGCCGATCGGCTGTTGGTCAATGAGCGCCATCCCCGGGATCGGGAGACACTCCGGACGGCGATGCGCGGCGACCGGCGGGTGAGGGTCCGCGGCGATTGCGGCTATGCGCTCCTGAACGCCGTGTTGCCGCCCCCGGAACGCCGGGGTGCCGTGCTTTGCGATCCCGCCTACGAGCGGCGCGACGAGGCGGCGGCCCTGGTGGACGGCATGCGCAACGCCTGGCGGCGCTGGCCCACCGGCGTCTATCTCCTCTGGTATCCCCTTCATCCGGGGTTCGACGCCCCCCAACTCAAGCGTCGCCTCACGCGCCTCGCCCCCGAGCGCCTGCTAGCCCTCGAATGGCGGATGCACGCACCGCGTACGGACCATCGCTTGGCCGGCTCCGGTCTGCTCCTCCTCAACCCGCCGTGGCGGATCGAAGCGGCCCTCGAACCGGCCGGGGCCTGGCTCACACGCCACTGGGGGGATGCCAGCGGCGGGCTGCGGGTGGAGCCCTTGGTGTGATCCCCACCAGGCCAAGGGGGCTCGGTGCGAGGCCGTGCCTCGGGGTCAGGTCAATGATTTGTTTGATTGCCGGTTTAATCGTGTCGGTGAATTCCGGAGTTCCCCCATATTTCTCCCAGGTGGTTTCTGTTTCAAAAACTTGAACCGTCACGACTGTCGGCCCGTTACCTGGGGTCGTGTCTACTGCCATAAATCCGGATTCCGGGCTGAGCGGATTAATACCCGAATTGGAATCTCTAAAACAGGTTACCGTCAGGATATTGCCGTCGATGTCCGCTGACAAAAAACCCCGCTATTAAGGTCGGGTATTTCGACCTGGTCTCCCGTATCGTTCGGGTCCGAATTAACCGTAACAGTTTTTGTTATGGTGTGTACCGATGGACCCGCTGAACAAATTGGCGGACATCCAGTTAAGGCGGGATTGGTGCTGTTAAATGTGAATTCGATCGTCTCACCGAGCAACGACGCTTTTATCCCTGCGCTGAAGACTAAGTTTTGTCTGAAAAGTGATTTTGCTACGATTGCAGGTCGATTAATCGGCACAGGAGGACTCATAGTGGGGCGGTACGAGCTTGCCGACTCAGAGTGGGAGCGGGTCAAAGAAATCGTAACGAAACCCGAGCGCATGGGCCGCCCCCGGCGTGATGATCGCCAGATGCTCAAGGGTATTTCCTGGATTCTGTGTACTGGCGCCACGTGGCGTGATCGGCCAGAACGATTGGGCCCTTGGAAGACGGTGTACGATCGCTTCCGGATCGGGCGG
>CAYFWJ010000007.1:0-49157 GCA_964346755.1 uncultured Ectothiorhodospiraceae bacterium
CAACGGCCACCCCGACGGTGCCCGCGGCAAACGTCCCCTTGAGAAAGGTTCGGCGTCGTTGGTTCATTCGTTTCGGCTCCGTTTGGTGGTTACGGGTAAGCGATGGCAATGTAGCAAGTGGTCCGCGAAAAATAAAGCCAGGATTCGGACGGTTCGCGACGGTATCGACGCATCCCCCGGTCCTGTGAAACTTTGCAGCGTTCAGACGTCCAACGGTGATATATCGTTCCCGGCGACGGTCTTCGAAGAGGTTGTCATGCCATCCATTGCTTCCCCTGCGCCGGTTGCACCGGTCGCAACCGATGCCGAGCCCACGAGCGCGCCGACCCATGAGGCCGTGCGTGCGCGGTTGCATGCCGAGGATGCGGTTATCATCGCCCACTACTATACCGAGGGCGTCATTCAAGACCTCGCGGAGGCGACCGGGGGGTTCGTGGGGGACTCCCTCGAGATGGCTCGCTTCGGGACCCGAGTGGAGGCGACGACCCTGGTTGTGGTCGGGGTGCGTTTTATGGGGGAGACGGCCAAGATCCTGAACCCCGAGAAACGGGTCCTCGTGCCGGATCGGGGGGCGACGTGCTCGTTGGACGAAGGGTGTCCGGCTGAGGCGTTCCGGGCCTTTCGGGCGGCCTATCCCGGCCGTACCGCCCTGGTCTATGCCAATACCAGCGCGGCCGTCAAGGCCGAGGCGGACTGGGTCGTGACCTCCAGCATCGCCCCGCGGGTGGTGCGCTACCTCCACGGCCGGGGCGAGCCCTTGCTGTGGGCCCCGGATCGTTACCTCGGGGCCTACCTCCGCGAGCAGACCGGGGCCGATTTGGTCCTGTGGCCGGGATCTTGCATCGTTCATGAGGCCTTCAAGGCCGAGGCCTTGGCCGAGATGCGGGCCGCCCACCCCGAGGCGTGTGTCCTCGTCCACCCCGAATCCCCGGCGGAGGTGATCGCGCAAGCCGACGTCGTCGGTTCCACGACCCAGCTGATCGAGGCAGCGGCGACGCGCGCGGCCGACACCTTCATCGTCGCCACCGACAACGGCATCCTCCACCGAATGCGCCAGGTCGCCCCGGACAAGACCTTCTGGGAGGCCCCGACGGCGGGCGCCGGGGCAACCTGTCGGAGCTGTGCCCATTGCCCGTGGATGGCGATGAATACCCTCGACAACCTGCATGCCTGTCTGGTGGCGGGTCAGGACGAGATCGTGATCGAGGAGGGGGTGCGCGCCCGGGCGGCCCAGTCGGTTCAACGCATGCTGGATTTCGCGGCGGGCCGATACGCCTGACACGCCATCGGGCCCACAGATGGACTCACAGACCCCGTTCGGCGGCCTCGAGATCGGCCCAGGTATTGAGGTTGCGGAACGCCCCCGGAGGATTTGGAAAGCTTACAACCTGGGCGTCCCAGGCACGCACCCGATCCCGCAGGGCGCGCGGGCCCGTGGTCAACGCCTCCTGGATCGAGGCGTGCCGATCGCGATGTACAACCAGGCAGCCATAATGTAGCCGTCCATCGTCCCCCGCGGCGACCGCGGCTCGGGCCCCGGTTCGATGGCACGCGTCGAGGAGCCGGGCGACCAAGTCGGTCGGGATGAAGGGCGTATCGCAGGGGATGGTGGCGAGCCAGGGCGCACGCGAGGCATCAAGGGCCGCCGCGATCCCGGCGAGGGGCCCGGCAAACGTGAGGGGTTCGTCCCAGATCAGCGGATACCCAAAGCCTGCATAGGCCCCGGCGTGGCGATTGACGCTCAGCATCAGCCGATCGACCTGCGGGGCCAAGCGATCGAGTCCATGGGCGATCAAGGGACGCGCTCGGAACGGGACCAAGCCCTTGTCCTGGCCGTCGAGCCGCTGCCCTCGGCCGCCCGCGAGGATAACCCCGGCGACCGCCGCCTTCATCGTGACCGCGCGAGGCGCGCAAGGTAGCGTTCCGCGGCCCGGTGCGCGGGAAAACGGCGTTCGTCGGCGCGGAAGGCGGCCGTGTGCACGCGGCCTCGGGGGCCGGACCACTCGATACCATGCCACTTGTGTAGCAGCTCGTGGTAGAGCACGAAGCTCGGGACGTAGACGGGCACGTCGGGGGCATCCAGTCGCCGGCTAATCTGCACGCGATCCTCGATCGGGTCATAGGAACCCACCTGCCGGCGTCCCCCGTGGCGACTCCAGGCGAGCCCGGGGCGCGTCATGCGACCCGCGAAGTACTCGTGGTTGAGCCGATCGAAGAGTCGACCGAGGTCATAGACCTGACCCCGGGCTGCGGTGCGATCGGGTGCCGGGCCGAGCAGTCGGGTGTGCAGGGACTGGCATGCGGGGCCTTGTAGGGCCTGCACAACGGTCGGTCGCTGAGCCCGTTCACCGGCCACCAGCCCGGCAAGGGCGCGCCACTCGACGGCCGTGAAGGCCAGGATCGGGGTCTTGAGGCCTAAGCCATCCAGGCGCCGACCCCGCTGGGTCCCGCGGAAGAGCGGCCTCTGTGGTTGGAAGCGCAGCGGTCGGTCCTGGAGGATGATCAGCCCGTGGGTGCGCAGGGCAGCGCGCAATCGAGCGACGCTGTCCCGATAGCACTGAACCCACTCCGGGGCTGCGAACAGCCTTAGCCAGCCCAGCCGGTGGCGCACGGCCGTGGGCAGTTCGTCCTCGGCCAGACCGCGTTTGCCCAACCAATCGGCATAGCGGCCCCGATGGGCCTCAACCGCCTCGGCCAGGGCTGAGGCGGGTTCGGTGGGGGGGCCGCCCAGAACGCTCGCCAGCTGATCGACCGCCTTATAAAGCCCGGGGGGCGTCGGTGGGGCATCCATCGGGCCGGACACGGTCTCAGGGCTGGCGGTGCATCGAGGGTCGCGCGGGACGACGGAAGGGCAAGATGCGCGCTTGGCGCTGTGGGTCCCGCCCGCCCGTGGTCGCGATCGCCCCCTGGTGGTAGACCGCCTCCCACATCATCGTGAACAGTCGTTGGCAGCCGACGAGTGGGTCACGGTAGCGGCGGCGTTCCATGTCGATCCGCCATTGCAGCGCCCGCAGACGGGAGCGACTCGCAGCGGGTGCCCGTTCGATCGCGTGGGTTAGGACAGCTTGGCGTTCCCGCTCGAAGGCCTCGGGATCCGAGGCCGCCAATTCCCGCCAAGCATCGAAGTCGAAAGGCCGCTGCTGAGGCTCGCTCATGGGCGCTCTCCGCGTCGCTGGTTGCGGCCCCGAACCCGGTCCCGGTCAGGCCCGCAAGGGGTGGAGGGTCAGCCGGCCCCCATAACAGGCGCCAGTGTCCAGGAAAACGACATTGCCGATGGTGCGTGGTTGTGGAAATGGAGTATGCCCGCAGTAAATGCGATCGACCCCCGGCACGGATCGGGATTCGAGTCCCTGGGCCCGGGTGCGGCTCCAGAGGGCGTGGTTGCGCACGGCCTCATCCCCCCGCTCGAGGGCCTCGCAGAAGGCATCCCAGCTCAACCCCCCGGGAATATCCGCGTGTACCAGGCCGATGCGGTGGTTCCCGGTATTCACCTCGATGGCCCAAGGGAGCTGTTCGAGGCCTTCGATCCATCGGGGTCGTTCGGCGGCGGGGACCGAACGCCACCAATCGCCGCCATTGACCTCCAACCACCACCGCATCACGCGGGGGTCATGTGTTGCCCCCAAGAGCATATCTTCATGATTGCCCCGCAGCGCGTGGAATCCGGGGGACTCCAACCAGCTCAAGGCCTCGTGGGATTCCGGGCCCCGATCGATCAAATCGCCCACCGAGAACAGCCGGTCGCCTGCCGGGTCGAATTGGATCCCCTCAAGGGCGGCTCGCAATTGGTCGAATTCGCCGTGGATATCGCCAACGATCCAATCCCGACCGCGACGGTTCGGTCCGAAGCGGGCTATAATGGGAGCTGGATTCGTATCGCTTGGCGCGGCGGCCTCGCTCGTGCCGGCACGCGCTGCCGTCTCCGAGGCGAGGTCGGCGGGCCCGTATTCGGAAACCATGAAGTCGTGCATAGTCCCCTTCTATGAATAATCTAGCCGAAGGCGAGGCCCCAGGTCGAGGGCGCGATGGGACGCAAGGGGTTATCTCGCTCGTGACGTTTGATTTAGACGATACCCTTTGGGATTGTTCTGGGGTTATCGATGCCGCGGAGGAGGCGTTGTATACCTGGCTCCAATGCCATTACCCCCGAATCACAGAACAATTCACCCGAGTTGGTCTGGTCCAGCGACGCGCCGAACTCCGGGTTGAACGCCCGGATCTGGCCCATGATGTGACGTCCCTTCGGCGCGCGGCCCTGCATTGGCACGCTCGGCAGGCCGGTTACCCGGAGATCGCGGCAGAGGCCGCTCTGCGCGTGTTCCTCGCCGCACGTCATCAGGTGACCCCCTATGGCGACGTCGCGCCGACCCTCGCCCGGCTGGTGGGGCGCTATCGGCTGGCCGCCCTGACCAATGGCAATGCCGATGTCTATCGACTGGGGCTTGGCGCCTACTTCGCATTCTCTTTGAGCCCGGAGCACGTCGGTGTGGCCAAGCCGGATCCCGAGATCTTCCGCAAGGCGGCTGATCTTGCCCGGGTTCCTCCGGCCCATGTGGTCCATGTTGGTGACCATTTGGATCATGACATCGCGGGGGCACGGGACGCGGGTCTACGGGTGATCTGGTTGAATCGGCCCGGGCTGGGGCAGGACGTGGAGCGCTTCTGCGGTGATGCCGAGGCACACGATCTGGCGACAGTGGAGCGAATCTTGGACGACTGGAGTGGGCAAACCGGGTGAGACAAAGTAACCCCGGCCCGTGGGTCGGGCCGGGGTTCAGGGACTTACCAGCGACTTCCGCCGTTAGACTCCCGATGGGGTTGCGAGCGCGGGGGACGAGGGCGGGCCTCGTTGATACGCAACGTCCGTCCGCCCATCTCGGATCCGTTCAACGCCTCAATGGCGGCGTTGCCCTCCGAATCCGTTTCCATCTCGACGAAACCGAAACCACGGGGACGCCCCGTTTCCCGGTCCGAGATCAGTTTTACCGACACGACACGGCCGTAGGGTTCAAAGGTGGCTCGAACTTCGTCTTCCGAAGCCGTGAATGGGAGGTTACCCACATAGATATTCATCGAAACGCCTTACCTTCACAAGACACAGAATGGTCGCGCTCATGGCGACGCGCGCGCAGCCCCCGCGATCGGTTCTCCCTTGGACTCGAGCCTGCTACAGAAGTCGCTGGTTAAAGACAAGCCAAGCGTCGACAGCCGAATCACGGGTGCGGAGTGGGCCGATCCCATACGGGTTTCGAGCGGCACACTCCTGACTGCTCGAAGTCGATTGTAGCACGCTTCGCGGCGATAAACTACGCGCGGGACAACGGCGTGGGGGATCCCGCGAAGTCGCGCGTCGGCGCAACCGCGTGTCACTCAACGGGGTCCGCGGGGCGCACGCCGGGAGTGGCCCGCGTCGGCCCCCGGGGTTCGCTTCGAACACCCCGGGGCCGGGGGTGGCGCACGTAGGGCAACGTCCTGCGGGGGTGAGATGCCAGGCCGTGAGCCGGTATCCATCCCGTTCGATCAAGCGTGCCCCGCATCCCTGACAAAAGGTACTTGCCCCTTTCGGATCCCGGACATTGCCTGTGTAGACGTGATGGAGTCCCTGGGCTCGGGCGATTCGACGGGCCCGCGCAAGGGTCTCCGGCGGGGTCGGCGAACGGTCCCGGAGCTTGTAGTCCGGATGAAATGCGGTGAAATGGACGGGGACCTCCGGTCCGAGCTCGGTGCGGACCCAATCCGCCATGGCGCGCCATTCCTCGGGGGTGTCGTTGGCCCCTGGGATGATCAGGGTCGTCAATTCGAGCCAGGCATCGGTCTCATGCCGGATATACCGTAGCGTCTCGAGCACGGGGGCGAGGCTCGCCCCGGTCAGCCGACGGTAGAAGTCCTCGGTGAAGGCCTTCAGGTTCACATTGATCGCGTCCATCGCCGAGAAGAATTCAGCGGCCGGCTCCGGGTTGATGTAGCCGGCCGTCACGGCGACTGGGCGGATCCCACGGAGCCGACAGGCCCGGGCGGTGTCCACGGCCTATCCGGAGACCTCGGCATTCGTGCGCCAGCTGAAGCTCAAGGCCGGGCTGAGCGCGGATTTTGGGTCGCCCCGGTTGCGCTTCCAGCGCGACCGGGTTGAGGTCCTGCCGTCGACGGAGGAGGCATCAGGGGAGCCCCGGGCTAGCTAGGATGGCCGGGGTTGCCGACACGCCCGCCGGCCTCAGCGCAGGGTGACGAGCTCCTCGGCGCTGGTCGGATGGATGGCCACGGTATCGTCCAGATCCCGTTTCGTCGCCCCCATGCGGATGGCCACCGCAAAGCCCTGCAGCATCTCATCGGCCCCTTCCCCGATGATATGACAGCCGAGGATGTGTTCCCGGTGGCCGACCACGATGAGTTTCATGGTGGTTGTCACCTTGTGGGAGGTCATGGAGCGGTAGAGGGGGGTGAATGTGGTGTGATACACCTTGATGGCATCACCATGCTCGGCGCGGGCCTCTTCCTCGGTCAGGCCGACGGTACCGATCGGGGGGTGGCTGAAGATGACGCTAGGGATGAAATGGTAGTCCAGGTGGCGATCCGGTTGTCCACCGAACAGGCGATCCGCCAGTCGGCGGCCAGCAGCGATGGCGACCGGGGTTAGGGCGGCACGCCCGGTAACGTCCCCGAGGGCATAGATCCCGGCGACGTTGGTGTTCTGGTAGGTATCGGTCGGGACGAAACCTTCGGCGTCCCGTTCGACCCCGGTGGCCTCGAGGTTCAGCTCGCTCGTGCGCGGGCGGCGTCCGACGGCCCAAATGACGGTATCCAGTCCGCCGGTCACGCGACCGCTGTCGCAGATCAGGGATAGCGTGCCGTCCGATTCCCGGCGGAGCGACTCCGCTTGGGTCCGGCTATTGATATCGATGCCGCTTTCCAGCACGGCCTCCATGAGGGCTTCCCGCAGGCTGGAGTCGAATCGACGCAGGAGATGGTGCCCGCGCAACATAAGCGTGACCTGGCTGCCGAGGGCATTGAGGACGCCGGCTAGTTCAACGGCGATGTAGCCTGAGCCGACGACGGCGACCTGGTTCGGGGCCTCGGTGAGCTCGAAGAATCCATCGGAGGTGATGCCGAGGTCCGCTCCCGGGATGTCCGGGATGATCGGCTCCCCGCCGGTGGCGATGACCAGGTGATCGGCGGAATAGGATTCGCCCCCGACCTCGATGCGGTGGGGATCGAGGAACCGGGCCCGGCCTTCGAGGAGATCGACCTCGCTGTCGGCCAGGTGATTGTGGTAGGCGTGATTGATCCGGTCGATGAGGGCGCGGCGCTTGGCGACCAAGGCCGCCCAGTCGAAGCCGTTGGTGCGCACGTCATGGCCGTAGTCGGTGGCATCGGTCAGGGCATGTCCGAGGCTAGCGGCGTGCCACATGATCTTCTTCGGGACGCATCCCACGTTGACACAGGTGCCGCCAAGTCGTCCGTTCTCGACCAGGGCGGCCTTGGCCCCATGGCGAGCGGCTTGCTTGACCACGGCGAGGCCGCCGCTTCCCCCGCCGACGGCGATGAGATCATAATGGTGCGACATGACGAGCATCCTCGATGGCTGATGTGATGAGCAAAGGACGGGGTTTGGGACCGCGGCGCGGGGTTCGGGACGGCGCGAGTGGGATCGGCCCAGCGGGCAAGCCGATTCGCGGGTCCCTTGGGCCCGTGCAGAAAAAAGACCAACTGGCCGGTTTGCGATCCCGTCGCCCTCGGGTGACTCCGCTCGGGCCGATCGCACCGGGGCTGGGGTCGGCTCGATGAGCCCCGCGGGCCTGCGCGTCGCCCATCTCGAGACCGGTCGGCATCTCTACGGCGGGGCGCGACAGGTGCTTTATTTGTTGGATGGATTGGCCGAACGCGGGGTCGAGAACCTCCTCCTCGCCCCCGCGGGCAGCGCGATCGTCCAGGCGGCCCAGGGCCATCATCCGGTCGCGGAACTGCCGATCCGCGGGGAGTTGGACATCGGTCTTGTGCTGCGGCTACGCGGGCGGCTGCGCCGTTTCCAGCCGGATCTTCTCCACGTGCATAGCCGGCGCGGGGCGGATCTCTGGGGTGGCCTGGCCGCGCGCAGCCTGGATCTCCCCTGCGTCTTAGCGCGACGGGTCGACCATCGGGAGTCGGCGCTCGGGGCGTGGGTCAAATATCCCCTCTACGATCGGGTGGTGGCGATCTCGGAGGGGGTACGTGCAGCCCTCCTCGCCAGCGGCGTGGACCCGGCGCGGATCACGTGCGTTCGCAGTGCGATTCCCCTGCCGCTCGCCCCCCCCGCCTGCCGATCGACGTGGTTCCAGCAGGCCTTCCCGCAGCTGCATCCGCGCGGTCCCTTGGTCGGTATGGTGGCTCAGCTCATCGAGCGCAAGGGCCACCAGGTCCTATTCGACGCCTTGGCGACCGTGTTCGATGCGGTGCCGACTACCCAGGTCTTGCTCTTCGGTCAGGGGCCCCTCGAGGCCTCGCTTCGCGAGACCCTGCGCCGGCGGGGCTGGCAAGACCGGGTCCATCTCCTGGGGTTTCGAGACGACCTGGACCGGATCCTGCCTTGCCTGGATCTGCTTGTCCATCCCGCACGCCGAGAAGGATTGGGGGTCGCCGTCCTCCAGGCCCAGGCCCAGGGGCTGCCGGTGGTCGCCACCCGGGCGGGCGGGTTGCCTGAGGCGGTCGGCCACGGGGAGAGCGGCCTGTTGGTCACCCCCGGCGCCGCGGCCGAACTCGCCGATGCGCTGACTGCCTTGCTCACGGATCCGGCCCGCCGGCGCGCCCTGGGCCAAGGGGGGCGGGCCCGCATCGCCCGCGCGTTCTCCGTGGAGACCATGGTGACGGGGAACCTCGCCGTCTACGACGCCGTGCATCGTAATCGGGCCGCAGGGGGCGGAACCGCCTTCAATGACGGCGGATGAAGCCCATCCGCTCGAGCTTTAAGATGACCGCCTGGGCCGCCTCGTCCGGTGAAAGCTCGGAGGTGTTGAGTGACAGCTCCGGGTTCTCGGGGGCCTCGTAGGGGTCGCTGATCCCGGTGAACTCAGCGATTTGTCCGGCTCGTGCCCTCGCGTACAGGCCCTTGCGATCCCGCTGCTCGCATACCTCGAGGGGGGTTGAGACATAGATCTCGAGGAAACCGCCGTTCTCGGAGACCAGCTCGCGGACCTGGCGGCGGGTCTCGGCGTAGGGGGCGATGGGCGCGCAGATGGCGATGCCGCCGTTCTTGGTGATCTCGCTTGCCACAAAGCCGATGCGCAGGACGTTGATGTTGCGGTGTTCCCGGGAAAAGCCCAGCTCGCTCGACAAGTGCTTGCGCACGATATCCCCGTCCAGCAGAGTGACCGGGCGGCCGCCCATCTCGCGGAGCTTGACCAGCAGGGCGTTGGCGACGGTCGACTTCCCGGCCCCCGACAAACCGGTGAAGAATAGGGTGACCCCCTGACGCTCCCGGGGGGGATAGGCCTTTTGCAGCTCCTGCACCACCTCCGTATACGAGAACCAGTGGGGGATGTCGAGCCCCTCCCGGAGACGCCGCCGAAACTCCGTACCGGAGATCTTGAGGACCCTCTCGTCGGGCTGGACCTCATCGGCCGGCACGTATTGCACCCGTTCCTGCACGTAGACCATCTCTTGGAAGGGCACCATTTCGATACCGAGCTCCGCCTGGTGGGCCTGAACCAATGCTTGGGCATCGTAGGCCCCATAGAAGTCTTGGCCGGCTTGGTTCTTGCCCGGACCGGCATGATCGCGGCCGACGATCAAGTGGGTGCAGCCGTGGTTCTTGCGGATGATGGCGTGCCACAAGGCCTCGCGGGGGCCGCCCATGCGCATGGCCAGGGGCAGCAGGCTCAGCATGGAGGTCTGTTCCGGATAGTGGCCGAGGATGTGTTCGTAACAGCGCACCCGCGTGATGTGGTCGATGTCGCCGGGCTTGGTCATGCCGACTACCGGGTGGATCAGCAGGTTGGCCTCGGCCTGTTGGGCGGCTCGAAAGGTCAACTCCTGATGGGCCCGATGCATGGGGTTGCGGGTCTGGAAGGCAACTACCCGGGTCCACCCCCGTTTGAGGAAGCGCTCGCGTAACTCATGGGGCGTGTTGCGGAGGTGTTTGAAATCGTAGTGCGTCGGTGGTTCGATGCCGAACACGGGGCCGCCGAGGTGAACCGGATAGGCCCGATGATGGAGGTAATGAACCCCCGGGTGCGTGGTGTCGTCGGCCCCGAATACCTGCTCGGCTTCCCAGCTCGGGTCCGCCCCCCAGCGATCGTGGACCTCCATGACCGCCAGGAGTACCCCTTCGGGATCGCGCAGCCCGATCCGACCCGTGGCGGTTGCCTGCTCGGCGAAGGCCTCGCTAACATCGAGGGTGATCGGTATTGGCCAGAGGGTCCCATCGGCGAGCCGCATCTCGGTGACGCTCGCCGTGTAATCGGCCCGATTCATGAACCCGGTCAGGGGTGAGAAGCCCCCGCTCATGATCAGCTCCAGGTCGCAGAGCTGGCGGGGGGTCAGATGCCAGGAAGGCAGATCACGGGCCTCGGCGGCGAGGGCCCCGGCGGCCTCGCTCGAGACGTAACGGTTGACGAGTTGACCTCCATGGGGGGGGATCAGGCGCATGGTGGGCGGCTCCTTAGGGCTGGCAGGATAACGAAGGGGACATGGCGGTCGGGTATCGCTGACCCTTAGGCCCCGACGAGCTGATTGAGCTCGAAGATGGGCAGTAGGATGGCGATGACGATAAGCAATACGATGCCCCCCATTACCAGGATTAGCAAGGGCTCGAACAGGGCGAGGATGGCGCCAATGAGCGTCTCTAGCTCCCGTTCCTGGTGTTCGGCGGCCCGTTCCAACATGGTCTCGAGGTTTCCGGAGGATTCGCCGCTGGCGATCAACTGGACGGTCATCGGTGGAAAGAGCTGGCTGCGCCCGAGGGCTCGGTTGATCGTGCTGCCCTCTCGAACCCGCACGGCCGCCTCTTCGACGGCCCGTTGCATAGGCAAGTTGGAGATGACCTCCGCGGCGATCCGAAAGGCCTCGAGCACGGGAACGCCGGCGGCGGTGAGGATGCTCAGGGTCCGCGCGAAGCGGGCCGTGTTCCCCCCGCGGACCAGGCGTTGGATGAGGGGAATGCGCAACAGCAGCCGATGGTAAGTGACGCGAAAACGTTCCCAGCGTAGCAGCCTTAGGAAGGTGACGAAGGCGGCGATGAGTCCGATCAGGACAAAGGGGCCGTAGGCCTTGAAGAAATCGCTGGTCGCGATCAGGGCCCGCGTCAGCCAGGGGAGCTCTTGGTCGATGGAGGTGAAGACCTCGACCACTTCCGGGACGACGTAGGTGAGCAGCCCGATGACGACCAGGACCGCCATCAGGGTCAGAAGGGCCGGGTAGAACAAGGCCAGGCCCACTTTTTGGCGCATCTGCTGACGGGTCTCGGTGTAGTCCGCCAGACGCTCCAGGACCGTATCCAGGTGGCCGGATTGCTCGCCGGCCCCAACCGTCGCGCGATACAACTCGGGGAAGGCCCGCGGGAAGTCCTTGAGGGCCTTGGCCAGGGAGTGGCCTTCCATGACCCGGGCGCGCACCGGCAGGATGATGCCCTTGATGCGCCCCTTCTCCGCCTGCTGAACGACACCCTGCAGGGCCTCCTCGACGGTCAGTCCGGAGTGGACGAGGGTGGCGAGTTGTCGGGTCACCAGCGCGAGATCGGTGCTGCTTAGCCCCTTGCCGAGCCCGACTCGCGGCCCCGCACGAGGGCTATCCCGGTCTGTCTGCCGATGGGCCGTGGTGACTTCCAGCGGGGTCAGCCCCCGTTCTCGGAGCAGGGAACGGACCTGGCGCGGGGTATCCCCCTCGAGGACCCCCTTGCGCTCCCGGCCTCGGTTGTCGAGGGCGACGTAGTCAAAGGCGGCCATCGGCTGTGCTCATGCCTCCGAGTCGAGCCAATCCCGGGCGGTTAGGAACTCGCGGTATAGGCGGTCTTCCCAGCTATCCGGTTCCGGGTGCCAATCGTAGCGCCAACGCACGAGGGGGGGCAGGGACATCAGGATGGATTCGGTCCGTCCCCCGGACTGGAGGCCGAAGAGGGTTCCCCGGTCATAGACCAGGTTGAACTCCACATAGCGCCCCCGTCGGTAGAGCTGGAAGGCCCGTTCCCGCTCGCCGTAGGGGTGTGCCCGGCGGGCCTGAACGATGGGCTGATAGGCGGGCAGGAAGGCGTCTCCGACGGCGCGCAGGAAGGCAAAGCTCGTCTCGAAGTCCCAGTCGTTGAGATCGTCGAAGAATAATCCACCGATGCCCCGCGGTTCGTCCCGGTGCTTGAGGTAGAAATACCGGTCACACCAGGCCTTGAACCGCGGATAGACCGCTTCACCGAAGGGGGTACAGGCCGCCCGGGCGGTGGCGTGCCAATGCCGGCAGTCTTCGAGGAAGGGGTAATACGGTGTGAGATCAAACCCCCCGCCGAACCACCACACCGGGGTCTCGTCGTCCGTTTCGGTCGTGAAGAATCGGACATTGGCATGGCTGGTTGGCACCATCGGACTGTGCGGGTGGATGACCAGGGAGACGCCCATGGCTCGGTAGGGGCGATCGGCGAGCTGGGGACGCTGGGCGGTCGCCGCGGCCGGAAGGGACTCGCCACGCACCGAGGAGAAGTTGATCCCCGCCTTCTCGAACACCGCGCCGTCTTCCAGGACACGGGAGCGTCCGCCCCCGCCTTCGGGGCGTTCCCAGCTGTCTTCACGAAAGCCTGATCCGCCGTCTTCGGCAGTCAGGGCCGTGGTCAGCCGATCCTGAAGCGCGTAGAGATAGGCCTCGACCCGTTCGATCGGTATGTTCATCGTCCCTACTCCTCGCGGGTGACCCGTACGACCTCCTCCAGGCTGGTCTCACCGGCCAGGACTCGGCGGATCCCATCCTCGCGGAGGGGGGGGCACAAGGTGCGGGCGTGTTGCTCGAGGGCGTGTTCCCCGGCCCCGTCGTGGATCAAGGTGCGCATGGTACTGTCGATGGGGACCAGCTCGTAGATGCCGCTCCGACCCTTGTAGCCCTGGCCCTTACACAGGGCGTCCTCGCGCGGTCGGTAGATCGCGGGAGTCGGTTCCGGATGCCCGAGCAGGGCCTGTTCGGAGGCATCCGGGGTGTAGGGCTCGACGCAGTCCGTGGACAGCGTGCGTACCAGGCGTTGAGCGAGGACCCCGATCAGGCTCGAGGCGAGCAGGAAGGGCTCGACGCCCATGTCGCGAAGACGCGTGATGGCGCCGACGGCGCTGTTGGTGTGCAGCGTTGAGAGCACCAGGTGACCGGTGAGACTCGCCTGCACGGCGATCTGGGCGGTCTCCAGGTCGCGGATCTCACCCACCATCACCACGTCCGGATCCTGGCGTAGAATCGCCCGTAATCCCCGGGCGAAGGTCATGTCCACCTTGCTGTTGACCTGGGTTTGGCCGATGCCGTCGAGGTAGTACTCGATCGGATCCTCGACGGTCAGGATGTTCCGTACCCGTTCGTTGAGCCGTGTCAAGGCGGCGTACAGCGTCGTCGTCTTGCCGGAGCCCGTTGGTCCGGTGACGAGGAGGATGCCGTTGGGTTTGTGGATGAGCTCATCCAGGCGATGGCGGTCCCGTTGGCATAGGCCGAGTTGCTCGAGATCGAGCCGCCCCGCCTTCTTGTCGAGAAGCCGCAAGACCACCCGTTCCCCGTGTCCGGATGGGAGGGTCGAGACCCGAACGTCCACGGCCCGGCCGGCGACCCGTAGGGAGATGCGGCCGTCCTGGGGCAGGCGCTTCTCGGCGATGTCGAGCTTGGCCATGACCTTGATGCGCGATACCAGAAACGGTGCGACGCTGCGCGGGGGCGACAGCACCTCGCGGAGCATCCCATCGACCCGGAAGCGCACGACCGTGCGGTTTTCGAAGGTCTCGACGTGGATGTCCGAGGCCCCTTCCTTGATCGCTTCGCTCAGCAGGGCGTTGATCAGGCGGATGATCGGCGCGTCATCATCGGCCTCGAGGAGGTCTTCGGGTTCCGCCAGTTGCTCGGCCACCTCACTGAGGCTGCTATCCCCGCTGAAGTCCTCGACCGCCTCCATGGCCTCGCTGGAGTCCCGCTCATAGTGCTCGGAGAGCAGGGCGTTGAAGGCCTCGGTGGAGACGGCCTGGAGGCGGAAGCCGCTGTCCAGGCAACGGCGAAGCTCGAGGAGGGCCTCACGGCCGAGATCCGGACGATGAGCGACTCGATGACGGCCGTCCTCGTCGCGACCGGTGACCAGGACACCGAAGCGGTTGGCGAAGCCGTAGGAGACCTGGGCGGGGCGATCGGGGATGACCTCGCCGGCTGTCTCGTCAGCCGGCGGGTGATCTTCGAACTCCAGTTCGGTCCGCGTCATTTGGGCTCCGGGATTGTGACCGAGTCGTCGGTGACGCGCGACTCGTTGACCAAGAATTCGTCCAGGACCGGCAAAACGGCCGGTGGCTCGTTCTGGAATAGACCCCGGTTCTGTTCCGATGCGAGGCGCTGTTGTTCGCGCATGTAGCGGTACTTCTCGTGCGAGTACTGCGAGGTGGTCGCGGCGTCCTTGAGGATGACCGGTCGCATGAACACCATCAGGTTTTGTTTGACCCGGCTACTGCTGCGAAACCGAAACAGGTTCCCCAGGAGGGGGATATCACCGAGCACCGGGACCTTCTGAATGTTGTCCCGGGTCGTGTCGTCGATCAGGCCGCCGAGCACGATGAGCTGACCATCCTCCACCAGCACATTGGTGTTGATGGACCGTTCGTTGGTGATGAGGTCGGAGGCGTTGACCGCGCTTGCGCTCAACGAGGAGCTCTCGACCTCCAGCCCGAGTCGGATCGCCCCTCCTTCATTGATCTGAGGCGTGACCTTCAGGGTCAATCCAACGTTCTGGCGCTCGATCGTCTGAAAGGGGCTTTGCGGGGTCGCCGCATTGCCGCCAGTGTCCGTGAACTGACCGGTGATAAAGGGCACATTCTGTCCCACGACGATCTCGGCCTCCTCGTTGTCGAGGGTCATGATCGACGGGGTCGACAGGATGTTCGTCGCGGCGTCGGAGTTCAAGGCCCGCAGCAGGAATCCGAAGTCGGCGCCCTCGCGATTAAAATCACCCACCGCCAGGGAGAGGCCGTTGCCGAGCCCACCGCCCGCAACGCCGCCCAGGTCCTCGGTCAGCACGGCCTGCCCGACGCTGAGGAGGCTGCCTTCGCCAAAAGGGGTCGCAGCGACCGGGGCCTGACCCGAGGCGGGGGTGTTGTCGAGCACCGCTTCGACGCCCAGCTCACGGGCCCGATCGGTGGTGACCTCGGCGACGATGGTCTCGACCAGGACTTGGGCACGCCGGATATCGAGCTTGTTGATGACGGCCTTCAGCTCCTTCTGGACCCGGGAGGGGGCGGTGATGACCAGGGCATTGGTCATCTCATCCGCCTGGATATTGAATACCGCGTCGTTGGCCTGCTGATTGTCGCCCTCGGTGCGGCTCGTCTGGATCCCTTCGAGGAGGGAGACCAGGTCCGTCGCCTTGGCGTATTGGAGGTAGACGACCTCGGTATTTCCGGTTCGCTCGAGTGGGGTGTCCAGATGGGCGATCAGGGCGCGAAGCTCGAGGCGCTGTTGTTTCGAGCCACTGATCAAGATGCTGTTGGTCCGCTCGTCGGCGGCGAAGAAGGCCTGATCGCGGTTGCCACGGCCTTGATCCTGCTGCTTGAGGCTGTTCAGGGTCTGAATCACCTCCGAGGCGGTTGCGTTTTCGAGCCGCACCACCTCCACCTCGCTGTCGGTGCTCTGGTCGATCCGCTCGATGATGGACACCAGGCGGCGGATATTGGCTGCCCGATCGGTTAGCACGAGCACGTTGCTCGGGGTGTAGGCGGCCAGGTGGCCTTGCTGGGGCACCAGGGGTCGGAGGATCGGTACCAGCTGGGCAGCGGGGACATTTTCGACTTGGATCACTCGGCTGATCACGTCGTCCCAGCGATCGTCATCCCCGCTGCCCGTTGGGATCGGGCCTTGCTTGGCATTGACATCGGGCACCACCTTGGTGATCCCGTCGGCCTCGACCGTGGCGTAGCCGTGGACCTCGAGGATGGATTGGAAGACGTTGTAGACCGCCTCCCGGTCCAGGGTGTCGGCGGAGACGACGGTGACTTTGCCCTTGACGCGCGGGTCGACGACGAAGTTGCGACCCGTCATCTCCGCCACGGTCTCGATCAGGGCCTGGATATCGGCATTCTTGAGATTGAGGGACAACTCCTCGGCTGCGACCGGTGGGACACTCGGCCCATGGCCCAGGCCGATCAGTAGGCTGAGACCCAGAAAGGCCAGTTGTCGGAGCGGAGGGGCGAAGCGCAGGACCATAGGTGACTCGCGATGGCACAGGATCAAGGGTCTCCGGCGGACAGCCGCTCGACCGTTTCAAATCGGGTTGTCGGGTCCCATAGAACCCCACTGGGTCCGAACTACGAGAGATCGATGTTCAGGGGCATCTCCACGCCATCGCGAAGCAGCCGCAACTGGACCTGGTCGACGCCGCGCAAACGGGAGATCAGCTGCATCGCTCCTCGAGCCGAGTCGAGGGCGATCCCGTTGACCTCCGTGACGATATCGCCCGGCTCCAGGCCCAAGGCCTGGAACATGGCCTCGTCGCCCCGAGGGTAGATCGCATAGCCGATCAGTGAGCCGTCCCGTCGCGCCGGTCGGACCCGCGCGATCTGGCCGAATCGGGTCGGATTGGCACGAACCTGTTGCTTGAGCTCTTGCAAGGCGGCTGAATCGCTCCCCTCGGAGCCGGATCGACGCCCCGGACCTTGCACGGTTGTCTCCCGGGGCCCACCGGCAGGCGGGCGTTGGGGGGTTCGATCGGATCCGTTGCGCTGGGAGGATCGACCCGCGCGCGCAGACACCTCGGGGGGCGCGTTCGAGCGCCCTGGACGGGCATTCGAACGCATTTCGTCCGCGCCGGAAACCGTGATCAGGCCGCGTTGTTGGGGGAGTTCCAGGGTCTCGAGGCGCTCGCCCCGTTTGAGGATGACCCGATCCCGGTGCACCGCGTGGAGTACGGCCCCCTGGGTGATCGTATCGCCGACCCGATACAACGAGCCGTCCCGGCGACGCTCGGCGATGATCGCCAGCCCGGTTTGGGGGTCGGATCCCGCAATGATGCCTTGCAATTCGAGATTGAGTCGCGTCTTCGGCGCCTCGACAACCTGTTGGGGCGTCGGTTCTTGGGGCTCGGGCTCCGGTTCGAACGTGCCGAACAAGGCGAGTTGCGCCAAGCCATCGAGCGTTGGCTCGGCATCCTCGGCTCGAGGATCCGATGGGTTCGGCGATGACGGTGTCGCGACCGCATCCGGCGCGGGGAGCTCGGGCCGGGGTACCAGCTGCCAGGTGAGGTCTGCGAGGGTCATTCCGAGGGCGATGCTGAGGCCCAAACTGACGAGGCCCGCCATCCTGCGTCGGGTCGGCCGCAGGCGTCGGAGCGAAGGACTGGAGACCATGGCGTATCCGGTGCGCGGGGATCCGTACGGTTGGATGAGGGCCGCTATTACTGCGCGAACGGCCTACTATAACGTGGGTCTGTTACGATCGAAAGTCGGCGGCGCCGAGGGCTCGGGCCCGGTTCAAGCATTGGGGACAGCCACCGCATGGCGGCGAACGCCCGAGCAGGCAGCTGTAGGTGTTGGCTTCATAGTCCACGCCCAGCCGCCGGCCGAGGGCAACCACTTCGGGTTTCGTCCAATCGCGGAAGGGGGCCTCCAGCGTCAAAGGGGCGAGATGACGAAGGGCGCTCTGGAGGTCGGTGAGGAACGAGGCCGTGGTGCCCGCCTCGGCGTGCGTCGCATCATCTCGGGTTACCCCGAGGGCCACCGTCTGTGCCTGACGCTCGGTGGCATGGTTGGCGGCGACGGCAATGAGCAGGAGATTGCGATGGGGCAGGGGAACATGCCCGATCCGACGGGCGCTCGGCACGGTGTCCGTCCGAGGAGGCGGCTGGGTATCAAGGGTGAGGCGTGGTGTGGTTAGCCCGAGCTGGGCGTCGTTGTTCCGCACGGCGGCAAACTCGCGGTGGGCGGCGCGTTGGCCGTAATCCACGAAGAGCGTGTTGAGGCGGCGCCCTTCGGCGTGCCAGGCGTAGAGCAGCGTCGTGCTCTCGATTCCCCCGCTGACGAGCACTAGGGTCGCTGGACGACTCGCGTCCGTACCTGGGCGCGTACGCCCGTCGACTGCTGTTCTTGCCGCCATCCCCCGTCGATCCGTCCGGTGCGCCGTTCGCTACTCCGAGGTCTCCGGTTCCAGCGACGATTCAGCGCCTTGATGCCGCACGCGAATGATCACCTCGATGTCTTGCACCTCTTTGCCCGCGGGAGGGTCCGGCAGTCGGGTGAGAGGCACCGTGGCGTTATTGACGTCCGTCAGCTCACCGGTGTCCACATCGAAGAAGTGGTGATGGGGCTGGGTGTTGGAATCGTAGAACACCCGCGTCGGATCGACGATGACCTCCCGGATCAGGCCCTTTTCCGCGAATAGACCCAGGGTGTTGTACACCGTGGCTTTGGAGACGCGGTGACCGTCCCGATTGACACGCAGCAGGACCTGATCGGCGGCCAGGTGTTGGGCCCGTTCGAACAACACGGAGGCGATCTCGAGCCGCTGGTTCGTTGGCAGGATCCCGTGTTCCTGTAGATAACTGGCGAGATTGGCGCGATCCATAGGGAATGTGTCCCGGTTGGGCCGGCCTTCGTTCTGTGTGACCATAAGGAATCCACTGTTCGGTTGATTCGCGCAATACCAACAGATTATCAGATAGGGCCCGTGATGGCGAAGATGGTGTATTTGCTCGAGATCATGAGTCGGTTACGGGATCCGGAGGCGGGGTGCCCTTGGGATCTTCGACAAACCTGGACCAGCATAGCCCCTTATACCCTTGAGGAGGCCTACGAGGTCGTCGACGCCATCGATCGGGGGGATGCCTCCGATCTGTGCGACGAGCTGGGGGATTTGCTCTGGCAAGTCGTCTTCCATGCTCGGATCGCCGAAGAAGCGGGGGCCTTTGATTTCGCCGATGTCGTCGAGGGACTGACCGATAAACTCGTGCGTCGGCACCCGCACGTCTTCGATCGGTCCGCCCCGAGTCCGATGGGGGCTGGGTCCCCGGCGAGTTGGGAGGCAATCAAGGCCGACGAGCGCGCCTCAAAGGCCGCGACTTCGGACGCCCCCCTCGCCGGGGTGGCGCGAACCTTGCCCGCTTTGCGTCGGGCCCAGAAACTCCAAAAACGGGCCGTTCAGCTCGGCGTCGCTCAGGATGACGGCGCCGGTCACCGGGCGCGGCTTGAGGCCAACCTCGACCGGACGCTTGGAGCAGCGAAGGCAGGGCCGGGTCCCGAGGGGGCCCAAGCCCTGGGGGACTTGCTTTTCGCCCTCGCCGCCTGGGCCCGGCAGCAAGGGCTGGATGCGGAGGAAGCCCTGCGGCAAGCCAATCGTCGGTTCGAGACGGATTGTGGGGCCCGACTGGCGGAATCGCCGGCGAGTGCCCTCGATCGGCCGCCACGGGCTCACGGGGCGACGAGTCCGTCGGATCCATCGGTCTGATGGCCGGTGGAGTCCGGGCGGTTCCGCGGGCATGGCCCGCATCGCGCCCCCGAGTCATCACGGCCAACGGGGCCGATCGGGAGCGAGTGGTGTCCTCCGAGGGGCTAGGCGGCTCGCTGACTCGAGGGCCGTCGCGGGGGCCGGGCGTTGGGCCCGTCGTGCCGGGAGCGAACCGGGAACGTGGGGCAATGGGTTAGGTTATGAATCTATCGCTAGTGATCGCCGTGATCGGCGGGTTTTTTGCAGGTTGGGGGTTTCGGGAACTGCGCGCGTGGCAGATCCGGCGCCGCCGGGCGAACCACGACCCGCGGGCGATCGAGGAGGCCACGCTGCGGGCGAAATTGCACGCGCGCGACCGGGAGCTGAAGGAGCAGCGGGAGCACATCGAACGCGTGCGACGGCAGTTCGAGAATCGGGTAACAGAGTTGCAGGGCCAGCTTCAGGCCCGGCTTCAGGCCCAGTCGCGACGTTCGGCCCCATTCGCTGAGCCCGCCTCCGGTGGGACCGAGACGTCGTCCCCGGCGGATGGGGGTCTCGGGGCCGCCTCCCCGGCCCATGACCCGGTACGCAGGACCGGTTCCGAGGGGATCGCGGGCGGGTCGGATGCGGCGCTTCCGGTTGATCCGATCGTCGAGGCGGGGTCAGCGGCTGATGAGGGATCACCCGGGGAACCGGAGGACGAGGTTGTAACGCACGGACCGACCGACAGGGATCCGGTGGCATCGGGATCGAGCGGGCCCGATGCATCGGAGAAGGCCGGGGTGACCCGGGTCGATTCCGTCGCCGAGCGCTCCGCCGTCCCCCCCGCATCGCCCTCGGATCGCCCACGTCGCAAGGCCCGTCAGGCCGAGTATCCCCTGCAGGCCATCCGCGGGATCGGCCCGGTCATCGCTGCCCGGTTGGCGAGCTCGGGGATCCATTCCGTCGAGGACTTGGCCCACTTGGATGTCGAGGAGGTCAAGCGGATCGCCGCGTTACATCCCGGCCTGCGAGCCGATCCGGGACGATGGATCGCCGACGCCCAGCGTCTTGCGGGATACGACAGCGGTCCGGAATAGCCCCCGGTTGCCCGGCGCCATGCCGAGGATCGCCCGCGGGGGCCGGTTGGACCGAGGGGGTTCGGGCGTCAGGCCCGCTGCATGCCGTGATAAAGATTGACCACATGTCGCGCCTCGGCAAAGAACAGCCACCGCTCGGCGACCAACCCGAGATAGGCGAAGACGGGGGCGAGGTATAGCAACCACGTCGCCTGGGGGACTGCAAAGACCGCGGGCGCCAGCAAGGCGAAGGGTAGGACGAAGGTGAGGGCGAAACCGACGGTTCGCAGGGTTGTGATCTGACCGGAGGATACCTCGTAGCCGAATTCCTCAGTCAGGAAGGTCCCCGCGGTATGACCGACATCCAGCAAGCGGACGGCGGCCCGGGTGAAGCCGGTCGCCGTGTTGATGGTGGTACCGGTCGGTTGCCCGATCCAGAAGTAGTAGATCAGCTTGGTCGTCGCGGCGACGGCGAGCAGGACGAGATCGAGTAACAGGAGTCCGCTGGGTGGTGGACCGATCAGCGCAGCGTACAGGGCAGTGAACAGCAAGCCACCGGACATCAGTCCGATGAGCAGGTAGTTGGCGGGCACCAGGGCGTTGTTCCATTGCGGGATGGTTTTCAGGCAGGCGTAGATCATGCCGGTCGAGAACAGGGTCACGACCGCAATCAGAGCGGCTAGGATCCCGAAGACCTGGACCGGTCCCGTAAAGCCCCCCTGTTGCCAGAGCAGCCCGAAATAGGCGAGGGCGACGGGGTAGAACACCAAGGCGAAGACCCCCTCTCGGGAGAGCCAGGAGGTCCGAAACCGGCTGAAGGCGCGCCAGGCGTTCTTGGGGTTGGCCAGGTGCAGGGTCGAGGACATCAGACCGGCGGTGATCAAGACGAGGGCGGTTATTGCCATGGCCGCTAAGGTGGGCACGGAGGCCTCCGCCAGCCAGCCGAACAGGCCCGCCAGGACGAACAAGATGAACAGCCCGTAGCCGAAGCCGGAGGTGACGGTGAAGAAGATCACAGAGAAGGCAGGATGCATAGGGATTCCGTCTGATGGGCGGCCGTGGCTACCCAGACGGACAGCCACGGCGGTGGATTAGCGGTTGACGACGCGGTTGACCCAGTTCTTGATGGTACTGGCGGGGTCCTGTTTGCGGACGTCCGCCGTGGGGACCGGCCGGGTGGATCGCGGGGGTAGGTACTTGTTGACCGGGTTATAGCCGAGCTCCGGCATCAAGGCATAGCCACCGCGTTCCCGAACCAGTCGGCTGACCTCCGAGTCGGGATCATCGAAGTCCCCAAAGAATCGGGCGTGGGTCGGACAGGTCAGGACACAGGCCGGTTGCCGGTCCTCCTGGGGGATGGCTTCATCGTAGATCCGGTCGATGCACAGGGTGCATTTCTTCATCACCCCGTCCTCACGGTCCAGCTCGCGGGCCCCGTAGGGACAGGCCCAGGCGCAGTAGTTACACCCCATGCACTTATCCTGGTCCACCAGGACGATCCCGTCCTCGGCGCGTTTGTAGGAGGCACCGGTGGGGCAGACGGTCACGCAATCCGCGTCCTCGCAGTGCATGCAGGACATGGGGAAGTTGATGGTCTTATTGTCGGGGTAGTCCCCGACCTCGTAGTGACGGATCCGGTTGAACCAGACACCACTCGGATCCGGGCCGAACGGGCCGTAGTCCGAGAGGGGGCCGGTGGTCCCGGAGGTGTTCCATTGTTTACACGCGACGGCGCAGGCATGGCAGCCCACGCAGGTGTCGAGATCGATGACAAGGCCTAGTTTCATAGCGAAAAGCACTCGCGTCGTGGCCGGAACAGGGTGCGATTATTTCCAGCCGCGGGTCAGGATGTCCCAGAAGCGGCGATTGAGATGCACGGCCTTATGGGTCTGGTAACGGAGGCGCTCCGGCGCCGGTGCCGCGCCCGGTAGGGGTTTGAGGGGCTCGAATTGTGGCCAGACCCCCGTTTCGTCCGGGGCGGCCGGGGTCACCTTGACGCGCAGGTCGTACCAGGCGGCCTGACCGGTCACCGGGTCCGAGTTGGTGTGACGTAGGGGGACGCCCTGACCGTGGCCGTTCCCGTTACCGGTAACGGGCGTCTCGGGGAGCAGCTCCGAGATCAGGTGATTCATCAGAAAGCCGTGACGGGACTCGTTGGCGTCGGTACTCAGCCCCCAGGCGCCGGGTTGCTTGCCGATCGCGTTCCAGGTCCACACCGTATCCGGTTGCGTGCCCTCCATGAGCTTGACTTGAACTCGGATCGTGCCGTTGTGGGATTCCACCCACACCCACGAGCGATCCTCGATCCCGAGGGCCGCCGCTCGTTGGCGGTTCATGTACAGGTAGTTCTCCGCCATGATCTGGCGTAGCCAGGCGTTCTGCGAGTCCCAGGAGTGATACATCATCATGGGTCGCTGATTGATGGCGAAGAAGGGGTACTCGGATTCGTCGACCCGGGTCTGTTCCAAGGGGGTGTAATGGAACGGGAGGGGGTCGAAGTACTTCGTGAGGCGCTCCCGATAGGCTGGATCCGTCGGCTGGGGCCCGTCGTACAGGCCCTGCCCCGCCAGGCGGAAGGTCTGCAGGGGTTCAGAGTACAATTGGATCAGGATGGGGTCGCTGTTGCCGTTGAAGCCGACCTCGTTGGCGAACTCCAGGTAGTCCTTGTTGGCGAAGCGGTAGTAGCGCAACGGCTCCGGCAGTTCGTAGAGGAAGAATCCCTGATTCTCGATGTAGCGATCCCACTGGTTGGGATTCGGGGCCCCACGGAGATGGGACTGGCCGTCTTCGCCTCGCCAACCGGCCAGGAAACCGATTCCGGGGGCCTTCTCGTAGCGGGTGATGAAGTCCTTGTAATCCCGATACTTCGGTTGTCCTGCCTCATCGGTGAAGGCCGGCAGACCGAGTCGCCCGGCAAGATCCACCATGACCTCCTGCCACGAGCGCACGTCGCGGTCCGGCTCCAACACCGGCGCGCGAATCGAGTCGCAGACGGCATTGGGCTCCGAGATCGGGCGGTCAAGCAGGGAGATCGTGTCGTAGCGCTCCAGATAGGTCGTATCCGGCAACACCAGATCGGCGAAATTGACCATTTCCGAGTGGAAGGCGTCCACGACGACGAGGTAGGGGATCTTGTGGTCCCCGTTCTCGTCCTTGGATCGGAGCATCTCCTGGACGCTCTCCGTGTTCATCGTGGAGTTCCAGGCCATGTTGGCCATGAAAAAGATCAGGGTATCGATCGGATAGGGGTCCCCGTTGACCGCGTTCGTCACGACCATGTGCATCAGGCCGTGGTTGGCCAGCGGCGCCTCCCAGGAGTACGCCTTGTCGAGACGCAAGGGGTTGCCCTCGGCGTCGATGGCGAGGTCCTCGGGGCGCGTCGGGAAGCCCAGAGGGGGGGAGCTGAGCGGGGTATTCGGGGCCGTCTCACGGGCCGGTTTGATGCCGGGCGGGATCGGTTTGGGATAGGGGGCCTTGGCGCGATGGCCGCCCGGGCAGTCGATGGAGCCCAGCATGGCCTGCAGCAGATGCAGGGCTCGAGCGGTTTGGAACCCGTTGGAGTGGGCCGAGATGCCACGCATGGCATGCATGGACACGGGGCGGCCGATGACCTGTTCGTGACGCCGTCCGGCCCAGTCCGTCCAGGGGATGTCCAGGGTGATGGTCTCTCGGAAGGCGACGTGGGCCATCTCCAGGGCGACGCGTTCGATGGTCTCGGCGTCGATCCCGCACACCTCGGCGGCGTGCTCCGGGGCGTACTCCGGGCTCAGGTAGCGTTCCGCCAGCAATGTCATGCTGGTCTTCACCGGGCGTCCATCCGGGGCGGTGAAGGAGCCGAAGAGGGCCGGTTTGATATCCGCCTGGCTGGCGTCGACGAAGGCCTCCTGTTCGAGGTCCCAGGCCAGCGGTTGGCCCGCCTCGTCGCGGAGTACGAGTCCATCGCCCGGCTGGCCGGGTGTCTGCACCACCAGATGGGGCCCGTTGGTATACCGAACCAGGAAATCCCAATCGAACTGCTCGTTGGCGAGCAGGACATGGACCATGGACAGGGCCAGCATCGCGTCGGTGCCGGGACGGATCCCCAGCCACTCGTCAGCGACCGCCTGATAGCCCGTACGCACGGGATTGACCGCGACGAATTTGCCGCCGCGCCGCTTGAGCTGTTCGATCCCGATCTTCAGGGGGTTGGAGGCGTGGTCCTCGGCGACGCCCCAGAGCAGGAAGTACTTGGTGTGCTCCCAGTCCGGGTCACCGAACTCCCAGAAGGCGAAGCCGGTCGTGTACAGCCCGCCGGCGGCCATGTTCACCGAGCAGAAGCCGCCGTGGGCCGCCCAGTTGATCGTGCCGAATTGGCTGGCCCACAGCCCGGTCAGGGCTTGCATTTGGTCCCGGCCGGTGAAGTAGGCAAGTTGGTTCGGATCCGTCGCCCGGATGTGCTTCAGCCGGGCGGTCAATTCGTCCAGGGCCTCTTCCCAGGAGACCGGCTCGAACTCCCCGGCGCCCCGCTCCGTGCCGGGTTTCCGGCGGAGGGGGTAGGACAGCTTGGCCGGGGAGTTCTGCTTCATGATCCCGGCGTTGCCTTTGGCGCAGAGCACACCCTGGTTGATGGGGTGATTGCGGTTGCCCTGGATATATCGGACGTTGTTCCCTTCGACCGTCACCTTGATGCCACAGCGACAGGCGCACATGTAGCAGGTGGTGTATTTGACTTCCTGTTCCGCGTGATTTTCGAATTCGGGGAGGGCGCTCATAAGGCCTTTATAAACCTCGATAAACAGACAGCTTAAGACGAGCTAGTCTCAAGTGTCCGCGGTATCGAGGCGGCCCACAAGACAATATTTTTGATTTTTTCATAAACAGGACTTATTAGAATAAGCCCTGTTTATGACCCCAACGGCATCAAGGGATTGGGTCGCGTGGGGCCTGCGCCGGGTTGAGGCCTTGCTTCGGTTAACGGGACGTTGAGGGGCTAGGCTCGCTCGATCCAGCCAGATCTTCGGTCCAGTCGCGATCCGCTTTGAGGGGAAGGGTCGACCGCGCCGTGGGGTTGTGATCCCACTCACCGCTGCGCAGGTACTCCGCAAAGGCGGCGCCGAGTTCCGGATGCGACAGGGCATATTCCACGTTCGCCTTGAGGTAGCCCAGTTTGTCGCCACAATCATAGCGCTTGCCCGCGAGGGTTAGGGCGAGGACACGTTCTTCCCGCAGGAGCGCGGCGATGGCGTCGGTCAGCTGGATCTCGCCACCACTGCCCACGGGCGTGTTCTCCAATTTGTTAAAGATGTTCGGGGAGAGGATGTAGCGGCCGATCGCGGCGAGATTGCTGGGGGCGCGCTCCGGGGCGGGCTTCTCGATGATGGCATCCACGTCCGAGACGTATTGGCCCTGCCGGGAGACGCTCACGATGCCGTATTTATGGGTTTCCGACCGGGGCACTTCTTCGACTCCGAGTACGCTGCAGCGATTGTACTCGAAGGTGTTCACCATCTGGGCCAGGGCGCCGGGCCCTTCGTTGCGGATCAGGTCGTCGGCGAGGAGGACGGCGAAGGGTTCATCGTTGATCAACTCCTTGGCCATGAGCACGGCGTGCCCGAGGCCGAGGGCCTCCGACTGACGGAGGTAGATGCACCGGACGTGCTCCGGGACGATGTTGCGGACGGTCTCCAGGAGCTCGAGCTTGCCCTTGCGCTCCAACTCCGTCTCGAGCTCATAGGCCTTATCGAAGTGGTCCGGGATCGAGCGCTTGTTTCGACCGGTGACGAAGATCAGTACCTCGATCCCTGCTTCGACGGCCTCAGCGGCCGCGTATTGCAGCAGGGGCTTATCGACCACTGTCATCATCTCTTTGGGGTTGGCCTTGGTTGCGGGTAGGAAACGCGTCCCCAGGCCAGCCACGGGGAAAACCGCCTTACGGATCTTGGGTGTCATGGGCGATGCCTCGTTGCAGTCGGCGGGAAACAGCCGCGCGCCGATGTCCTAAGCGACCCGACCGCGTGGGTATGAGCGAACGGCTTGAGCCCGGCGGAGGGCCGCTGGACCCGTGCGTCTGGGCGGATTGTGCGCTGGCTCGACTGGGCTGTCCAGATGCGCCCGGTCGTGTCTGCAGAGGCGAGGGGTGAGGGGCAAGGCGCGCGGGAGGCGCCTTGCCGCGGATCGCTCGGCTACTCCGCCGGTTGCGTGACCGAATCGGAGCGCTGCGGGGTGTCTTTGACCACCGGTTCGTCCGCGCTCAGCAGGATGTTCTTCCGGTTACTCGCCAGGGTCTTCGGCCCGATGCCGGGGACGTTCATGAGCTCCTGCGGCGACTCGAAGCGCCCGTGGGTCTTGCGGTACTCGACGATGCGTTGGGAGTAGGCCGGTCCCACCCCGTCGAGGGCATTGGCCAGGGTCTTGGCGTCGGCGGTGTTGATGTTGACGGGCTCGGCGTTGACCGGGCCGATTCCGAATACCGTGATCAAGGCAAACAATACAACGACAGGACGTATCATCAGTTAAGGCTCCCATGTCCATGAACGGAGCCTGCCACGGTAAGGACGTGAGTTTGCGCGACGATGACAAGTCCATGACATCTTTTTAACGGGTCCGCCGAAGGCGGGTTGAGGCGTGCGGGTGCCGACCCTGCCCGTCAAGCACCGGCCTGCGTCCCTTGGGATCGGGGTTAGGGGGAGAGGGGGAGGCGCGAGGCCCCTACAGGAGATCCGAGGTGGCGAATTGGCGGTGCAGGGCCTCGACGGCCGCGAGCGGATCATCGGCGGCGGTTACCGGACGGCCGATGACCAGGTAGTCGGCCCCGACGGCTCGGGCCTCGATCGGGGTCATGGTGCGCCGCTGATCGTCGGCGGGGGATCCGGGCGAGCGGATGCCGGGGGTGACCTGGAGGGCCTCCGGGAATACCCGCGTGACCTGGGCCACCTCGTGGCCCGAGCAGACGACGCCGTCGAGCCCGTTATCCCGGGCTAGGGTGGCCAAGCGCGCGGTGTGCTCCCGGGGTGAGTCGGTGAGCCCGAGGGCTTGCATCTGCGGCGCGTCCAGGTGGGTCAGGACGGTGACGGCGAGGCAATACGGGCGTTCGCCTCGCCCCTGACAGGCCTCGGCGGCCCGTTGCAGCATCTCCGGGCCACCGCCTCCGTGGACATCCACCATCCACACCCCGAGACGATGGGCCACCCGGCAGGCCTTGGCGACGGTGGTGGGGATGTCGTGTAGCTTGAGATCGAGAAAGAGCTCATAGCCGCGGTCGTGGAGGGCGTCGACGATGGATGGACCGGCGGCGGTAAAGAGCTCCAAGCCGACCTTGAGCCGACAGAGACGCGGGGAAAGGGTATCCGCGAGCTGCAATGCGGCGGGGGCGTCGGGGACGTCGAGGGCGACGATGAGGGGGGAATCGGGGATCGGGGTTGTCATCGTGGGGCCCTCGAGGGGCGGGCCGCTAGGCGGCCCGCGAGGTCTTGCGCGTCGAACGTTGCCGGGATTTGCGCTTGGCGTGGGATCCCGCATCCACGCGCTCGCGCAACTCCTTACCGGGTTTGAAGTGGGGGACGTATTTCCCGTCGAGGGAGACCGGTTCCCCGGTGCGCGGGTTGCGACCCGTGCGTGGCGCCCGATAGTGGAGGGTGAAGCTCCCGAATCCTCGAACCTCAATGCGCTCGCCGTCGGCTAGGGCGCGGCTCATCTCTTCGAGGAGCATCTTCACGGCCGCTTCCACATCCCGATACGGAAGGTGATTCTGTTGGCGGGCGAGTGCTTCGATGAGCTCCGATTTTGTCATCGAACGTTTACCCCATTTGGTCAAAACAAGCCCTTCCCTCCCTGGATAGGCGTTCCAGGGAGGGTGAGGCCGAAGTGGATGGACGATGGTGGCTCGATAGGGACGGCAGTCCAGCCAGAGAACGGGACTCGGCGGTTCGAGTCGCTACTTCTCGGACCCGCCTTCCATCTGTTCTTTGAGCAGGTCGCCGAGGGTCGCCGTCGTGGGCGCCGTGGACCGGCCGTAGTCTTGCAGGGCCGTCGCTTCTTCCTCGCTCTCCTTGGCCTTGATGGAGAGATTGATCGTTCGGTTCTTGCGGTCGACCCCGATGAATTTCGCCTCCACTTCGTCGCCGACGGCGAGCATGGAACGGGCATCCTCAACCCGGTCCCGGGCGAGTTCCGAGGCCTTCAAGGTCCCTTCGACCCCCTCGCCAAGGTCGATCACAGCCCCTTTGGCATCCACGTCGGTGACGCGACCCGTCACGACCGTGCCCTTGGGATGTTCGGCGACATAATTCGAGAAGGGATCTTTGTCGAGTTGCTTGATCCCGAGGGAGATGCGCTCGCGCTCCGGGTCCACGGCCAACACGACGGCCTCGACCTCGTCGCCTTTCTTGTAACGTCGCACGGCTTCCTCACCGGACTCGTTCCAGGAGATGTCGGAGAGGTGCACCAGGCCGTCGATACCACCGTCCAAGCCGACAAAGATGCCGAAGTCGGTGATGGACTTGATGCGTCCCGAGACCCGATCGCCCTTGTTGTGCAAGGCGGCGAATTCTTCCCAGGGGTTGGGCACGCACTGTTTCATGCCGAGGGAGATGCGGCGACGCTCTTCGTCGATATCCAGGATCATGACCTCAACATCGTCCCCGATGGCGACCATCTTGCTCGGGTTCACGTTTTTGTTGGTCCAGTCCATCTCGGAGACGTGGACCAAACCTTCAACCCCTTCTTCGATCTCGACGAAGCAGCCGTACTCGGTGATGTTGGTCACCTTGCCCGGCACGCGGGCGCCCGAGGGGTAGCGCTGGCTGAGCCGCTCCCATGGATCCTCGCCGAGCTGTTTAAGTCCTAAGGAGACGCGGTTGCGCTCGCGATCGAATTTGAGCACCTTGACCTCGATCTCCTCGCCGACATTGACCACCTCGGAGGGGTGTTTGACCCGGCGCCACGCCATATCGGTAATGTGCAAGAGGCCGTCGATCCCACCGAGATCCAGGAAGGCCCCGTAATCGGTGAGATTCTTGACGATTCCCTTGAGCACCTGACCCTCTTGGAGGTTCTGGAGCAAGGCCTCGCGCTCGGCGCTGTATTCCGCCTCGACCACCGCACGCCGGGAGACGACCACGTTGTTGCGCCGGCGATCGAGCTTGATGACCTTGAATTCGAGGGGTTTGCCTTCCAGGTAGGTGGTGTCGCGCACCGGGCGGACATCCACGAGGCTGCCGGGTAGGAAAGCGCGGATATCGTTGATATCCACCGTGAATCCCCCTTTCACCTTGCCGGTGATGATCCCGGTGATGTTGTCACCGTTCTCGAAGGCCTGCTCGAGCCCTGCCCAGGCTCGGGCGCGTTTGGCCTTCTCCCGGGAGAGGCGGGTCTCGCCGAAACCGTCCTCAACCGCGTCCAGGGCGACTTCCACCTCGTCGCCGACATTGACGTCGATGATGCCCTCGTCGTTGCGGAACTGCTCGATGGGGATCTCCGCTTCCGATTTGAGGCCCGTGTCAACCAAGACGCTATCCGGGCGGACCTCGATGACCCGCGCGAATAGGATGGCCCCGGGGCGCATCTGAGTATTGGCGACACTTTGCTCGAACAGCTCTGCAAAACTCTCACTCATAGGATTCGTTCAACCCAACTACCTGGTCGTGCACGAAGACGCACCCCGCGCTGCTGTGGAAGATTTCATCATTCCGGCGTTGGATCGCCGGAATGACCCCGCATCAAGGATCGCTGTGTGACCTGCCATACCGCGTCGAAGACGGCGTCACTGTCCATCGCCGTGGTATCCAAGATCCAAGCATCCTCGGCTGGCTTCAGTGGCGCCACCGCACGCTCGGTATCTTGACGGTCCCGATCCCGAATATCGTGTAATAGATCCGCAAGGTTAGCATCGATTCCTTTCTCTCTCAACTGCTTATGACGTCGGTTTGCCCGTTCCTCGGGGGTTGCCGTGAGATACACCTTAAGGGGTGCCTCGGGGAACACCACCGTTCCCATGTCGCGACCGTCCGCCACTAGCCCCGGCGCCTCACGAAAACGGCGCTGCATCCCCAATAGGGCGGTCCGTACGCCGGTGTGGACCGCCACCTGGGCGGCGCCCCGCCCGCAGGTCTGGGTGCGGATCGCGTCGCTGACATCCCGGTCACCGAGCCACACCCGGGTACCCCCGGGATGGGCCTGAAAACGCACCGGCAAGTTGGCGATGCGTTCAACCAAGGTCGCTTCGTCGTCGAGCGGCGTCCCTTCCTGGAGGGCGTCGAGGGCGAGGAGTCGGTACAGCGCCCCGCTGTCCAGGAGATGCCAGCCCAACGCGGCCGCCAGCCGCTCCGCTAGGGTTCCCTTGCCGGAGCCCGCGGGACCATCGATGGTGACGACGGCCGGCATGGGTGCTTCGGATGCCGGGTTCATGAGTCGAGCACCTCGAGTCCGAGACCCGCGCGGGCCGCGAGACCCGGGAAATCCGGGAATGACGTGGCGACGTTGGCACAATCCGGGATGCGGATCGGGCCTGAAGCCGCCAACCCCGCCATGGCGAAGGCCATGGCGACCCGGTGATCGTCACCGCTGGCTACGGTGCCGGATCCGAGTTGTCCCCCGTGGATCACGATTCCGTCCGGTGTCGGTTCGGCGGCGATGCCCAGCGAATGCAGGCCATCGGCCATCACCGCGATGCGGTCGCTTTCCTTCACGCGCAACTCCGCCGCCCCGGTGAGACGGGTCACGCCGTCGGCTCGAGCGGCGGCGATGAACAGGGCCGGGAACTCGTCGATCGCCCGGGGGACGAGCTCCGGGGGGATGTCGATGCCGTGGAGCGGGGCGCTGCGCACTCGGATATCGGCGACCGGCTCGCCCCCAACGATGCGTTGGTTGCGGTAGTCCAGATCCGCACCCATGCGCTCCAGGATGGCCAAGACCCCGGTGCGCGTCGGGTTGAGGCCGATGTGTTCGAGCACCAGGTCCGATCCCGGGGCGATGGAGGCGCCGACCAGGAAGAAAGCGGCCGAGGAGATATCGGCCGGGATCTCGATCGGGGTTGCCTGCAATGCCGGGAATCCGGTGACGCAGATACCGGCGCCGGTACGCGTTACCGTGGCGCCCAAGGCCTCCAGCATGCGTTCGGTGTGGTCGCGGCTCGGGGCCGGTTCGCGGACGCAGGTTCGACCCTCGGCATAGAGTCCGGCGAGCAAGACGCAGGACTTCACCTGGGCGCTTGCGATCGGGGAGACATAATCGATGGGGGTCAAGGGGCCCTCGCTTGCCCGCAGGGTCAAAGGCGCCGTCCCCGTCGGGCTCGCTTCGATCCGGGCACCCATCTGCTGGAGCGGTTCGACGACGCGGTCCATCGGTCGCCGGCGCAGGGAGGCGTCGCCGGTGAGGATTGTATCAAAGGCCTGGCCGGCCAGCAGGCCACTGAACAGCCGGATGGAGGTCCCGGCATTGCCGAGGTCGACGGGGCCATCCGCCGGCTTGAGACCGCGTAGACCGACGCCGTCGATGATCACCCGACCGGCGGTCGGGCCGTCGATCGAGACCCCCAGACGGCGCAAGGCCGCGAGGGTATTGAGGCTGTCCTCCCCTTCGAGGAACCCGTCGACCCGGGTTCGGCCGCGGGCGAGGCTGCCCAGCATCAGGGCCCGGTGGGATATGGATTTGTCCCCCGGGGGGCGGAGCGTCCCGGTGAGGGCACCGCCGGGGTGGACGAGATAGTCACAGCTCACGATGGTATCGATTCAGGGGGCGTTGAAGGTAAGGGCGTCGCGGGCCTGTTTGGCCCGGCGGAACAGGCGTTCGAGCTGATCCCCGTCGCCCTGCTCAATGGCCGTGCGGATTGCGTCGAGATCGGCGCGATAGCGGCTCAAGCTCTCGAGTAAGGCGTGGCGGTTATTCAGGCAGATACCCCGCCACATCACCGGGTCGCTGGCGGCGATGCGGGTGAAATCCCGGAATCCCCCAGCGGCGTAGCGAAAGATGGTGTTCGGATCATCGCTTTGGGCTAGGCTGTCCACGAGTCCGAAGGCCAACATGTGGGGGAGGTGGCTGGTGGCGGCCAGTACCGCATCGTGGTGCTCGACATCCGTGACCTCCACCTGGGCGCCGGTGGCCTCCCACAAGTTGGTGATGCGCGTGATCGCCCACGCTTCGGTCTCGGTGACCGGCGTGAGGACTACCCGGCGACCGGCGAACAGGCTGGGGAAGGCCGCGGCCACCCCGCTTTGTTCCGTTCCCGCGATGGGGTGCCCGGGGACGAAGCGGGGGAAGGCGTTGCCCAGGTTGGCCCGGGCGTCGGCGACGACGCAGGCCTTGGCGCTGCCCGCATCGGTGATCACGGCATCGGGTCTCAAGCCGGGGGCGAGGGCGGCCATGACGGGGCCCATCGCCCCCAGGGGGACGGCGATCAGGACCACGTCGGCCTCGGCCACGGCCTGCGCTGGATCCGTCGAATAGGTATCGATGACACCCAGCCTCTGGGCCTCCTCCAAGTGCGCCGGTTGGCGCCCGCAACCGATCACCCGGGAACCGATCCCGGCCTCCCGCAGTGCAAGGGCCACGGAGCCGCCGATGAGGCCGACGCCGATGATCGCCAGGTGTTCGATCACGGACGGGCGTCCACTGGGGCTGGGGCCGTTGCCTCGAGGACCGCCGGTAAGGCCTCGAGGCAACGGGTATTTTCCACCGGGCGGCCGACGCTGATGCGCAGGTGTCCGGGGAGCCCGTAGCCCGCCAGGGGGCGGGTGATCACCCCGGCCTGCAATAATCCCTGGAATACATCGGACCCGTTGCGGCCGCCGAGGCCGACGGTGACGAAGTTGCCGGCGCTCGGCAGGGGATCGAGGCCGAGGGTGCGTAGCTGGTCGGTGAGCCGGGCCCGTTCGGTGCGGTTTTCCGCGACGCTGCGCGCGATGTGGTCGGTATCATCGAGGGCCGCGAGCCCGGCGGCCTGGGCGGGGCCATTGACATTAAAGGGTTGTCGCAGCCGGTTGAGGAGCTCGCTCACCGCGGGATGGCTCAGGGCGTAACCCAAGCGCAGGCTCGATAAACCGAAGACCTTGGAGAAGGATCGGGTGACGATGAGGTTGGGGAAACGCTCGAGCCAGGGCGTAACGCTGGCGTAGTCCGGCGGATCGGCATACTCCACGTAGGCCTCGTCGACCACCACCAGGGTGGTCGGGGGGACGCGTTCGATGAAGGTCTCCAGGGCCGAGGCGCCGACCCAGGTGCCGGTGGGGTTGTTCGGGTTGGCGATGAACACCATCCGAACCGACGGATCCAGCGCGGCGGCGAATCCCGCCAGGTCGTGGCCGTACGGGGCGTTCGGATGATCCGCGGGGAGCGCCGGGATCACCCGGGCCTCAGCCCCGACTGCCTGGGTGACCAATCGGTAGACCACGAAGGCATGATCGGAATACACCGCGGCGCGATCGGGGCCGAGGAAGGCTCGTCCGAGGAGTTCGAGGATATCGTTGGAGCCGTTGCCGAGGGTGATGGCCTCGGGCGTGACGCCGTGCCGCTCGGCCAAGCGGGCCCGTAGCTCCGGGGCGCTACCTTCGGGATACCGATGCATTTCCCCAACGGCTTCGGCCGCAGCGCGTTGGGCTGCCGGGCTGGCCCCGAGCGGATTCTCGTTGGAGGCCAGTTTGATGGCATCGCGAATCCCGTACTCCCGCTCGAGGGCGGCCAGCGGTTTGCCGGGTTCGTAGGGGGTCAGGCCGCGCACACTGGGTACGGCGAGCTCGGTGACATCCAGGTCGGGTCCGCTCGGGCGGGGTGCTTGGTTCATGAGACCGCCTTCGGGTAGGAGCCTAGCACACGACAGAGGGCGGCGGTCTCCTCGAGCTCGGCGAGGGCCCCGGCCACCGGGCTGTCGTCGCTATGCCCTTCGATGTCCACAAAAAAGACGTAGTCCCAGAGCCCCTGCCGGGAGGGGCGGGATTCGATACGTGTCATGGAGAGCCCTTGTTTTGCCAACGGGGTGAGCAAGCGATGCAAAGTACCCGGTCGATTCAGTGCCGAGAGCAGCAGGGAGGTCTTATCGGATCCACTGGGTGGGACCGGGTCGGGGCCGATCACCAAAAAGCGAGTCGTGTTGTCCGGTTCATCCTCGATGCGTGGCGCGAGGATTGCCAAGCCATGGAGCTCCGCCGCGGCATCGCTGCAGATGGCCGCCGCGTCCGGGTGCCCGGCTGCCTGGGCCGCGGCTTGGGCATTGCTCGGGCTCGGGTGGCGTGGGACCCGTGGCAGATGGACGTCAAGCCACCCCCGGGCCTGGGCGAGGGCCTGCTGGTGTCCGTAAATCCGCGTGACCTCTCCGAGATCGGTGGCCCGGCTGGCTAGCTGCAACTGAACGCGGAGCGCGACCTCGCCGGTTACCCGCAGGGGCGAGCGCAGAAACATGTCCAGGGTATGGGTGACCATCCCCTCGGTGGAGTTCTCAACGGGGACCACCCCGCAGTCGGCCTCACCCCCCTCGACCGCTCGGAATACGGCGTCGATGGTTGTCGAGGGCTGCATCCCGACGGCATGCC
The DNA here is from genome assembly GCA_964346755.1 of uncultured Ectothiorhodospiraceae bacterium. Lineage (GTDB taxonomy): Bacteria > Pseudomonadota > Gammaproteobacteria > CAYFWJ01 > CAYFWJ01 > CAYFWJ01. The sequence goes on from CAYFWJ010000007.1 coordinate 35,141, forward strand.
CGAAATGCTTCAGGGTCGCTGCCTGGGTGAAGGTTCCCTCAGGCCCGAGATAGGCCACCTGGAGCGGTTGTTCCAGGGCCAGACAGGCGGACATGAGCTCACGGAAGATCCGGCCGACGGCCTCATCCGGCAGAGGACCCTCATTACGGGTCTGCACCCGCCGTAAGATCTGGGCCTCGCGTTCCGGTCGGTAAAAGCCGCGACCGGGGCCCGGAGCCTCCTCCTTGAGGGCGGCGACCGCTTGGGCGAGCCGGGCACGCTCGTTCATGAGCCGTTGCAGCTCGGTGTCGACGTCGTCGATCTCCCGGCGGATGGCCTCGAGTCGTTCCCCCACGGATCGCTCCCCTGGGCTCAGCGGTGGCGGTTGAGGCGCCCCATGAAGGGAGGCTCGGCCGCCGTCATCAGAGACGGCGGACCCGAATCACGCCTTCGGTGTTGCGGATCATCTCGAGGGTGGCGTCGCTTACGTCTCCCTCCACATCGATCAAGGTGCACGCGATGCGGTCTTGGGATTCGTTGTTCATGTGTAAGATGTTGACGCCGGCCTCCCCGAGGTCGTGTGAGATCTGGCCCAGCATGTTGGGGCGGTTGGCGTTGACCACAGCTAAACGGACGTCACCCTTGCGGGGCAGGACGATCTCAGGGAAGTTGACCGAGTGGGTTACCGTTCCCTGTTCCAAGTACTCCCGGACCTGGTCGGCGACCATCACCGCGCAGTTCTCTTCCGCCTCCTGAGTCGATGCCCCAAGATGCGGAAGCGTAATCACACCGGGATGATTCTTCAAGAGGTTAGTGGGGAAGTCGCAGATGTAATTGCGCAGCTTCCCGGCCTCAACGGCCCCGGCGACGGCATCGTCGTCGACGATCCCACTGCGGGAGAAGTTCAACAGGATGGTCCCGTCGCGCATGGCATGGAGCCGTTCGCCGTTGATGAGATGCCGGGTGTTGTCGCTCAGCGGCACGTGGAGGGTGAGGAAATCCACCATCGGGAGCAGCTCGTCCAGGCTTTGCGCCTGTCGGACGTCCGCCGAGAGTTGCCAGGCCCGATCGACGGTGATGCCCGGGTCATAACCGATGACGTGCATCCCGAGGGTGCGGGCCGCGTTGGCAACCTTGACGCCGATCGCCCCGAGGCCGATCACACCCAATGTGCGCCCAGGTAGCTCAAAGCCGGCGAATTGCTTCTTGCCGGATTCCACGGCCTGGTGGACCGCCGGGTCGTCACCCGTGAGGTTGCGGGCGTAGTCCCACGCCTGACAGAGGTTGCGGGCCCCGAGCAGCATACCGGCCAGGACCAGTTCCTTGACGGCGTTGGCGTTGGCGCCGGGGGCGTTGAAGACCGGGATGCCGCGGGCCGTCAGTTGGTCGACGGGGATATTGTTGACCCCGGTCCCGGCGCGGCCGACCGCGACGAGATCCGAGGGCAGTTCCATGTCGTGCATCTTATAGGACCGGACCAGGATGGCATCCGGGTTCTCCGCTTCGGCATCAATGCGGTAGTGCGTCTCTGGGAGACGCGCAAGGCCCTTGGGGGCGATATTGTTCAATGGGCGAATCGTATACATAAAGTCGAATCCTCGATAAGACAGTCCTTGAACAGCGAATGGGCCGCCCGGGATGATTAGCCGTGGCGGCTGACGAAGTCCTTCATGAAGGCGATCAGGGCGTCGACTCCGGCCTCGGGCATGGCGTTATAGAGGCTAGCGCGCATGCCGCCGACCGAACGGTGGCCTTTGAGGGTGCTCAGTCCTTGCGCTTCGGCTTCCTTTAAGAAGGGGTCGTTCAATCCATCATCGGCCAAGGTGAACGGTACGTTCATCCACGATCGCGCGCTCGGCTCCACGGGGTTCGCGTAGAAGTCGTTCTCGTCGATGAACCGATACAGCTTGTCGGCCTTGCGTTGGTTGCGTTCGGCCATGGCCTCAAGCCCGCCCTGTTCCTTGAGCCATTGGAAGACGAGACCGGCGACGTACCAGGCGTATGTGGCCGGGGTGTTGGCCATCGAGTCGGCCTTGGCCTGAACCGCATAATCGAGGATGCTCGGGGTGGTCGCTCGGGCGTGGCCGATCAGGTCATCCCGCACGAGGACCACCGTGATCCCGGCCGGTCCGATGTTCTTTTGGGCGCCGGCGTAGATGACGCCGTAGCGGGAGACATCCAAGGGACGGGAGAGCAAGGTAGACGACATGTCCGCGACCAGCGGGACCGTCCCGGTATCGGGGATCCAGTGGAACTCGACGCCGCCGATGGTCTCGTTCGGGGTGTAATGCACGTAGGCGGCATTGGGGTCCAGCTGCCAGTCCGTAAACGCCGGCACATGCCGGAAGCCATCCCCCTCGGCGGTGGCCGCGATGTTGACGTTGCAGTAGTGTTTGGCCTCGGCGATGGCCTTCTTCGACCATTGCCCGGTATTGACGTAATCCACGGACGCCCCGGGCGCCGTGAGGTTCTGGGGCACCATGGCGAATTGGCCGGTGGCGCCGCCCTGCAGGAACAGGATGCGGTAGTTGTCCGGCACGTCGAGCAGCTCGCGTAGGTCCTGCGTCGCTTGCTCGGCGATGTGTACGAAGGATTTGCCGCGGTGGCTCATCTCCATGACCGATAGGCCTTGGCCGTGCCAGTCGAGGATCTCCTCCCGAGCCCGCTCGAGGACCTCGAGGGGCAGGACGGCGGGTCCAGCGCTGAAGTTATACACGCGTGTCATAGGGTCTCCCCGGTCATTCGGTGGTCGAGTCGTCGATATCGGCGGCGTCGTCGGTCGACGCCGCGGCCGGCGTGGTGTCGTCAAGCTCCTCGGGCGTGCCGTCGAGGCGGGCGACCTCGGCCAGCCGCTCCCCCTCGGCGAGGCGAATCAGCCGGACCCCCTGGGCGTGGCGGCCGAGCAGGGGGATCTCGTGGGCGGCGATGCGGACCAGGGTCCCCGTCTCGGTGATCAGCATGAGCTCATCCGGGTCGGCGACGTGGACCGCTCCGACCAGCCCGCCGTTGCGCGCCGAGGGCTTGCTGGCGATGACACCTTGGGTACTCCGACCCTTGACCGGGAAGTCGGTGATCGGCGTGCGCTTGCCGTACCCGTGCTCCGTGGCCAGCAGGACGCTACCGCGCTCGCCGACGAGCAGCCCGATGACGCGTTGATCTGCCTCCAGTCGCAGGCCCCGCACGCCGGCCGCGCCGCGCCCCATGGCCCGGACCTCGCTCTCCCGGAAACGCAGGCCCTTGCCGTTGCTCGCGAGTAGCAGGATGTCCTGGCTGCCGTCGGTGACGACCACATCGATCAAGTAATCGTCGGTCCGCAACTCGAGGGCGATGATGCCCTTGGTGCGGGGCCGGGAGAATTCCGGTAGGGGCGTCTTTTTGACGAGTCCGCTGGCGGTGGCGAAGAAGACGTAGCGGTCCGCGGTGTATTCCCGGACTGGGAGAACGGCGGTGATGCGCTCGTCCGCCTCCAGGGCCAGCAGGTTGACCACGGGTTTGCCCCGAGCCGCACGACTGGCTAGGGGCAGCTCAAAGACCTTGAGCCAGTACACCCGCCCCCGATTCGTGAAGCAGAGCAGGGTATCGTGGGTGCGAGCCGTGAACATCTTGTCGATGAAATCGTCTTCCTTGAAGCTGGTGGCGCTGCGGCCACGCCCCCCGCGATGCTGCGGGCTGTACTCGCTGACCGCTTGGGCCTTGGCGTAACCGCCGTGGGAGAGGGTGACCACGACCGGTTGATCGCTGATCAGGTCTTCTAGGCGGAGGTCTTGCCGCGCCTCCACGATCTCCGTTCGCCGCGTGTCCCCGAACTGATCTTTGAGGGCCACCAGCTCCTCGTGGATCACCTCGCGCAGTCGATCCGGGTCCTCGAGGATTGCCGTCAGTTCTGCGATGCGGTCCAAGAGCCCTTTGTATTCCTCGACGATCTTGTCTTGTTCCAGTCCTGTCAGGCGTTGCAGTTGCAGGTCGAGGATCGCGCGCGCTTGAGTCTCGGACAAGCGATAACCGGCCTCGGTCAGGCCCAAACCGGCCTCCAGGTCCTCAGGTCGAGAGGCCTCGGCGCCGGCCCGCTGCAGCATGTCGGTGACCTGGCCCGGAGGCCAAGCGCGGGCGATCAACCCCTGACGGGCCTCGCTCGGATTGGCGGCCTCGCGGATGAGGGCGATGACCGGATCGAGGTTGGCTAGGGCCACGGCCAGGCCCTCCAGGACGTGGGCCCGTTCCCGAGCCTTGCGGCGTTGATACAGGGTCCGCCGGATCACCACCTCGCGGCGGTGCTGCAGAAAGGCCTCGAGCAGCTCCTTGAGATTGAGGGTCCGGGGTTGGCCCTTGACCAGGGCCACCATGTTGATGCCGAATACCGTCTCCAACTGCGTGTGCTGGAAGAGGTTGTTGACCAGCACGTCGGCGACTTCGCCGCGTTTGAGCTCGACGACGAGCCGCATGCCATCCTTGTCGGATTCGTCCCGCAGCTCCGCGATCCCGTGAAGGCGCTTCTCTTTGACCAGCTCGGCGATCTTCTCCTGGAGCCGGGCCTTGTTGACCTGATACGGGAGTTCCGTGAACACCAGCGCTTCCCGGCCCGAGGCGTTGTCGGTCTCGACGTGGTGGCGGGCGCGTATCAAGACGCGGCCGCGCCCGGTGCGATAGGCCTCGCGGATCCCCCCGATGCCGTTGATGATGCCTGCCGTCGGGAAATCGGGGCCTGGGACATGTTGGATCAGTTCGTCGAAGCTGAGCTCCGGGTTGTCCAGCAGGGCCAGGCAGGCATCGATGACCTCACCGAGATTGTGTGGCGGGATGTTCGTGGCCATGCCCACGGCGATGCCGGCGGATCCGTTGACCAACAGGTTGGGCACCCGGGTCGGGAAAACCGCCGGTTCGCGCTCGGTCTCGTCGTAGTTTGGGACGAAGTCGACCGTTTCTTTGTCGAGATCGGCCAGGAGCTCGTGGGCGAGGCGGGCCATGCGAACCTCGGTGTAGCGCATGGCCGCGGGGGCATCCCCGTCGATCGACCCGAAATTGCCCTGGCCGTCCACGAGCACGTAGCGCATGGCGAAGTCTTGGGCCAGGCGGACGATCGTGTCATAGACTGCTTGATCCCCGTGCGGGTGGTACTTTCCGATGACGTCCCCGACCACCCGGGCGGATTTCTTGTAGGCCTTATTCCAGTCGATGCCGAGTTCGCTCATCGCGAACAAGACCCGCCGGTGGACGGGTTTGAGGCCATCCCGGGCATCGGGCAAGGCCCGCCCCACGATGACGCTCATGGCGTAGTCGAGATACGACTGGCGCATCTCGTCTTCGAGGTTAACGGGCAGTATCTCTTTGGCGAATTCGGCCATAATGGGGATCGGCAGTCCGTGAGGTGTCCCGGAGAAGGGATTGACAGCGGCGAAAAATCGCTAGTGTAACACGTTCGTGGGGGGGATCATCACCCGGGGGGCGTCGAGCCATGGGCCCGGACACGGGCTAGGGGGATTGGGCCGGGCGTTCCGAGTCGATGGGATGGGTCCACGTCTCCCCCGTGTGAGGCTGACTGTCGGATGCGCTGAGATGGATCAACGTGTTCACCCAGGCCTCGGGTTGGGCGAGCGGCTCCTGGGCCTCGCCGGGATAGGCTTGACGGCGGAGCTTCGTAGCCATCGGCCCGGGTTGTACGGCGTTGACCCGCACGCCGTGGGTGCCCTCGAGCTCCTCGGCGAGCCCTTGCGTCAGTGCGGCGAATCCGGCCTTGGCGACCCCGTAGGCCCCGGCGAATGTCCCGGTGGGTTGATCCAGGACGCTGACCACCGTGCCGTCGGTGGCCGCACGCAACACGGGAATGCAGGCTTGGGTGAGGAGCCAAGGGCCGTTGAGGTTGGTCTGCAAGACCTCGAACCATTCCTTTGGCTCGAAGTGTTCCAATGGCCGCGGAGCGCCGCGGATCGCCGCGCAATGGATCAACCCGTCGAGCCCCCCGAGCTGCGTCTCCAGGGTCTCGGCCAGGCTGGCGTAGTCGGTGACCGTCGCCCCGGCCAGATTCAACGGATAGATCGCCGGTTGGGGGGCGCCCGCGCCGACGATCGCATCGTAGACCGATTCGAGTCGGCTGATCGTGCGCCCGAGCAGTACAACCGTCGCGCCCTGGGCGGCACAGCCCAAGGCCGCCGCGCGGCCGAGACCACTCCCGGCCCCCGTGATCAGAAGGGTGCGTCCAGCGAGCTTCCTCGCCGTCGGTTCGTCGTGGATCATGGATGGTGTCGGGTGTCCGTGTCTGGGTACGTGGATCGTCGCGGGAGGGGTGCCGGGGTCGCTCCGGGTGTGACGACCCTTGGTTCGATCAACCGCCGACTCGATTCGGTGGGCGAGTGGCCTGAACGGGTGTCGATGCCCCGGCGCGGCGCCTTAAGGCCCCGGTTTTGTCTTTGAGGAGCGAGCATGACGATTCAATCCGATCGCTGGATCCGGTCTATGGCCGAGCATCACGGGCTCATCGAGCCCTTCGAGCCGGGCCAGATCCGGCAGCGGGCCGGTCGCGACGCGATCTCCTACGGCACCTCCAGCTATGGGTACGATGTCCGGTGTGCCGCCGAGTTCAAGATCTTCACGAACATCAATTCGGCGGTCGTCGACCCCAAGGCCTTCGACGCCGATAGTTTCGTCGATGTCCAGGCGGACGTGTGCATCATCCCCCCCAACTCCTTCGCCTTAGCGCGTACCGTGGAATATTTCCGCATCCCCCGGGATATCCTGACCCTGTGCGTTGGCAAGTCGACCTACGCGCGTTGTGGGATTATCGTCAACGTAACGCCGCTTGAGCCCGAGTGGGAGGGGCACGTGACCCTGGAGTTCTCGAATACGACCCCTTTGCCGGCTCGGATCTACGCCCATGAGGGCGTGGCGCAGATCCTCTTCCTCAAGGCCGACGAGGCCTGCGAGGCGTCCTACGCCGATCGGCAAGGGAAATATCAGGGGCAGCGAGGCGTGACCTTACCACGCCCCTAGGCCCCGCGCTCCGTCAGCGGGGTGTAGGGTTTGGGGCCCTGGGGGCCACTGTAGACCTGCCGCGGGCGGCCGATGCGGTGATCCGGCTCGGCCATCATCTCCATCCAGTGGGCGACCCAGCCCGCCGTGCGGGCGATGGCGAACATGACCGTGAACATGTTCGTGGGGATGCCAAGGACCCGGTAGATGAGGCCGGAGTAGAAGTCGACGTTGGGGTAGAGATTGCGCTCCCGGAAGTAGTCGTCGCTGAGGGCGACCTCCTCCAACCGGAGCGCCAGTTGAAACAGGGGCTCGTCCCCTTGCCCCAGCTCGTCCAGTAGTTCGTGACACACCTGGCGGATCAGCTTGGCCCGCGGGTCGTAACTCTTGTAGACCCGGTGGCCGAAGCCCATCAGGCGGAACGGGTCGTCTTTGTCCTTGGCCCGGGCGATGTAGCGGGGGATGGCCTCGATGTCGCCGATCTCGTGGAGCATGCGCAGCACCGCCTCGTTTGCCCCCCCGTGGGCCGGTCCCCACAACGAGGCGATGCCGGCGGCGATACAGGCGTAGGGGTTGGCCCCCGAGCTGCCCGCCATGCGCACCGTCGAGGTGCTGGCGTTCTGTTCGTGATCGGCATGCAGGATGAAAAGCAACTCCAGGGCCTTCTCGGCGACCGGGTTGACGCGGAAGGAGCGGGTCGGCACGGCGAAGAGCATCCGCAGCAGGTTGCCGGCGTAGCTCAGCTCGTCGTCCGGATAGACGAAGGGCTCGCCGATGGAGTGCTTGTAGGAGGCTGCGGCGATGGTCGGCATCTTGGCGATCAGCCGGTAGGCGGTCATCAGCCGATCCTGCGGGTCCTGGAGATTCGTGGAGTCATGGTAGAAGGCGGAAAGGGATCCGACGACGCCCACCATGACCGCCATCGGATGGGCATTATGATAGAAGCCATCGAAGAAGCTGCGGAGCTTCTCGTGGATCATGCTGTTATCGCGCAGGGCCTGCTCGAGCCCCTCGAGCTGGGTGTGATTCGGGAGCTCGCCGTGGAGCAGCAGGTACGCCACTTCCGGGAAGTTGGAGTGTTCGGCCAGCTCCGCGACGGGATAGCCGCGGTAGAGCAGGATCCCTTGCTCGCCGTCGATGTAGGTGATGTTGCTCTTGCAGCTGGCCGTGGCGATGAAGCCGGTGTCGAAGCTGAAGAAGCCCAGGTCCCGATGGAGGCGCCGAATGTCCACGGCCGGTGGGCCCATGCTGCCCTCGATGATGGGGAGCTCGACCGTTTTGTCCTGGCGGTGATCGGTGATGGTGACCTTGGATTCGCTCATCGGGACCTCCGGAAGAAGGGGCGCAGGGATCACGGGCCGATTCAAGTGTCCTGCCAGGGGGGCGGTGCCTGAGTCAATGTCGACGGGGCCGTCAGCGTATCACCGCCGGGCGCCCCGGGTGAGACGCCTCGGGGCACCCAGCGGCGGGCATGACCCCCCGATTCCGAGTCGGTGGGGGCGCGACTCGCGTGGGACCCCGGGTGATTCACAGGGATGCGGCGGGACGATAACCGGGTTGCTCCGGCCTCCGGGGCCACACGCGCTCCGCCAGGTCCTCGATCCGATCCCATTGACCCCGATCCAACCAGGTGGCGATTTCCTCCATGACATCCGGATAGGCCATGGGCGCCGGGCGGCTGTCATGGAGCCAACGCGTGACGGCCTTGCGGTCCAGCCGATGCATCACGCGACCCATGCCCAGTTGATCGAGGGCGAGCGCGTTGGACTCCTGTTCGACCTGCCCCTGCAGGGGGCGGGTCAGGACCTTCTTGCCCAGGTGTAGGGCCTCACTGATCAGCGAGAACCCGGAGTTGCAGATGACGCCGCTGCAGCGGGCGAGATCCTCGACGAAGGCGGCCCGTTGGGCGGGAATGAATTCGATGTGCCCGTGGCGTTCCGCGCCCTCGAGGTGGCGGTCATAGATCCGGAACCGAACGTTCGTGAGGGGTTCGAGCATGGCGCGGACCTGGTCGCGATGCTCGAAGGCCATATAAACTAGGATCACGTTGTCGTCCGTGGTTGCCGCGGGGGTCGGGACGTCTTCCGGAATGGTCGGGGGCAACAGGGGTTGATCGAAGTGATGCCAATGCAGACCCAGGGGACTGCTCGCCGGAGCGAAGTTGCGCATGATCCAGTGGGCGAAGTAGTTGCGTCCGTAGAGGGGGACGCGGTGGGCGAAGGCGTACATGTGCCCGATCCCGACACAGGGCAACTTGTTCAGCTTGGCGATCCGCGCGGTCAGGGGTTCGTAATCGGTGATGACCAGGTCGAACTCGGCGGGCTTGAACTCGAGGATGTCCCGCGCGAAGCGCACGAGGCGTAGCCGCGTGGCCGTTTTCAGGTAGTTGATCCGTCCGCGCTCGTTGACGAAGGTCAGACCGCTGCGCTGGACATGCGGCTCGAAGACCTCGGTCGACCAGCGTTGCCCGACCGGCGGCCCGGAAAGCAGGGTGTGGACCTCGTGGCCCCGGTTCTTGAGCAACCGGACCATCGCCTGGGAGCGAACCAGGTGGCCGTGCCCGGTGGTTTGAACGCCGTAGAGGATCTTCATAGCACTCGTCGAAGAAGCCGCCTGTCGGGTTGATCCGTGGGGTCCCCGGGGGGATTCCGGATCGTTGGTCCGCGTCGATCCGCCCTGTGGTGCGGACGTTGTGGCGTTTTGCCTTGACACCCCGCCCATTCCAAAGCCTAGCAAAGTTGGGTCGCGGCTGTCCTCGGGCCCCGCCTGCGAACGCGGTGACAACGCTTAGCCAAGGCGGACGAAGGGCATGACGGTGAGATAGGCGATCATCAGGATGGCCGCTCCGTAGAGCAGCAGGGTTAGCGGATTCCGTTGCAGCCGCCGGCGCAAGGTATCCGCCGTGCCCGCCTGGCGCTGGGCCGCCCATTCGGCGCGGGCGGTATCGGTCCGATCCCGCTGGTAGGCATCGATCAGGGCCCGGGCATCGGCGTAGCGGCTCGGGTCCGGGAGCCAAATCCCCGCGACGGCAACCTCCCACCAGCCGGCGTGGGTCTCGAAGTACTCGATCCCGTGGGAATCGAGGAGGGCGCGTACGGCGTGCGCCTCGTCTTCAGGCACTCGATTCAGGCGAAACACTAGGACGGCCATGGGCATACCTCGCAACACGCGTTATGCGTGCGGTTCGGTTTCGTGGTAGCAGGCCGGGTCGAAGCGGGGATGACAGATCGCATAAAAGACGAGATCGCCCGTGCCGATGTTCTCGATCCATTGCTCGGCCCCGGCCGGGATGTACACGATATCACCGGCCCCCACCTCAGCGGCCGGGGCATGGCCCACCCGCGCCCGGCCTTGCCCGGCCACGATCAGATAGCGCTCACTGATGCCGTCGAGCCAATGGGGACGCGTGGCCTCCCCCGGACGGAGGCGTGCGCGGGCGATGGAGACGGCCGGATCCCCGGCGGTATTCCAGCTCTCGAGGATGTAACACCCTTCGCGGAAGAAGTACTCCTCGTCCGGGGTTGGGTGCCGGACCGTCTCGCCGGGGGCCCGGTTGGGTTCAGACGCCAAGCCCGTTGGCCTCCAGGTCCTCGCTGACCGCCAGCCACTCGTCCTCGAGGGCGGCGATTTGTTTATCGACTTGTCCCTTGCGGCTGGTCGTCGCCCGCAGGGTTTCTTTGCGATCCGCGTGATACATCGCGGGATCCGCCAGTTGATCGGCAAGCTGGACCTGTTCTCGTTGCATCTGCTCCAGTTCCCGCTCGATCCGGGCGAGGCGTTGCCGCAAGGGCTTGAGCTGGGCCCGCTGGTTCGCCGCCGCCCGCCGTTCCGCCTTGCGATCCCGGGTCGTCCCGGGATCGGGCAGGGGCGGCGGGTCGGATGTCCCGGCGCCCGCACGCTGCTGGCCGAGCCATTGCCCGTAGTCCTCGAGATCCCCCTCGAACCCGTTCACCCGGCCATCGGTCACGAGCAGCCAGGCGTCACAGGTGGAGCGCATCAGGTACCGGTCGTGGGAGACCAGGACCATCGCGCCGGTGTAGGACTGAAGGGCGAGGCTGAGGGCATCCCGCATCTCCAGGTCCAAATGGTTCGTAGGCTCGTCGAGGAGCAGCAGGTTGGGGCGCTGCCAGACCAATAGAGCCAGGGCGAGTCGGGACTTTTCGCCGCCGGAGAAGGGGGCGACCCGGGCCAAGGCCTGCTCGCCTTGGAAACCGAATCCCCCGAGGAAGTCCCGCGCCGCCTGCTCGGAGCAGCTCGGGGTCAGCCGTTGGATGTGCTGCACCGGACTGGCCTCGGGGTCGAGGGACTCGAGCTGGTGCTGGGCGAAGAAGGCGACTTGAAGCCCCTGGGCCGGACGGCGTTCACCGCCGTGGGCCTCGAGTTGCCCGGCGATCAGTTTGATCAGGGTCGATTTGCCGGCCCCGTTGCGTCCGAGAAGACCGATCCGAGCCCCCGGTTCGAGGCTGAGATTGATGCCTTGCAGTACCGGCGCGGCGGGATCATAACCGGCCGTGCAGTCGTCGAGTTGGAGCAAGGGATGGGGCGCGCGTTCCGGGGCCGGAAACTCGAAGCGGAACGGGGAGTAGGCCTGGACCGCGGCCACTGTCTCCATGCGTTCCAGGGCCTTGATCCGGCTTTGCGCCTGCCGGGCCTTGGTGGCCTTGGCGCGAAACCGATCGATGAATTGCTGCAAGTGGGCCTGTTCCCGTTCCTGTTTCTCGTGCAGGGCCTGTTGGCGGGCGAGGCGCTCGGCGTACTGGCGTTCGAAGGCGGCGAAGTTGCCGGGGTAGAGCACCAATTGACGCGCCTCGACATGGCCGATGTGGTCGACGACCGTATCCAGGAAATCGCGATCGTGGGAGATGAGGAGCAAGGTCCCAGGATAGCGCTGCAGCCATTGTTCGAGCCAATACACCGTGTCCAGGTCCAGGTGGTTCGTGGGCTCGTCCAGCAACAACAGATCCGAACGGCACATCAGGGCGCGACCCAGGTTGAGCCGCATCCGCCAACCGCCTGAGAAGCTCGCGACGGGGTCGTGATGTCGCGCGGCGCTGAAACCGAGGCCGCTCAGTAGCTGGGCCGCTCGGCTCTCGGCCGTGTAGCCGTCGACCGCGTCCAGGCGTTGATGGAGCTGTGCGAGGCGCTCCCCGTCATCCGCCTGCTCGGCCGTGGCCAGGGCGGTTCGCAGCTCGACGAGCTCTGCGTCCCCCCCCAAGACGAACTCCAGGGCCGACGCGTGGGACGCGGCGATCTCCTGGGCGACGTGGGCGATGGTCAGACCGCTCGGGCAATCCAACGCCCCCCGGTCCGGGGCGAGCGTGCCCCGGATCAGTTCGAATAACGACGACTTGCCGCTGCCATTGGGGCCGGTAATCCCCACCCGCTGGCCGGCGTAGAGGGTGAGGTCGAGGCCGTCGAACAGGATCTGGCGGCCGCGGCGGAGCTGGACATCGCGGAAACTCAACATGGGTGCGAACCGAGGCGGGCGATGGGATGTCCGGGGTCAGTAACGACCGTGAATCTTGCCGATATAATTGGTCAATTCCACGTATTGGGCGTTCATGCGCCGCAGGATGGTATGCACGGTCCGGATAATGGCCTTCATGACCTTGTAGACCAGTTCCGGGCGCTCGCCGAGCAACGATTCGAAGTGGTCCCGTTGCAGTTCCAGGACCTGAGCCTCGCCCGCCGCTCGGAGCGTGGCGCTGTGCGGGGTTCCGTCGACGAAGCCCAATTCGCCGGCCATATCCCCCTGGTGGAGGATGTGCAGGGTCGTCCATTCGCCGGTGCCAGTATCTCGGGTGACCGCGAGCTTCCCATGGAGGATCACGTAGAGGGTATTGTCCGATTGCCCTTCCTCGATGAGGACTTCGTTATCCCCGAGGTTCCGCACGGTCGAGATCTGGGCGAGCACGGCGCATTGTTCCCCGGAGAGCTCGGCGGCTAGGGGCGAACCGTTCAGCAGATCACAGAGTTCGGCGTGATTCATCGTCGGGTTGTCTCCGATGTAGGCCACGAGAGGCGTCGTGTCCATTGGCAAGAGGCCGGGCGAGGGGGCGGGTCGGCCGCGCCGGTCGCGTCGCGGTGTGGTTCAGGGGTTAGGGCAATGCCGGGTGGAAGGGATAAACCCTAACCCGCGCGTAGACGCCAGCGGCGATATAGGGATCCGCGTCCGCCCAGGCCTGCGCCGCCGCTTGGGATTCGAACGCCGCGACGATCAGGCTACCCGCGAATCCCGCCGGCCCCGGATCCGGGCTGTCGATGGCCGGGAACGGGCCGGCGACGAGGAGACGGCCCGCCTCCCGGAGCGCTAGCAGGCGTTCCCGGTGCGCCGTGCGCGCCGAGGTTCGCGCGGCGGTGCTGTCGGGATGATCCTCACCGAGGATGGCGTACCACATGGCGATCTCCTAACCCCCGAGTGGGTATCCGGGGTATCGACCGGTTGACCCACTTTACCCAAAACCTGGCCCCCGGAATCATAACGGCAATCCCGGGCATTCGTAACCCCCGTGTCCGTCGGGTCTATTCTGTGGTCGGGATCCGATATCATGCCGCCGTCACTGGCGGTGGTGTCCCGTGCCGGGCCCCCGGAATCGCTCACTCATCCCTTGGAGGTATCCCATGAACTTTGGGCAACTCATCGAATTCCTCGACGACAAGACCGATTTCCCGCTGCTCGACGGGACGCCGGACGAGACCTTGGCCAAGGCCCGTGATGGGTCCCATCAAGACGCCTTGGCCGGGGAGTTGATCGCGGCCATGGCAGAGGGCTGTGACATCACCGGTGCGGAAACGATGCTCACCCGGGCGGAGACCGTCAACTCCCTGGGGCCTTTCCGGCTCAAGTACATGAAGGATGATGCGCCGGTGGAGGGTTTCCGAATGGTCGAACGGATCATCCAGGAGATCGATGCCGCCTTCAACGAAGAGGGTTGGCAGGAACGACAGAAGGAGTCGTAGCCGCCTAGGGCCGGGGTCGAGATCGGGCGCTCGAGCGCCCCGGGTCAGGAGCCCGGTGCGCGGGTTCGCTCGCAGCGCCGCCCCGGGGAGGCTCATGGGCGTAAGGCGCTGTCGG
>CAYFWJ010000007.1:49257-50629 GCA_964346755.1 uncultured Ectothiorhodospiraceae bacterium
CGCCCGGCGGTTGCCGTTGCACGCGGATGCCGGATGGCAGTCTGCTGAGCGCTCGAGGCGGTTTGGATCAAGTGCCTAGCAATCGCCCGAGGACGCCGCGATAGACTGCCGCTAGGGCGTCGATCTCCTCGAGCCCGACCGCCTCGTCCACCTGGTGGATGGTGGCGTTTACCGGACCGAATTCGGCCACTTGGGCTCCCGTGGGGGCGATGAACCGCGCGTCGGAGGTGCCCCCTGTGGTTAGCAATCGGGCTGATTGACCCGTGACGGTGGCGATGGAGGCCTGGAGGGCATCCACGAGTGCCCCGGGTTCTGTGAGGAAGGGCGTGCCGGAGTGGCTCCAGTTCAGGGTGTAATCCAGTCCGTGCGCGTCGAGTTGATGGGTCACCCGGGCCCGCAGGTCCTCGGCGGAGGTCTCCGTGGAATACCGAAAGTTGAATGAGACGGTCACCTCCCCCGGCACCACGTTGGTCGCCCCGGTCCCGCCGTGGATATTGGAGATCTGGAAGCTGGTGGGTGGGAAATAGGTGTTGCCCGCATCCCAGCGCGTCTCCGTCAGGGCCGTTAGGGCCGGTGCGAGCTCGTGGATGGGATTGCGCACGCTATCCGGGTAGGCGATGTGCCCCTGGATACCTCGCACGGTCAGCTCGCCGGATAAGGAGCCTCGGCGCCCGTTCTTGATCACGTCGCCAAAGGTGTTTTGGCTCGAGGGCTCGCCGACGAGGCACCAGTCGATGGTTTCCCCGCGGGCCTGGAGCGTCTCGACCACCTTGGCGGTCCCCTCGGTCGCCGGTCCCTCCTCGTCGCTGGTCAGCAGGAAGGCAATCGAGCCGCGGGGCGCGCTCTGTTCAGCCAGGAAGTCTTCGGTGGCGGTCACCATGGCGGCGAGGCTGGTCTTCATGTCCGCGCTGCCTCGGCCCCTCAGGCGCCCGTCCGCGACCGTTGGTTTGAAGGGCGGCGTGGTCCAGGCGTCCATCGGGCCGGGTGGGACCACGTCGGTGTGGCCGGCGAATACGAATAGCGGCGCCGTATCCCCGCGTCGGGCCCAAAGATTGGAAACCGGTCCGAACGGCAGGGATTCCAGGCGGAAGCCGAGGGCGGCCAGTCGCTCGCCGATCAGATCCAGGCAGCCGGCGTCGTCGGGGGTCACGGAGGGACGGGCGATGAGGGATTCGGCGAGCTGTCGCGTGGCTGTCATAAGGACCTCGTCACATCGTAAGGCGGTGTCGACCCGGCGAGCGTTGCCGCGCTTCGATCCCGTGTCGAGCACAGGCTGGGAGCGATCAATCCGGGGCCTTGAGGACTATTCGATGGCGGAGCAACCCGTCCGATCCCTGCCCCACGGCGGGTTTGCCTCACCGTGGCCCCGGGG
>CAYFWJ010000008.1:0-47418 GCA_964346755.1 uncultured Ectothiorhodospiraceae bacterium
TTGTCGCCCTGATCGACCACTATGTCCCGCTCGAGCAGGCCGGCCGTTTGCACAAGGGATATTGCCCCTTTTGCCGCAGCAGTCGGGCCCCGAGTTTTATCGTGGAGCCCCAACTCGGGGAGTGGCACTGCTTTGCTTGCGGGCTCGGGGGTGAAATCGCGGACTTTATCGGCCGCTACGAGCATATCGGGCGGGAGGAGGCCTTGAGACTCATCCAGGGGATCAGCGAGGAGCAGCCGACCTCGCCGGCCGAGGACACGGCCTCGGGATCGCCGGTCGAGCCGCTCCATGCCGAACCCGCGACGGCCCCCTCCTCGGCCGAGTCCTTGGACGTCCCGAGCGCCCCACTCGCCGAGGCACTGCGGGAGGAGCTGAAGGCCTTAGCGGGCCGTTTGATCGCTCTACCCCATCTGAGGGCCCTGGCGATCCTCGATGACGGGGATCGGCCAATCATCGCTCGTCCAGTCGACGACATTCGCGCGGCGGCCCTCAAGAGCTCCGCGTTACAGAGTCGAGGGCCCATCGCCACCCTGGTGGGCGCCATCCAGAACGACCTGAGCCTAATCGATCCCTCGAGCCCGCTGCATATCGCGCTGTCGGAGACCGACAACGGCTGCGTGCTCATCTCACGGCTAACGCCCGATCCGACCAGCGGACTGACCCTCTGGTCATACCTGCTGCTGGATGCGGAGGGTAATCCCAGTCTCTACGAGATCAAGATCAACACCTGGCTCGAGCAAATGCGGCAACGTCACGCCCGTTAACACGCAGGACCCGGGGGAACGCCAGGCCCTCCAGAATCCATCGGCTAATTTGCCACGCCTGCCCGCCGTGGCAAGGCGTGGCCGGGCGCCCGCCCTTGGGGCTACCGACCGCACGACACCGAGCGGGTCACCCACCCGATTGCCACCCGAGCCCATTTCGGGGTACCGCGCGGCCGTCCACCCTCCACGAGCTCATCCTCAGACAGGAACCGCCGCTCGCCTTCGGAATCGCCGATCTCGACGCCTTGCGAAATAGCCGACACGAACGATACTCCAAGACAGCGGGTCTGAGTGCGAAGTCGTAGGCCCCATTCATAGGCCATCATGTTTGGATGTATCTGTGGAGGCAGGGTCGATTATGAGGTGTCGGGGTTTCGCGCTGAGCGGGCTGGGGCTCGTCGTTCTGGTGAGCATCGCACGGGGCGAAGCGGCGCTCGATAGCTCCGCTTCGCCCCGTAGCCCCGATCAGATCGCCGCATTCTACGAGGCCCGCGGTTTTCCCAGCTGGGCGATCCAAGCGCTGCGCACGCGCTGCTTCGTGACCTTTGTGATCGAAAACAGCCGTGACGAGCGCTTGGTGATGGACCTGGATCAGTGGACGGTCGAGCGCGCCGATGAAACCGTCCCGATCCACCGGTGGTCTCGTTGGGAGGCCTCATGGAGGGAACGCGGATTACCGCGGCGTCACCGGTCCACCCTGCGCTGGACCCTGCTCCCCGAAGAACGCGTCCTCTACCCCGGGGAACAGGTGGGTGGCAACCTGGTCTTCCCGCGGGGCGAGGCCGCGGTCACCGTGACCGCGCGGTTCCCCGCGGCATCACCCGGTGAATCGTCGCCGTCGCACCGTTGGACCTTCGATTGCCCACCGGACCGTGACGAGCCCTCCTAGGATTGTCCCCCGTCTACGGTTGAAGCGAGGTGTCGATGCGTCCGCCCGTGATTATCCAACGACTCGTGATTTTGACGGCCGTTTGGCTCCTAGGCACCCTCTCGGTCACCGCGGCGACGCCCCCGGAGGGCATACGGCCTGTGGACCCCTATCCCGCCCCGGAGCTTGCATTGGACGCCCTGGATGGCGAACGGACGGCGCTTCGCGACCTGGCAAGCGATTGGGTGATCGTCCATTTCTGGGCGAGCTGGTGTCCCCCCTGTCGCGAAGAGATGCCCAGCCTGCAACGACTGGCCCAGAACCTCGACCCCCGGGCCGTGCGCCTGATGCTGGTCAATACGGCGGAGACGGAAGACGACGCCTTTTTCTTCCTGGGTCGCGTCGCCCCGGAGCTTTCGACCCGGTTGGACCGTGATGGGGCAGTGACCGATCGCTGGGGACCGCGCGGGCTCCCGGCAACGTTTATCGTGGGACCGGAACGGCAGGTACGCTACATCGCGCTCGGTAGCTTGGAATGGGACCGGGAGGCGATTCGGAACTTCCTACGCGGGTTATAACCCACGATTCCGTCGGTCATCAGGACATACACCCACATACACCCCGGCGCGATCGATATCCCCGTCGTAGCGCCTCATGAATCATTGACTCACCAGGAGGCTTGCGTGGAGAACGTACAACCATCCCGCGCGTCGTCATCTCGACGACAGCGCATCACCTTGAACTCGATTACCATACGGGAGCCGTTTCAGTGGATCGCCCAAGGCTGGGCGGATCTACGCCGGGCCCCATTGGCCTCGCTCTTTTACGGGGGCTTCTTCGCCGGCCTGGGTTGGGGCCTTCTGCTGTTGAGCGAGACATTTACCCACTTCACCATGCTCTACATGGCTGGATTCTTCTTGGTAGGACCGTTCTTGGCCATGGGCGCCTATGCCGTGGCACGCCAGCTTGAAACGAGTGGTCAGGCCAATATCGCTTACAGCCTGGGAACCTGGCGACGCAGTGGGCTGGATGCCGGGCTATTCGCGGCCTTGCTCGGGATCATCCTCATGTTCTGGATCCGCCTGTCCTGGCTGTTGATCGGACTCGCGTTCTATCATGCCGACGACATCGGCCTGGGCGCCCTGTTGAACACCGTGGTCGGCGGTGGACCGGGGTTGAACTACCTGATCCTCTATCTCGCCAGCGGTGCCGCCTTCGCCCTGTTCGTCTTCATGATCAGCGTCGTCTCCCTACCGATGCTGGAGGATCGCCAGACCGACATCGTCACCGCCGTCAGCACCAGCTTCAAGGCCGTGATCGCCAATCCCCTGCCGATGCTGGTCTGGGCCGCGCTGATCGTCCTGATCACTGGGATCGGCATGGCGACGTATCTGATCGGACTCATCATCGCCTTCCCGTGGCTCGGCTACGCCACCTGGCATGCCTATCGATCCACCGTCCATTACCCGACACGAGGCTGAGGCGGTCAGGCGCGACGACGCGTCAGGCGCGTTGCGGTGGGATGCTTCGCCGTCCGACTCGGGGCAGGATCGAGGGAGACTTCGATCGAGGCGATGTTAATCGCTTAAGACAGGCGCGCTCCCCGGCTGGTGACGATCCAGTTGGGGGAGCAGTTGCAATCGAGGGGATGTCGGGGGGGTGGATGAGCCGGGGTTTAGGGTTCGACTCACCGGTCTGACATGGCTCGCCTCGGCGCCGGGCTCAGCCCATGCCACGGATGCGCGCATTCAAGCGACTCTTGTGTCGCGCCGCCTTATTGCGGTGAATAACCCCTTTGGTCACGGTCTTGTCGAGAACCGGCACGGCCTCACGATAGGCCTCCTCCGCAGCGGGCTTGTCGCCCTTGCGGATCGCCTTGATCACCCGCTTAACGTAGGTTCGCATGCGCGTACGCAAGGCCACGTTGCGTGTGCGGCGTTCTTGAGATTGACGGGCGCGTTTGCGCGCCTGGGGTGTGTTAGCCACGATTCCTCCTCCGAATCAGAACCCAATGCGTCGAAAAGCCGTTTAGATTAGGGCATCTTTCCGGTGAGTGCAACGGGTCAGTTCTTCCGAGCTTCGCGGGATTCACGTGGCATCGCCGCCACGCTCGGCCCACTCGTCCGGGGTGAATGCGCGGATATTGAGCGCGTGGATTGCGCCTGAGGCGATGGGCTCGTTGAGGGCGGCGTAGACGATCTTGTGTTTCTTGACGGGGGTCTCGCCGGCGAACACCGGGCTGACGACGGTGGCGTGGACCTGGTCCCCTTCGACCGAGACATCGGCGCGGCAATCGGGTAAGGCGTTCTCGATCAGGGTACGGATCGCGTCGGGGGATAGCATGATTCCCTCTCGGGGCGGCTGGGTGCTGACGGTATGCGGGGTGGGACCCGTGCCCCCGGGGAATACCCCGGGGGCGTGGCCCAGGAACGGACTAGGCAGCGAACTGTTCGCTGACGAAGTCCCAATTGACCAGATTCCAGAAGTTTTCCACGTACTTCGGCCGAGCATTGCGGTAGTCGATGTAATACGCGTGCTCCCAAACGTCGCAGGTCAACAAGGCCTTTTGCCCGGAGGTCATCGGCGTACCGGCATTGCTGGTGCTGGCCAGATCCAGCGACCCATCCGGGTTTTTCACCAACCAGCCCCAGCCGGAGCCGAAGGTGGTCACGGCGTTCTTGGTGAAGGCCTCGCGGAAGGCCTCAAAGGATCCCCACTTGGCGGTGATGGCATCCGCCAGCGGGCCCGTCGGCTCACCGCCTCCGTTCGGCGACAGGCAATTCCAATAGAAGGTATGGTTCCACACCTGGGCCGCATTGTTGAAGACGCCGCCAGCCGGTGCCTTCATGATGATATCCACCAGCGGCATGTCCTCGTATTCCGATCCGGGAATCAGGTTATTGAGGTTGTTGACATAGGTTTGGTGGTGCTTGCCGTAGTGATACTCCAAGGTCTCGGCGCTGATGTGCGGCTCGAGGGCATCTTTCGCATAGGGCAAGGGGGGAAGTTCGTGCACCATGGCTCTCTCCGAAGCGATTTTGGGTGTGGGAGTGAATCCCGTCGGTTTAGACAGATTTTAAACGACTGCCGGTAAGATACCAAACCACCCACGCGAGCCCATCGTCGTCGAGCGCATCGGGGCATTCGATGCGCGACGCTCAACTGCGCGCCGAGGGTTCGAACAAACCGATGCGATTCCCGTCCGGATCTTCCACCTGGGCATAGAACCCGTACTCGGGGATGGGCGTTCGGGTCACCGGAACGCGCCCCCCCAACGCGGTTGTCCGTTCGAGGTAGGGATCGATCTGATCGACCTGGATATGGATCAAGGTCATGTAACAGGGGGCACCGCCGGCGCGGCGCTGCATCAGCCCCACGCGAACGCGGTTGGGATCGGTGGGCACATACAGGCGGTAGCGGGGGCCTAGCGCTTGGAAGTCCCAACCGAACAAGGCCCGTAGGAAGGCCTCGGCCTGTTCAAGATCCGCAACCACCCACTCCACATGGGAGACGTACGGTTCGTCGGGTTCACGCGATTCACGATGCGCTGAGGTCACGAGGCCTCTCCACTGGAGAATAGGCGCCGCCACCATCGGCGGCGACCCGCGGCGGGGGGGAAGGCGGCCGGCAAATCCACGGGCGGGATCTGCGACAGGATCCAGCCCGGGAGCGGGGGCCCCGAGCTGATCCCGCAGACAACCCCGAGGTTGTTCGGATCGAAGATCTTGACGAAACGCGGGTGTGTGGCGTCGTCCACGTAGACGATGCCGAGGCGGCGTTCCCGATGTTCGCGTCGAAGCAAGGCATCGATCGCAACGAGGAACTCATCGAGGGCGCTGGGCGTTACCGGCGTGACCGGCGGGTCCTCGCCCACCGCGTAGATGAACCAATCGCCAGCGCGCTCAGCCCGCAAGCGATCCCGCAGTCGGTCCCACGCCGACCAATCGAGAAGGCCAACGAAGGATCCGCGGAAGGCGGTCAGGAAGGCGTCTGGCTCAGTCATGGGGCGTCCTCCGCGATACCGTCCGGGGTGGCTGGGTGCCGGGCGCGCAGGCGCGCGCTATTCGTCGAGGGCGAGCAGGGCGTCGACGAACGCCTCGGCCGCGAAGGGTCGAAGGTCCTCGATTCCCTCACCCACGCCGATGTAACGAATCGGCAAGCGCAATTGTTCCGCGAGAGCGACCACCACGCCACCCTTTGCCGTGCCATCCAGCTTCGTAACGATCAACCCGTTCACGTCGGTGACCTCACGAAACGCCTCCGCCTGACGCAGGGCATTCTGACCGCTCGTCCCGTCGATCACCAACAGGACCTCATGGGGCGCTTCCGAATCCCGCTTGCCAAAGACCCGGCGGATCTTGCGGAGCTCCTCCATCAAATGATCCTGGGTGTGCAGGCGTCCTGCGGTATCCGCCACGAGGACATCGATGCCTCGGGCCCGGGCGGCCTCATACGCGTCGTGGCACACCGCCGCGGGATCGGCGCCCTGGCCCTGCGCAATAACGGGCACCTCCGCCCGCTGCCCCCAGGTCTGGAGTTGTTCGACCGCGGCCGCGCGAAACGTATCAGCGGCCGCGAGCATCACGCTGTGACCGGCATCCTGCACGTGGTGGGCGATCTTGCCGATGCTCGTGGTCTTGCCGTTACCGTTCACCCCGACGATCAAGATCACGTAAGGACGCGGTGCGGGCGGGATGGATAGCGGCTGGACGCACGGTTGCAGGGTGGCGACCAGGAGCTCCCGCAGGGCCTGATACAAGGCCGAGGCGTCGTTGAGCTCCTGGCGGGATACCCGTCCGGTCAATTCGCTCATGATGCGTTGCGTCGCCGGCATGCCCACATCGGCGGTTAGCAATCGGGACTCGAGTTCCTCCAGCAACTCATCATCGATCGCTCGCTTGCCTTGAAAGAGCTCTGCCAAGCCCTCGGTCAGGTTATCCCGAGTCTTGCGCATGCGCTCTTTGAGGGAGCCGAAGAAACCCCGTTTCGCCGCCGAGGCGTCCGTATCCTCGGCGGTCTCCGCGGGACGCTTATTACCTTTGAAACCGAGCATAGGCGCGAGCGGTCCTAGGGGGTTAGTGTGAACAACCGGCACGTGCGACGTGCCACTTTGACAAAGAGACCGACGATGATGCGCCGATTCCCGTCATTCTATCCCGTGACGTGGTCCCTGCCCATGCTGGGACTCATCCTGATCCTCGGGATCACCGGCCCGCTTGCCGCGGCGGATTCCGCGGCCGGGTCGAGCGATTCGGACGCGGTTCGCGTGCGAACCCTCGACAACGGCATGCGGGTGTTGGTCAAAGTGGACCGCCGCGCGCCGGTGGCCGTGTCTCAGGTCTGGTACGCCGTCGGGTCGAGCTACGAGCCCGAAGGTCTGACCGGGATCTCCCATGTCCTTGAACACATGATGTTCAAGGGCACCGAAACCCTGGGACCCGGCGAATTCTCCGAGCGCATCGCCCGGGCCGGCGGACGCGATAACGCCTTCACGGGGCGGGACTACACCGCCTACTATCAGCGCATCGCGAACGACCGCCTGGAGCTATGCCTGCGCCTGGAGGCGGATCGCATGCGCAACCTACGGCTCGATCCCGAGCAGGTGGAGCGGGAGATCCGAGTCGTTCAGGAAGAGCGCCGGTTGCGCGTCGAAGACGACCCCAAGGCGCTGACCCGAGAGCAATTCCGAGCGACCGCCTTCTTGACGAGCCCCTACCGTCAACCGGTCATCGGGTGGATGGATGACCTCGAGTCCCTAAAGACCGAGGCGCTGGAACGCTGGTACGCCAAGTGGTATGCCCCGAACAACGCTGCCCTGGTGGTAGTGGGGGATGTCGACCCCGAGCATGTCTTCGCGCTCGCCGAGGAGTACTTTGGATCCTACCAGCCGAGTGACTTGCCAGCACGACCCGAACCCGTGGAGAGCCCGCAGTACGGTCCCCGGCGCGTCACGGTGCGGGTCCCCGCCGAGGTGCCGTACCTGACGATGGGCTTTAAGATCCCCACCCTGCGAACGGCCGAGTCGAAGACCGAAAGCTATGCCTTGGCGGTCTTGGCCAGCGTGCTCGACGGGGGCGAGAGCGCCCGCTTGCCGACCCGGCTGGTCCGCAAGCAAGAGCTCACCACCTCCGTGTCGGCCGGCTCGGACGGGTTCGCGCGACTCGATTCGCTGTTCAGCCTCTCGGCCATCCCCCGCGAAGGCGTTTCCCCGGAGGCGCTCGAGACCGCCTTGTGGCGTGAGCTCGAGGCGCTTAAACAGGAGCCGATCGACCCGAAGGAATTGGACCGAGTCAAGGCCCAAGTGGTTGCCGAAGACGTCTACGATCGGGATTCTTTGTTCTATCAAGGGATGTTGCTCGGCTTCGTGGAGACCGTCGGCCTGGACCGTTCGGAGGTCATCGACGCGTACGTCGACAACATCCAGGCCGTCACGGCGGAGCAAGTCCAAGCGGTCGCCCGGAAGTATCTGGATCGGGACCGCATGACGATGGCAATCCTCGAGCCGCGTCCCGCCGAAGAGGAATCCGAGCCCACCGACCGCGCCGTCTCGGGCGCGGCTCCGAAAGCCGATTCGGACCGCGGCTCCTGAGCCGCGGGGTCGCCTGATCGACGTCTCGGCCGCCGAGCGGTCGGGACTCACTGATTCGTATCATGACTTGGAGAAATTGGCCGATGCTGCCCATCGTCCCGTCCGTTGCGTCCCATCGAGCCCGAGCCCTGACGCTGGGCTGCGGCCTTTTGATCGGTTGGCTCGGGGTGCCGACCCTGGGTGTCACCGGCCCCGAGATCCAACATTGGACCACCGAGTCGGGGGCTCGGGTCTATTTCGTCGCCAGCCCGGAACTGCCCATGGTCGACCTGCGCGTCGTCTTCGCCGCTGGCAGTGCCCGGGATGGGGACACGCCCGGCTTGGCTCGGCTGACCAATCGGCTGCTGTCCGAAGGGGCCGCGGACCGCTCCGCCCTGGAGTTGGCCCAAAGCCTCGAAGGGGTCGGGGCCAGCCTGCGCAGCAGCACCGACCGAGATCGGGCCTCGCTCGGCTTGCGGAGTCTCCGGGATCCCGAGCGCCTGGAACCAGCGATGGCCACGTTCACGGACATCCTCACCCAGCCCGACTTCCCGGGCTCGGCCATCACACGTGAGCGGGCCCGGATGCAGGTCGCGCTGCAATCTCGTAATGAGGATCCGGGGGATGTGGCGAGCGATCGGTTTTACGCCGAGGTCTTTGGAGCCCACCCCTATGCACACGGCCCCCACGGGACGCGCGAGGGGCTGGAGGCGATCAACCGCGACGCGATCCGAGCCTTTCATCAGCGCTACTACGTCGCCCGCAACGCCACCGTCGCGATCGTCGGTGATCTGGATCGGGCCGAGGCGGAGGCACTCGCGGCTCAAGTAACCGGTGCCCTAGCGGCCGGTGATCCGGCCCCCCCTTTACCGGAGGTGCCGGATCGGGCCAACGGGGAACGCGTACACCTGGCCCATCCCTCCCAGCAGGCCCATATCCTGACCGGGCAACCCGGGATGCGCCGCGGCGACCCGGATTACTTCGATCTCTACGTGGGTAACCACATCCTCGGGGGCGGCGGATTCTCAGCACGCCTGATGAGTGAGGTGCGCGAGAAACGCGGGCTTGCCTACAGCGTCTACAGCTATTTGCAACCGCAAGCCCGCCGCGGTCCCTTCGTGATGGGGCTACAGACCCGAGCCGATCAGGCCGAGCAGGCCCTTGATCTGCTCCTCGACGAGCTACGCGCCTTTCGGTCGGAAGGACCCACGGCCGACGAACTCGATGACGCGGTGCGTAACATCACCGGATCATTCCCGCTGCGTATCGACAGTAATCGCAAGAAGCTCGATTACATCGCCATGATCGGCTTCTACGAGTTGCCGTTGACCTATCTCGACGACTTCAACGACCGGGTACGCGCCGTGGATCGCGAGACGATCCAGGACGCCTTTCAGCGGCGCATCCACCCGGATCGGCTGGTGAAGGTCTTGGTCGGTCCCCACGACGAGTGAGCCGTCGCTTCCAGCACCGGATTCGGCTCATCGCGGGACGCTGGCGCGGACGGACCCTGACCGTCTTAGACCGACCGGGACTGCGACCGAGTGGTGACCGAACGCGGGAGACCCTATTTAACTGGCTTCAGTCGGATCTGCCGGGCGCGGTCTGTCTCGATCTCTTCGCCGGGACGGGGGCCCTTGGACTGGAGGCCGCGTCCCGGGGGGCGGCTCGCGTCGACCTCGTCGAGCGGGATCGGGTGAGCGCCCGCCACCTCGAAGACCTGGCCCAAGGGCTCGACCCAGCTCGTGTCCGGGTCTACTCCCGAGATGCCCTTCATTTCCTGAATCAACCGCCCGAGCAACCCTACGACGGCATCTTCCTCGATCCTCCGTTCGCCGAGACGCCCCTACTGGAAGCGACGTTGGAGCGGCTCGACGAGCCGGGGTGGCTCCGCTCCCCGGCCTGGGTCTATCTGGAAACGCGGACGCGGGCCACCCCACCCGTGCCAGCGTCTTGGCAAGCGACCCGCTGGCGAACGATGGGCGAGGTCGTTCTGCGCCTCTACCGATTTCCCTGAGGCCTCAATCGGGCGGTTCCGCGCGCCGGGCCCTGTAGGCGGGCGCCCCAGGGTGCCTAGCGGCCTTCGCCCGCCGTGGCGTTGTCTGCGCTGTCCCAGCGTTGGGGAATCCGTTGGAGCTTCTCAACGGGATAGTCATACTGGACGAGCAGCTGCCGGAGTTCCTTATAGTCGGCTTCCGGGATCTCCGGGCGACGCGCCATGATCCAGGCGTATTTGCGCCGGTGCCCGATCACCGTCTGACTGTAATCGGATTCGAGGGCGATCACCCGGTAGTCGAGGCGCAAGGGCCAGATGAACTGCATCTTCCAGACGGCATTATTCGTATCCTCCTGCACGAAACCGGTGGGGTTGAAGGTCTTGCGGTCTCCGTCGAACCCCCCCTTGTTGAAGCGGAACGTGGTCGCCACCTTGCGCTCGCCCGCCCGCTCGTAGGTCTCGACGGCGTTGTAGATGTTCTTCTCAAACGGCGTGGGGATGGCGGCGATGACATACCAATCGCCCATGAATCGGTCCAGGTCGACCCGATCGACCGGGGGGACAGGGGGTTGATGGCTGCAACCTTGGATCAGCGGAAGGGATAACATAAGGGCTCCTGCGATGAGCCAAAAACGACTCACTGGGCGTGTTGTGGCCATGATTCGCCTCATTGGATTGCGAGTGGGTCCTTGGATTCAGGCTCGGCGTCGACCCGTGACCCCCATTATCGGGGCGACCGAGGCGTCGACCCACGCGAGAATCCGGGTTCTCGCGATGATTCGACACATCGAGACGTATCATTTAGGCGCACGGGCCCCTATACTATATTGATCGTTCGGGTGAGAACGGTTGGCCATTTCGAGTACTGCGACGCCGCCGAGCCTGATACCCCGGCGATTGCACCGATGATCCAAGGCCCGGGTCGGGCAAGCGAGAGGCTTGCGGGGCGATACGCGTCGCATTGCCGCCTGCGCGGGTGCCCCGGGCCAGCCGGACCGGTCTTGATCAGACGGCGGATGGGCAGGCGCGGCAGCCCTCCATCCGCTGGGGTCCCGACCGTCGCCTCGGACCGTCGCCCGGTGCACGGGTGAGACGCTGTCCCTCGGCCATCGTTCGCCTCGAGCGATCACACGCACCCTCGATCGCTTCCCACCGACCGTTCGAGGACCCCGTGCGCAACCGCCCCTTGCCACCGCTGGCAAGCGTCATCGTCGTCCCGCGCGTAGGCGGCGCTGATCGAATCCTTCGATACGCGATCATTGCGAGTCGCTTGATGATGAATATCTATGTTGGCAACCTGCCATACACGACCACCGAGGATAACTTGCGCGAGGCGTTCAATGCCTATGGCGAGGTCTCCAGCGTGAGCCTGATCACCGACAAGTTCTCTGGCGAGTCCAAAGGGTTTGGGTTCGTGGAGATGTCGGATAACTCAGAAGCGGACGCAGCCATCAAGGGATTGAACGGTTCCATGATGGGGAACCGCACGATGAAGGTAAACCAGGCGAAGCCCCGCGGGGATCGCCCCCCCAAGCGCGGCGGTGGCGGCGGCGGTCGCTGGTAACGCGACCCGGTCCCTAGACACGGCCGGCCTCCGCCGGCCGTGGCCAAAACCCGTCTCCAACCGAGGGTCTTATCACCGCCCTTGCTGGACCCGAAGCCCGCCGATCGACCCTCCTGCCAGGGGCTCGCCCCCCACAGCCAGCCGACAGCGCTCCTACCCAGGCATTCACTCGATCCGACGGTCGACGAGATGCCGGATGGGGAATACCAACCCCGTGCATGCCAACTCTACCCGACGGTGGAAACCCCCCGCCCGCCCCGATCGCACTTCGGCATCCGGGATCGTCGCGTTATGATACGCGCTTCTTGGCTCGCTCGGAGAGACCGCCATGCCCCGGACCCGCTGTCTACCCGCCGACCAGCTCACCATCGGGATGCAGCACGAGACGGAGCTGCATTTCACGCACGATGATGTGGCTCAGTACTGCGCCCTCATGGGCGACTACAACGCCATCCACCGGAAGGTCGAGGCGGCCCGGCAACGCTTCCCCGAGGCCCAAGACGTCGTGGTTCCGGGGGGCCTCATCCAATCCCGGATCTCCGCCTTGTTCGGGACCACCTTCCCGGGCGATGGCTCCCTCGGTCTGACCTTCGCCCCGGAGCGCTTCCGGCGACCGGTCTACCCCGGCGACACCTTGACGGTTCAGCTGGAGGTGGCGCAGCTGCTGCGTGGCGGGATCGTCGAAATGGCCATCCAAGTGAGCGATGCCGAAGGCAGCCGTATCACGACCGCCAGCGCCCGATTGGTCGCTCCGGATTCGGCCTACCACGCGTGGTGGCAGGCCCACATCGCCGATGTCTGAGCCCGGTCCAACGCCGGGCCGACCCACCTTGCGTTGTTGTGGTCATCACCTTCTGCTAACGTAACGGCGATCGCTGCCGCGGCGGCGTCGTTCCCGAAGCCGGACACTCCGAATGACCCGATACGTGTTTATCACCGGCGGCGTGGTCTCTTCACTCGGCAAGGGGATCGCCTCGGCGTCGCTGGGTACGATCCTCCAGGCCCGCGGCCTCGCCGTTACGCTCCTGAAGCTGGATCCCTATATCAACGTGGACCCGGGCACCATGAGTCCGTTCCAGCACGGTGAGGTCTTCGTCACCCATGACGGGGCCGAGACGGATCTGGACCTGGGACACTACGAGCGCTTCGTACGTCTGACAGCCGGTCAACACAGCAACTATACGACCGGCCGGATCTACGCCAACGTCATCCGCAAGGAACGGCAGGGCGATTACCTGGGCAGCACCGTCCAGGTCATCCCCCACATCACCGACGAGATCAAGCGCTGCATCACCGAAGGCGCGGGTGAGGCGGAGGTCGCCCTGGTGGAGATCGGCGGAACGGTCGGCGACATCGAATCCCTGCCCTTCCTCGAGGCCATACGCCAGATGCGCCTGGAGCTCGGCGGCGAGCGGGTGTGCTTCATCCACTTGACCCTCGTCCCGTTCATCGCCTCCGCCGGCGAGATCAAGACCAAGCCGACCCAGCACTCCGTCAAAGAGCTTCGCTCCATCGGTATCCAACCGGATATCCTGATGTGCCGCTCGATGGCCCCGCTACCCCCGGATGAGCGACGCAAGATCGCCCTGTTCACCAATGTCGAAGAACGGGCGGTGATCTCGGCCGTCGATCGGGAGCGCATCTACGAGATCCCGGCCTGGCTCCACGAACAGGGCTTGGACGAGATCCTCGTGGAGAAGCTGCGACTCACCGCCTGGCCGGCCGACCTGAGCGATTGGCATCGGGTGGTGCATGCGATGCAGAACCCACGGGATCGGGTCACGATCGCCATGGTGGGCAAGTACGTGGAGCTCGCCGACGCCTACAAATCCCTGAATGAGGCCCTGACCCACGCCGGTATCCATACCCGCACGGAGGTTGCGATCCATTACGTGGATTCCGAGCGGCTGGAGGCCGGCGATGCGGCAACCCTCGATGGGGTCGACGGGATCTTGGTGCCCGGCGGCTTCGGGGAGCGAGGCGTGGAAGGCAAGATCGCCGCCGTGCGATACGCCCGCGAAAACGATATCCCCTTCCTCGGGATCTGCCTCGGCATGCAGGCGGCGGTGATCGAGTTTGCCCGTCACGTGGCCGGGCTGACCGGGGCCAACAGCACCGAGTTCGATCCCGAGTGCGCCGTCCCGGTGATTGGGCTTATCACCGAATGGCAAGATGCCCGTGGCCAACACGAGACTCGGGGCGCCGACTCCGAGCTCGGCGGCACGATGCGGCTCGGGGGGCAGGTTTGCCGGATCCGGCGGGACTCCCTGGCCTACGCGGTATACGCTCGGGACACGATCGTCGAACGGCACCGCCATCGCTACGAGTTCAATAATCGCTACACCGAGCCCCTGGTGGCCGCTGGCCTGCGGATCGCCGGGCGGTCGACCGATGACGAACTCGCGGAGATGATCGAGCTACCCGGACACCCGTGGTTCCTCGGCTGCCAGTTCCATCCCGAGTTCACCTCGAATCCACGGGACGGTCATCCCCTGTTCTGGCATTTCATCGAGGCCGCCAAGGCCTATCGCCATAGCGGCCCACAGCCCGGAGGCGCCCCCTGATGGAACTCTGTGGTTTCTCCGTCGGTCCGCGCGAGCCCTTCTTTCTGATCGCCGGACCGTGCGTCATCGAAAGTGAGACCCTGGCCGTCGAGACCGCAGGGCGCTTGAAGGAGCTCACCGACACGCTCAGGATCCCGTTCATCTATAAGTCCTCGTTCGATAAGGCGAATCGGACCTCCCTGTCCAGCTTTCGCGGCCTCGAGTTCGATCGGGCCCTGGAGATCCTGGCCACAGTCCGACGTTCCGTCGGGGTACCCGTGCTGACCGATGTCCATGAAGACACCCCATTGGAGCCGGTGGCCGAGGTGGTGGATGTGCTACAAACCCCCGCCTTCCTCTGCCGCCAGACCAACTTCATCCAGAACGTCGCGCGTCAAGGTCGGCCGGTCAACATCAAGAAGGGCCAGTTCCTGGCCCCCTGGGACATGGTGCCGGTCCTCGAAAAGGCCGCAGCAACAGGCAACACCCAGCTACTCGCCTGCGAACGCGGGGTCTCCTTCGGTTACAATACGCTCATCAACGACATGCGCGGCCTCGCCGTGATGCGTCGAACCGGCTATCCCGTCGTCTTCGACGCCACCCATTCGGTGCAGCAACCCGGTGGCCTCGGGCAACGCTCGGGCGGACAACGGGAGTTTGTGCCGGTACTCGCTCGGGCCGCGATCGCCGCCGGGGTGGCGGGGATCTTCATGGAGACCCATCCCCACCCCGACGAGGCCCTGAGCGACGGGCCCAACGCGTGGCCGCTACCCCGCATGCGTCCGCTCTTGGAGACCCTGCAGGCCTTGGATGCGGTGGCCAAACGCGCGGAGTTTATCGAGGACCACCTCGAGGACTGACCCCAGCCGCTGCGGCTTTCCATGACGAACCATCTCACCGGATCGATCACATAACCCATCAAGGGGGGATCATGAGCACGATCAAGCGGATCCATGGGCGAGAGATCCTCGATTCTCGCGGCAATCCGACCGTCGAGGCCGAGGTGCACCTCGCCTCCGGGGCCTGGGGCCGTGCGGCGGTGCCCTCAGGCGCATCGACCGGGGCTCGCGAGGCCATCGAGCTGCGCGACGGGGATCCGGGGCGCTATCTTGGCAAAGGCGTCACCACCGCCGTGGGTCATGTCAACGGGGTGATCCAGGCGGCCTTGGCGGGGATGCGCGTCACGGATCAACGGGCCGTGGATCAACGACTGATCGAGCTGGACGGGACGGACAACAAGGGCCGACTCGGCGCCAACGCCCTGCTCGCCGTCTCCATGGCCACGGCAAAGGCCAGTGCCGCTGCATCGGACGAGCCCCTGTATCGACATCTCGGGGGGGAATCGGCCCACCAGCTACCGGTACCGATGATGAACATCGTCAATGGCGGGGCCCACGCCGATAACAATGTGGATCTCCAGGAGTTCATGATCCTGCCCGTCGGTGCGCCGAGCTTCGCGGAGGCCCTACGCATGGGCGCCGAGGTCTTCCATGCCTTGAAAAAGGTACTCGGCGCCCGCGGCCTCGCGACCGGCGTCGGCGATGAGGGCGGCTTCGCCCCGGATCTGCCGTCGAACGAGGCCGCCATCGAGACCATCCTCGAGGCGATCCAAAAGACGGGCTACACCCCGGGCCGAGAGATCTATCTGGGCCTGGATGTGGCCAGCTCCGAGTTTTATCGGGACGGTCGCTATCAACTCGCCTCCGAAGGGCGCTCCTTCGATGCCAGCGGCTTCACCGAGTATCTGGCCGCTTGGGTCAGGCAATACCCGATCCTCTCCATCGAGGACGGGATGGCCGAAGACGACTGGGCCGGCTGGCGGCTACTGACCGAGCGGCTCGGGGCCGAAGTCCAACTGGTCGGTGACGATCTCTTCGTGACCAACACCGCGATCCTCCAGCAGGGGATCGATCAGGGCATCGCCAACGCCATCCTGATCAAGCTGAATCAGATCGGCACGGTCACCGAGACCGTCGATGCGGTCGCGATGGCGCAAGACGCCGGGTACGCCTCGGTCATCTCCCATCGCTCCGGCGAGACCGAGGACGTCACCATCGCCGATCTCGCGGTGGCCCTGGGGACGGGCCAGATCAAGACCGGCTCGCTGTCCCGCTCCGATCGGATCGCCAAGTACAACCAACTAGTGCGTATCGAAGAGGCCCTGGGGGATCACGGACAATTCGTCGGTGCCCGGGCCTTTCAGACCTTGAGCGCGAACGGCTGACCCATGTACTGGACCCTCCTCGGGCTCGTGGCGATTGGCGCCGGCCTCCAGTACCAGATCTGGTACGGCGCCGAGGGTTGGCCGGAGCATCAACGGCTCACGGATGCGGTCGCGGCACAGGCCGCAGAGAATCACCAGCTGCAGGCGCGGAACGAGACGCTGCTGGCGGAAGTGCAGGACTTACGCAGCGGCTTGGATGCCGTTGAGGCCCGGGCCCGCCAGGACCTCGGCATGATCCGCGAGGGCGAGACCCTCGTGCTCATCCTCGACACAGACGCGCCATGAGCGCCCCGGCGTTTTGGGCCGTCGTCCCCGCCGCTGGCGTGGGCCGGCGCATGGGCGCGGACCGACCCAAGCAATACCTCGACCTCGACGGCCAGGCCGTCATCGTCCACAGCGTCGCACGGGTCCTCACCGATCCGCGGGTGCTCGGCGCCGTGGTGGCGATTGCACCGACCGATCCCTACTGGCCGGGGCTCCGCATCCCGACCGCGAAGCCAATCCGAACGGTCATCGGTGGTCATGAGCGGGCGGACAGCGTCTGGAACGCCCTGCTCGCCCTGGGCGAAGCCGCTACGAGCTGGGTCGTTGTCCATGATGCCGCGCGGCCCTGTCTTCGCCCCAGCGACCTGGAGCACCTGCTGGACCAGGCCATCGCCTCCGGCGACGACGGGGCCATCCTCGCCGTTCCGGTGCGCGACACCATGAAGCGCGCGGATGCGGAGGGGCGGATCACTGCAACCGTCGAACGGCGTCAGCTATGGCATGCCCTGACCCCCCAGGTCTTTCGCCTGGACCCCCTGCGCCACGCCCTTCGCGGGGCCTTGGACGCGGGGCACCCCGTCACGGATGAAGCCAGCGCCATGGAGTGGGCGGGCCGTGCGCCACGGCTCGTGGAGGGCCACGGCGACAACGTGAAGATCACCCACCCGACGGATCTCTCGGCGGCCCATCAATCCTTGACCGCCCAAGCCGTGGCGCAGGATGAGGTCTCCTGATGCGCGTCGGACACGGCTACGACGTGCACGCTTTTGGTGCAGGGGATCACGTCACCCTCGGCGGGGTCGTCATCCCGCATCGACAAGGCCTGGTGGCCCACTCGGACGGGGATGTCGCCTTGCATGCCCTGTGCGACGCCCTCCTGGGGGCGGCGGGCGCGGGGGACATCGGCCGACACTTCCCCGACAGCGATCCCGCCTATGCGGGGATCGACTCCCGGCAACTCCTCCGGGCGGTGGTCACGCGGCTCGCGGACCGCGGATGGGCACCCGTTAATGTCGACCTCACACTCGTCGCCCAGGCACCGAGACTCGGAGCGCATATCCCGGCGATGGTCGAGGGGATCGCCGAGTGCCTGGGTGTCCCGACCGAGGCCGTCAATGTGAAGGCGACGACGACCGAGCGCCTCGGGCCGATCGGCCGCGAAGAAGGGATTGCCGCCCACGCCGTCGCCCTGATCACGCCGCGCGATCAAGCCAATGACGCCCAGTAGTGGCATACTCTATGCTTAAGTTATTATGCCAGATCGCGCTCGCACGCTTGCCGCTCTGGCCTGTCGACTCCTCCACGCCTCGGGGCGTTTCCGACGTGTGAAACGCCTCGCTTTTTTCTCGCCGATCACTCCAGGGTCAGTCGAATCCCGACGCGTTCCAACTGCTCGGCCTCTTGCAGAAGATCCGCGCGCGTGAGCGGGTACGTCTCCAGCCAGCCCTCGGCAAATCTCAGCACAAGCACGCGTCGGGACTCGTCCCAGTCGACCCCGAAGGGACAGATCATGGGGTTGCGGCTGCGGTGGAGGAGCACCGCGAGCCGCAGGATGACGGTCAGGCGAAGCGCCCGTTCCTGCTCTTCCTCCGGCAGGCTCGCGATGACCTCACGCCTTAGCTTGCGCCGATGACTGCGCACCAGCACCGCGAGGCGATGTTGATCCTGGCGGGAAAAGCCGGGCATGTCCGAATGCTCCAACAAATACCCCCCATGGCGGTGGTATTTGCTGTGGGAGATGGCCAAGCCGATCTCGTGGAGATGGGCCGCCCAGTCGAGTTGGTGCCGAGCCCAGGGGTCTTCGCCCCCCCACGCAGCCCCCAACCGACCCATCAAACACTCGGCGGTGCGCCGCACCGCCTCGGCGTGTTCCTCATCCACCTGATAACGCCGCGCCAAGGCGGCCACGGTGGCCTCACGGATGTCCACATGCTGGAGACGCCCGGCCAGGTCCACGATGGCGCCTTCACGCAACGCCGCCTCGGAGACCTCCATCCGGGCGAGCCCCAGGCTGTCGAACAATGCCTGCAGGATAACCAGCCCGCCGTGGAACACGGGTCGGCGTTCGTCACTCAGCCCCTTGAGCTTGACCGCGTCGATATGGCGTGCCTTGCGCAACGCCGCTCGGATCTGAGCGAGACCGTCCCGGGTGATGACATCCCCCCAACCATTCGCCTGGATGATGTCGGCAGCCGCTCGGATCGTGCCGGAGGCCCCGATCACCCGGTCCCAATGACGCGCCGACAAGGGTCGGGTGAAAGGGGCGAGTTCCAACCGGGCGGCGGTATCCGCGGCCTCGAAGGCCGACGCGCTGAGGCGACCATTACGGAAGAACCGCTGGGACAGACTGACGCAACCGATGTGCAGGCTCTCCATGAGCTCGGGTCGGGCCCCTCGACCGACGATAAGCTCCGTACTGCCACCGCCGATATCGAAGACGATCCGCGTCCCTGCCTCGTCGCCCAAGTCATGGACGACGCCATGGTAGATCAGGCGCGCCTCTTCCCGGCCATCGATGATCTCGATGGGATGACCCAAGGCGTCTTGAAAACGTCGCAGCACCGACTCCGCATTCTTCGCGGACCGCAGCGTGTTCGTCCCGAGGACCCGGACATTCGCCTCATCCAACGCCCGCAGCCGTTGCCCGAAGCGCTCCAAGCAGGCCTCACCTCGGGCGATCGCCTCAGGGGTCAGATAGCGATCCGCATCGAGTCCGGCGGCGAGGCGAACCATCTCCTTGAGGCGGTCGATGAACCGGACCTGCCCATCGCTGAGCCGGGCGATCAACAGGTGGAAGCTATTGGAGCCCAGGTCGACGCTCGCGAGCGTCGTGGACGCATCGGCTTGATGCCGCGGGGGCTCATCGGAGGCCGGGATCGGCGCCGGTTGCTCGGGCATCGACATCAGGCCGCAGGTCCTGCGAGAAGCAGTGAAAAGGCCTCATCCGGCGGCTCGTAATGCTGCGCCCGCGTCAATCCCGCCTCGGCCAGGAGCTCGGTGAGCCCCTCGAGCGAGAACTTGCGACTGATCTCGGTGAGGATGGATTCACCCGATTCGAAGGTGATCCGGGTATCCAACCGGCCGAGGTAGACGGACTGGTCGGCCTCGGCCACCAGGCGCATCTCGACTCGGCTCGCGGCGGGGTCGAAGACCGCTTCGTGACGGAATCCTTCGAGGGAAAAATCCGCTTCGAGCTCCCGGTTCAGGACATTCAGGAGATTGCGATTGAACGCCGCGGTCACGCCTTCGCGATCGTTATAGGCCGCCGTCAACACCGACGAATCCTTGATCCGATCCGCCCCGATGAGCAGACGGTCATCCGGGCCCATCAACGCCCGAAGCTCACCGAGAAAGGCCACTGCCTCGTCATGGGTAAAGTTGCCGATGGTGCCCCCGAGGAACACGAACAGGCGCGGTCCGGTCATCGCCGGCAGATGGCCGAGGCCGGCGAGGTAATCGCCGACCAGGATATTGATCCGGAGCCGCTCATGGCGGGCGACGAGTCGCTCGGCCGCCTCCTCCATGATTGGCTGGCATACATCAAAAGGCCAGAGGGTGATCTCGAGCGTCTGCCGATCACAGGCGTCGAGCAGGTGGTGCGTCTTACGCAATGCACCGGCCCCGAGCTCAACCAAATGGCGGGGGCGAGCCGCGGCGATGATGTCGTCGGCATGACCCTCGAGCAACGCCGCCTCGGTCCGAGTCGGATAGTAATCCTGCGTATAACAGATGCGGTCGAAGAGCTCAGAGCCGTACGCATCATAGAAATATTTCGGTGGCAGACTCCGCGGTGGCTGGACGAGGCCGGCCCGCGCGTCCTCCTCGAGTCCGGGAACGGATCGTTGGGGTGGGACACGAATGACCTCGATCGGTGCTTCATCGCATCGAGATGCGCGCAGAGAGGGCTTACTCGCCATCTTGTACTATCCCCTTTGGGTTCGATTGGAGTCCGCAACGTGTGGTCGGCGAAACGTACCACCAATTCGGAACAAGGTCGACGTCAGACCGAGACCATGGCATGGTTAGTAGCGAACCGCGTCGGGCGTTGCCGGCGTCGATCAATGCCCTAGAATAACGGGAACGAGGCGGCGGGTGCCCGGGCCGGGCCGCAACCGATCGTGCGGATCCGGATCCGCGACGACCCGCTGCCCCCAACCTCACCCCGCGCGCATCGCGTGCCGCGTTCCAAACCACTGGTACCGCTATGGCGACAACTCAACCGACGAGCCGTTTAAGTGGCCTCGCCTACCGCCTGGTCAATCACGATCTATTGACCGAGGATTCGGCGCGCGAGGCCCAAGAACAGGCCCAAAAGAAAAAGATCCCGCTCGTCAATTACTTGATTGAGAACGGACTCGTCGACGCCACCCGCTTAGCCACAACGGCAGCCTCCGAATTCGGGCTGCCGCTGATGGAACTCGGGGCCCTGGACACCACGCACCTACCCAACGAGCTCCTGGACAAACTGACCAAGGAGCGCGTCATCCAGGACTACCACGTATTGCCCCTGTTCAAACGGGGCAAGCGGCTCTTTGTCGGGGTATCCGACCCGGCCAGCATGGAGGGGGTCGACCGCGTCCGCTTCGCCACGGGGCTAACCGCCGAACCGGTGATCGTCGAAGAACCGAAGCTCCGCCAAGAGATCAACCGGCTCCAGGAGCGGGAAGAGCAGCAGTCCATGGCCCTCGACGACGAGGACCTGGAGGGGCTCGAGTTGGAGGCCCCGACCGAGGAAGGCGAAGAAGCCGAGGAAACCAGCGAGGCCGACGAGGCCCCGGTCGTTCGGTTCATCAACAAGGTGCTCATGGATGCGATCAAACGCAAGGCCTCGGATATCCACTTCGAGCCCTACGAGAAGAAGTATCGGGTTCGCTTCCGCATGGACGGGGTCCTCACGGAGATCACCGCCCCTCCGTTGAGCATGTCGAACCGGATCACGGCCCGACTCAAGGTCATGTCGCGCATGGACATCTCGGAGCGACGTATCCCCCAGGATGGCCGGATCAAACTCAAGATCTCCAAGACACGCGCCATCGATTTTCGTGTCAACACCTGCCCGACCCTGTTCGGGGAGAAGGTCGTCTGCCGGATCCTCGATCCGAGCAGCGCCCAAATCCCCATCGAGAAGCTCGGCTATGAGTCGGAACAGAAGGCGGCCTACCTGCACGCCCTGAGCCGCCCCCAAGGCATGATCCTAGTGACCGGCCCGACGGGCAGCGGTAAGACGGTGAGCCTGTACACCGGCTTGAATCTGCTCAACGAGCCGGAACGCAATATCTCGACCGCCGAGGACCCGGCCGAGATCAACCTGCCCGGTGTCAACCAAGTCAACGTCAATCCGCGCGTGGGATTAACCTTCGCCGAGGCCCTGAGGTCCTTCCTGCGCCAAGACCCCGACGTGGTGATGGTCGGTGAGATCCGCGACCTCGAGACCGCTGAGATCGCTGTCAAGGCCGCCCAGACCGGGCACTTGGTCCTCTCGACCCTGCACACCAACGATGCGCCGCAGACCTTGGCGCGTCTGATGAACATCGGGATCCCAAGCTATAACATCGCCTCGTCGGTCATCCTGATCATCGCCCAGCGCCTTGGTCGACGCCTGTGCGAGGCCTGCAAGCAACCCGACGACATCCCGCCGGAGTCCCTCATCGAGGCGGGCTTCCAGGAGGACGAATTGCCCGAGCTGACGATCTACAAAGCGGTGGGTTGCAGCCAATGCAACCGCGGCTACAAAGGGCGCGTGGGTATCTTCCAAGTCATGCCCATCTCGGACGCCATGGCGCAGATCATCATGGAGAACGGCAATGCCATCCAACTCGCCAAACAGGCGGAGAAAGAGGGTATATCCGATCTGCGGCGCTCGGGACTGCGCAAGGTCAAACAGGGGGTCACCAGCCTCGAGGAGATCATGCGCGTCACCCAAGGATAGGGGTTCAGGCACAGGCCGGCTTAAGAGGCGGCCCGAGCGGGGGTGTCGCTCGCGGCAAACGACGATCGGTCCATTTGTGAGGTTCCGGAGCCGTGGCAGAGAAAGCTGAGAAGATGACCTTCCAATGGGAAGGCACCGACAAGCAGGGCCAGCGCGTCAAGGGGGAGATCAACAGCACCTCCGAATCCTTGGCCAAGATCGAGGTCCGCAAACTCGGGGTCACCCCCATGCGGGTTCGGAAGAAACCGAAACCCCTGCTAGGAGGCGGCAAGAAGAAGATCACACCCAAGGATGTAGCCGTCTTCAGCCGCCAGTTGGCAACCATGATCGCCTCCGGGATACCCCTGGTCCAGGCCTTCGAGATCGTCGGCCAGGGCCATGAGAACCCGAGCATGCAGGAGCTGCTGCTCGGGGTAAAATCGGATATCGAGGGAGGGGACACCCTCGCCGATGCCCTGCGGCGCCGGCCTCAACACTTTGATGAGCTCTACTGCAATCTCGTCGAGGCCGGGGAGCAGGCGGGTGCCCTGGAGACACTCCTGGACAAGATCGCCACCTACAAAGAGAAGACCGAAGAGATCAAGGGCAAGATCAAGGGGGCCTTGTTCTATCCGGTGGCCGTCATCATCGTCGGGCTCATCGTCTCCGCCATCCTGCTGGTCTTCGTCGTACCCCAGTTCGCGGAGTTGTTCCAAGATTTCGGCGCGGATCTGCCGGCCTTTACCCAATTCGTGCTCGGTTTGTCCGAGTTCATGCAGGCGTACTGGTGGGTCATCTTCGGTGGCGGCGGCCTTGCCGTCTATCTCTTCTCCTTGGCCAAGAAGCGCTCCACCGCCTTCAACCGCTTCTTAGACCGGTTGATGCTACGCGTCCCGGTCTTCGGGCCATTGGTTGAAAAGTCAGCCGTCGCGCGGTTCGCCCGTACCATGGCCACCATGTTCGCCGCCGGGGTTCCGCTCGTTGAGGCCCTCGACTCCGTGTCCGGGGCAACCGGCAACAGCGTGTATGGCGAGGCGGTCCAGAAGATGAAGCAGGATGCATCGACGGGCCAGCAGATCAACGCCTCGATGAGGCAGACCCAGCTGTTCCCGAGCATGGTGGTCCAGATGGTCGCCATTGGCGAGGAGTCCGGGGCACTGGACACGATGCTGACCAAGGTCGCGGATTTCTTCGAGCGCGAGGTGGACGACGCCGTCAACTCCTTGAGCAGTTTGATGGAGCCGATGATCATGGCGATCCTCGGGGTCTTGGTCGGGGGCCTGGTCATCGCCATGTACCTGCCGATCTTCAAACTCGGTTCGGTCGTCTAAGGGGGTCGGCGCCATCGTGATGGGCGATTTATTGGTGCAGCTCGGCGAGGATGCCCGCCTGTTCGTCATCGTTTCGGTCGTGCTCGGCCTCGTCGTCGGGAGCTTTCTCAACGTCGTGATCCACCGGCTGCCGCGGATGCTGCAGCGGGACTGGGAGGCTCAGTGTCGGGAGCTGCTCGCCACCCCCGCGGGGGTGGAGGCCCCAACCGATGCGGCACGTGCCCGCTTCGATCTGGTCTCCCCGCCCTCCCGGTGCCCGAGCTGCGGCCACCGCTTGCGTCCCTGGGAAAACATCCCGGTGATCAGCTACCTGGTCTTGCGGGGTCGTTGTGTGGCCTGCCGGAGCCCCATCTCGCTCCAATACCCGGCCGTCGAGCTCCTGACGGGCGCCTTGACGGGCCTCCTCGCCTGGCACCTGGGGCCGACGCCGGTGCTGTTGGCCGCCTGGGGCTTTACCTGGGCCCTCATTGCCCTCAGCGTCATCGATCTCCATCACCAGATCCTGCCCGATGCCATCACCTTCCCCTTGCTCTGGGTCGGGCTGTTACTGGGCCTCGAGGGTGTGTTCGTCGAGGTCCATAGCAGCCTGTGGGGAGCCACCTTGGGCTATCTCAGCCTGTGGACCGTCTATCAGCTGTTTCGGCTGTTCACCGGCAAGGAGGGCATGGGCTTTGGAGACTTCAAGCTCCTCGCGGCCCTCGGGGCCTGGGCGGGTTGGCAGGCCCTGCCCACCATTGTGCTGCTCTCCTCGGCCGTCGGGGCCGTGCTCGGTGGCCTACTCATGGCCTTCGGCGGGCATGCCCGGGGTCAACCCCTGCCTTTCGGCCCCTTCCTGGCCGTCGCCGGCTGGATCACCCTGTTCTGGGGGGAGGCGATCACCGGGGCCTACTACCGGTGGATGGGGCTTTGAACGCCGAGGACGCGGCGGGGGGCGCGCGCGACTCGAGCGAGCCCCCCGACATCACCGGCGACGTCCCACCCACCGAGCGCCTGCGCAATCAACCCGTCGTTGCCATGACCGGCGGGCTCGCGAGCGGCAAAACCACCGCCGCCCACGCCTTCGAGGCCTTGGATATCCCCTGTGAAGACACCGATCAGCTGGCGCGGAGGGTTTTGGAACCGGGTCAACCCGCGGTCGAGGCGGTGGTCGCCGCCTTCGGCGAGGCCCTGCGGGACGACGCCGGCGGCATCGACCGGGACCGTTTGCGCGCCCGGGTCGCCGCGGATCCCGCGGCCCTGGATCGACTCGAGGCCATCCTCCATCCCGCGATCTGGCGCGCGGCCGTCCCGCGGCTGATCGACCGACTCCGCGGTGCCCCCTATGGGATCTTGATCGTGCCGCTGTTGATTGAATCCGGCTGGCAGGACCGTTTCCCGCGGGTCTTGGTCGTGGACACCCCGGAGCGCCTGCAACGGGCCCGCGCCGCGGCGCGAGCGGGCTGGACGGGCGAGCAGATCGAGGCGTTGATGGCTCGTCAGGTCAGCCGATCCACGCGGCGGGCCCAGGGCGACGACATCCTCGACAACACGGGGACCGAGGGCGCCCTGCAGACCCAGGTCCCGATGCTCGATCGCTTCTATCGGGACTACTTCGCGACCTTCGTCTAACGGGGCGAATCGACCACGAAGGGAAATCGGGCCCGCCACAGCTCCCCCGCGACGCGAGCCTCCACCACCGCCTGCCAGTCTCGACGCCCCGTGCTGCAGATCGGCAGGGTCACCTGCGTCCGCCAAGCCCCGGTCTCCGACCGGGTAAGCGGGTAGCGGTTGCGTCCCATGTCCATACCCACCATGCGAAAGCGCACCCCCACCGCCCCGATGCGCTCCCGCGGCGTATCCGGCAAGCGGACCCGAACCGCAAAGGGGGTCAGCGCGCTCGGGGACTCGGGCAATTGGAGGGTCATCCGAGGCCGAGGCGATGCCCCATCGGCCGCCACAGCCGTACACGACCCCCCCGTGATGCCGCAGTCGCTCGGTCGGACCTCGAACGCCCGCGCCGGCCCATCGTGTGTCACCGGGGAGCCGGAGCCCAGCGGACGCGGGTACTGCCCGATCAGGGCCCCGAGGACGGCAAAGAGGGCGATGCTGGCGAGGAGCCAGCGGGCGTGATGCATATCCATGGTCGGCCTATCGTCGTCGCGCTACGAGGCGGCTGCTGGCACGCCCACCTCCTGGGCCCGCAGCGATTCGATTCGATCCCGCAGGCGGGCAGCCGCTTCGAATTCCAGGTTCCGCGCGTGTCGGTACATGGCCTCCTCGAGTCGCTCGATCTCCGCCTGGAGTTCCTGGGGCGAGCGCGTTTCTCCATAGCGCGCCTTGGGCTCCGCCACGGCATCCAGGATCCGTTGACCCGTGGCCGCCTTGGCGCCCTGTCCGGCCTCCATGATATCGCTCACCCGCTTCTCGATGCCCCGCGGGGTAATCCCGTGCTCGGTGTTGAAGGCGAGCTGTCGGGCACGACGGCGCTCGGTCTCGTCGATGGCGCGGGCCATGGAATCGGTTCGGACATCGCCGTAGAGGATCGCTCGGCCGTGGAGGTTGCGGGCCGCCCGCCCGATGGTCTGGATCAGGGAGCGCTCGGAGCGCAGAAAACCCGCCTTATCGGCATCGAGGATGGCCACCAGGGAGACCTCCGGGAGGTCCAGCCCCTCCCGAAGCAGGTTGATGCCAACGAGGACGTCGAAGGTTCCCAAACGCAAATCCCGGATGATCTCCATTCGCTCGACCGTATCGATATCCGAGTGCAGGTAGCGGACCTTGACCCGGTGATCCTCCAGATAATCGGTCAGGTCCTCGGCCATCCGCTTGGTTAAGGTGGTCACGAGGACCCGCTGGTTGTCGGCCACCCGCTTCTGAATCTCGGAGAGGAGATCGTCCACCTGGGTACCGACGGGCCGTACCTCGACCTCGGGATCGACCAACCCGGTGGGTCGAACGACCTGCTCCACCACGGCATCGGCCCGTTGGTTCTCGTACGGGCCAGGGGTGGCGGAGACATAGACACTCTGAGGCGCCAAACGCTCGAACTCGTCGAAGCGCAACGGGCGATTATCCAGGGCCGAGGGGAGTCGGAAACCGTAATCCACGAGGTTTTGTTTGCGCGAGCGGTCCCCGCGGTACATCCCGCCGAGCTGGGGGATGGTGACGTGGCTTTCATCGATGATGAGCAGGGCCTCCTCCGGGAGGTAATCGAAGAGACACGGCGGCGGTTCCCCCGGTTGACGGCCCGAGAGGTAGCGGGAGTAGTTCTCGATGCCGTTACAGTAGCCGATCTCCCGCATCATCTCCAGATCGTATTGGGTCCGCTGCTCGAGGCGCTGGGCCTCGACCAACCGATCGGCCGCGCGCAGCTCCGTCAAGCGCAGATGCAGGTCCTCCTGGATGGCGTCGATGGCACGGAGCAAGGTCTCCCGCGGGGTCACGTAGTGGGTCTTGGGATAGACCGTGAGCCGGGCCGGACGACGTAGCACCTCGCCGGTCAAGGGATCGAAGACCGCCAGAT
Organism: uncultured Ectothiorhodospiraceae bacterium; assembly: GCA_964346755.1. Classification (GTDB taxonomy): domain Bacteria; phylum Pseudomonadota; class Gammaproteobacteria; order CAYFWJ01; family CAYFWJ01; genus CAYFWJ01. Next base: position 27,533 of record CAYFWJ010000008.1, read on the forward strand.
TCTCGACCTCATCATCGAAGAGCTCGATGCGCACCGCTTCGCGCTCGCTATCCGCCGGATGGATGTCGATGACGTCGCCCCGCACACGATAGGTCCCCCGGCGCAGTTCCAGATCGTTACGGGTATATTGCATCTCCGTGAGGCGACGAACGATGGCCCGCGGATCGGTCGGATCGCCCCGCACCACGTGAAGAAGCATGCCGAGATACGACTGCGGGTCACCGAGCCCGTAGATCGCCGAGACGGTCGCCACGAGCACCGTATCCGGGCGCTCAAAGAGCGCCTTGGTGGCCGACAACCGCATCTGCTCGATGTGATCGTTGATCGAGGCATCCTTCTCGATATAGGTATCCGAGGCGGGGACGTAGGCCTCCGGCTGATAGTAATCGTAATAAGAAACGAAATACTCGACGGCGTTGTCCGGAAAGAAATCCTTCATCTCGCCATAAAGCTGAGCCGCCAGGGTCTTATTCGGCGCCAAGATCAGGGTGGGCCGTTGGACACGATCGATCACATTGGCCATCGTGTAGGTCTTGCCCGAGCCGGTCACGCCGAGCAACGTCTGATGCGCCAGACCGGCCTCCAGCCCATCGGTCAGGGCCTCGATGGCCGTTGGCTGATCGCCGGCCGGTGGGAAATGCGAGGTGAGCGCGAAGGGTTTCGACATAGGGACTCGATCGGCCGCGATACATGAACGGGCACAAGACGCCAGGTGTGCACCTTGCACGGGTTTCCACGGGCCAGGCATACTCGGCGATCCGTAGGACGGGGCGTGTCACCGCCCGAGATCTTCCGGGCAAGCGCCACCTCCTCGCTTATCGACCGCGGTCGTGGCCTTCTGTTCGGGCGCTCGACGCCACGGCCCCGGGTCCGAACGCTGCCCTCGAGGCGACTCCCGTGGCGACCGACAGACATCGGGGACAATGACGCTATGGTGTGGAAACCGCGGGCGACCGTGGCGACGATCGTCGAGCAAGACAATGCCTTCCTGATGGTGGAGGAGACCCAGGATGGGCAGCGGGTGCTGAATCAACCGGCAGGCCATCTCGACCCGGGTGAGAGTCTCGCCCAGGCCGCGGTGCGGGAGACCCTCGAGGAGACGGCCTATCACGTGGCGTTGACCGGATTCGTCGGTCTCTATCGGTGGATTCACCCACCGACCGATGAGACCTACCTCCGGGCCGTCTTCGCCGGCCAGGTGCTCGGACAGGATCCCGAGCGCCCGCTCGACACCGGGATCATCGCGGCGCACTGGATGGACTGGCCGACCCTGGAAAGCTGGCGGGACCAGCTGCGCACCCCGATGGTGCGCCAATGCCTGGTGGATTATCGCCAGGGGCAGATCGTTTCCTTGGATTGCGTGCGTGATGTGTTGTCGTGACAAAGCCTGCGCGTAATGCGGATCGTGTGATCGTCGGCCTGTCCGGCGGGGTCGATTCCTCCGTCGCCGCGTGGTTGCTTCAGCAGGCTGGCTACCGCGTCGAAGGCCTGTTCATGAAAAACTGGGATGATGACGACGCCGAGGGCTATTGCCCCGCCGAAGCCGACTATCAGGATGCGCGCGCGGTGTGCGATCACCTGGAGATCCCGCTGCATCGCGTCAATTTCGCGGCCGAGTACCGAGACCGGGTCTTTCGCTATTTCCTGGACGAGTATCGGCGCGGACGCACGCCCAATCCGGATGTCCTCTGTAATCGCGAGATCAAATTCCGGGTCTTCCGGGATTACGCCCATGAGCTCGGGGCCACGACGATCGCCACGGGCCATTATGCCGGGCGTGCGTCACGCTCGGCGGGCATCGCCCTGCTGCGGGGAACCGACCCCGGTAAGGACCAAAGTTATTTCCTCCACACCCTGGATCAAGATCAACTGCGTGACGCCCGGTTCCCGCTGGCCGGCTACCACAAGGCGGAAGTGCGCGCCCTTGCCGGTCAGGCGGGGTTGCCCACCCGGGACAAGAAGGATAGCACCGGGATCTGCTTCATCGGGGAACGGCCCCTGCGCGCGTTCCTATCCCGGTATCTCGCCGCTCAGCCCGGATCCATCGAGACCCTGGAAGGCGAGGCGATCGGTCGCCACCACGGGCTGATGTTCTATACCCTCGGCCAGCGCCAGGGGCTTGGCATCGGCGGCGTGCGGGGGGGCGATGGGACCCCGTGGTTCGTGGCGGGCAAGGACCTGGAGCGGAACGTGCTGATCGTGGTCCAGGGCGGCGACCACCCCGCTTTGTTCCACCACGCGTTGGCCTGCGACGCCCCCCATTGGATACGGCCGCCGGGCCCCGACTTGCCGCTGCACTGCACCGCCAAGACACGCTACCGGCAACCGGATCAGGCGGCCGTCGTCGAGCCGCTGGCGGACGGCGGCGTCCACGTGGGATTCGAACGACCTCAGCGGGCGATCACGCCTGGGCAGTCGGTCGTCTTCTACCAGGGCGCGGAGTGCCTGGGGGGCGGAGTCATCCGGCGAGGCACCCACCCGTTGGTGCGCTCAAGCCGTAGCCCCGAGACGGCGACCTCCTCCCATTGACCATTGCCCCCCCTGGAGCCCTGCCGACCGGATGATGAGCCCATGAATCCCGATTTGCGCGATCGAACCCTTGCCGCGGCCGGCCTATTTCAGTCGGTCCATCTCGTTCAGCAGGTGGCTCGCCACGGGGTGGCGAATGCCGTCTTCCTGGAAGCCAGCCTGGAGAGTGTGTTCTCGGTGGACGCCGATTCGCCGGAGGCCGTCTATGGGGGGGTGTGCGGCGTCCTGGACGGACTCAAGGTGCTGGTCGCGCAACTCGAGGGCAAACCCCGGGAGATCAATTGGGAGCTCGTGCGCTATGCCTTGGCCCTCATCCGGCTGGAGCGTCGTCTCCAGGGAACCCCGCGGGCCCTCAACGGGTTGCGTGAGGGGATCCAGTCGGTCCGGCGGCAAAAGGACTACTTCAGCTTGACCCACACCAATACCATCGCGCGGCTGGGGGAGTTGTATCGGGAAACCCTGGGCCAACTCAGTCCGACCGTCGTGGTGCGCGGTGAGGCCAATCACCTGCGTAACGAACAGAACGCCGCCAAGGTTCGCGCCCTGCTGTTGGCCGGGATCCGATCCGCCGTGCTTTGGCGCCAGCTCGGGGGCAATCGTTGGCAGCTGTACCTGCGCCGGCAGGGCTACATGAACACCGCAACCACCTTGCTTCAGCAATGCCCGGAGGCGGTCGCCTGAGCGGGGCGATCGATGGGCGAATCGCCTCGGGCCAGGATCGGTGCCTCCCCGGGCGGGTCGTGCTGCGGCGTGACGCCCCCAAACGGCTTCGGTCATCGACGACCCCGAACCCCGGGGGATGGCCGTCGTCGCGAGCCGGGCCGTGGCTCGCTTAGCCCTCGATCCAAGGCACGGCCCGCAGACCCGGACGTCGGTTGCACGGCGCGTCGCGGGTGCCGGCTCCCGGCGGGATCGCCCGCGCGGCCCGGTACCCGATCCGAGCGCGGGGGTCCTGATGGGGCGTCGCACCCGCCGCCTCCCAGCCCCTTAATCACCGCGCGCCGCCGGCGGCCTCAGGTAGTTCAACGGGCGCTTCGCGAGGACTTCCCCGGCAGCACGCACCTCGACGACCCAACGCCCCAAATCCGCCTCGGTCAAGGTCTGTTCGGAGTCCAACAGCGGAGCCGGTTCGGCGAGCGGCCCGAACCGATAACGGGCCCGTTCCTCACCCGCATGCATCCATCGATGCACGACGGAATGACCCGCCATGCCCTGCAGCTCGCTGACGAAATAGACGGTTCGTGGCTGCGGACGGTAACGCACGAGGGGACCGATCTCGTTCACCGGCCGCCCATCCCGCCGCTCGTCGGCGAACCACACCCGCCGGATCGGATGATCCGGCAGGGGCGGCGGTTCGACGTCATCCCCCGGGGACGCCAACCGGTCGGATGCCCCGGCCTCCGTCGATTGCCCCGCGGGCTCGGAGCTGGAGGCCTCGCCCTCCGACACCGTCTGGTCCTCGGCCGGTCCGGGGTTGTCCAACCCGCGCTGACCGACCCCGATCGCGACGGTGGCCACTAGCAGGGCCAATCCCGACAGGCCGATGGGTCGCCAGTGCCGTTCCAGCCATCCCCCGGGTCCGCGACCCGGGGCCCGCGCCGATGCGGCGCCGAAATGCCCCGGCGTCGCCCCCGCCGGCGCCGACGCAGCGGCCGCGAGCCGCTTCGTCTCCTGGTAGGCGGCGTAGGCCGCCGCCGTATCCATCTCGGGGAACACCCCCAGGGCGTGACGGTAATAACCGGCGTCGCCCTCAAGGCACACCCACCACTGTTTCGTGCCGTCCGGTCCCACCGTCAGGATGAAGTCGCCCGTCTCGCTGAGCTCGAGTTCGAAGGGCTCGGCGCCGGGCGTCAGGCGTTCGATCAATTGATCCTGAGCGGTTCGCATGTCCCATGCCTTTCCGGGATGGTCTCGGTCGAGGGCGTCACGGCACGACAGCGGATGGATGGCGCGGCCGGCGCCGGTTCAGCTCGGGGCCTCACTCGAGCCGGCGGGATCCGGCGGCGGACGCACCGGCGGGGCCCCCGCCTGCGCCGCGATGGCCGTCATCAGCGCCTCGGGCAAGCGCTGGAAGACGATGCCGGCGTCCCGATCCGGTTCCATCCCCCGCAGGAACAAGAAGAAGGCCCCCCCGAAATGCTCGCGGTAGCGGTATCCGGGGACGCGATGGGCCAGAAAGCGATGCAGGGCGAGTGTGTAGATCAAGGCCTGCAGCCCGTAACCACCGTGTTGCATCGCGGCGTGCAACGAGGATTCCTGGTAGGCGCTGCGGTCCGCTCCGAGCCAGTTGGACTTGTAATCGACCCAATAGTAGCGACCCTGGTAGCGGAAGACCAAATCGATAAAGCCCCGCAAAACGGTCGGATCCGCGGAATCGCCACGGGTCGAATCGACGACCGGCTGAATCGCGCGCTCGCCGTGGGCCTCGTAGAGGCTCTGCCAATCGCTCAGGGGCAGCGATCCCACGGGGAAGTAGAAATCCAATTCATCGCGGCGCGCCGTCCGATCGATATCCATCAGGCGAACCCCGATCGGGGCCAGCGGGGTCTTCAGGACCGACTCGAGCCGCTCCGCCACCGGACCCTGCCAGCGCTCGCCGGGGTAGCCGAAGGCCTCGAGCTCCCGGGCGGCCGTGTCGGCAAGCCCCTGGGGATCGGTGAAGTCCTGTCGCTGCAGGATCCCGTGAAGGCAGCGTCCGAACCGGCGCCCCCGGGGAAGCGCCTCCCCCGGTGCGGGGTCGCGGAATCCGGTGGCCTCGGGGTCCCCGGGCCCTGGTTCTGGCTCGATCTCGCCCGTTCGCTCCTCGAGCAGACCGGTGAAGCTCGCCAGGCGCACCGGCGGGGCCGGTTGCGCCGTCCATTGCCGGCCAGACCCCATTGGCGCCCCTCGCGCCATGGCCGTCGGCCCCGCCGATGGCGGTTCGGTGGGGGGGGTGGACGCCCGAATTGCCCCCGGCGCCGCCGCCATCAGCTCCGCCATCGCGGCCTCTAGGGCGGTGGCCGACCCCGCGTCCTCGGGCCCGGCGAGCAAGCGGTTGATTGGGGCATAGCCCCCATCACGGGCGTTGGCAACCACCACATAACAGCGATGCCGGGCGCGCGTCAGCCCGACATAGGCCAGGCGCACGGCCTCGGCCACCGTCTCGTGATGGGCAAGCGCCTGGCGTTCCGCCGGGGCCCGCTCCCCCCGCCAATCCAGAACCGCGCGATGGTCATCCGCCGGATCGTGGTAGATCAAGAGATTGGGGGCTCGCGAGGGCGGTTGACCTTCCCACAGGAAGGGGCAGAAGACCACCGGGTACTCGAGCCCCTTGCTCGCGTGCAATGTCACGATCTTGACCCGATCGGCATCGCTCTCCAGGCGTAACTCGGCCGCCTCCCCGGTGGCGCCCGGGTCCGCCCGCTGGGCGGCCAACCAAGCCACCAGCCCCTCGATCCCCAGGTGTTGTTGGACCGAGGCCGCCTGGAGGAGCTCCGCGAGATGAAACAGGTTAGTCAGCCGACGCTCACCGTCCGGCAAGGCGAGAAGTCGAGCCGCGACCCCCTCCCGAGCCATCCAGCGACGCCACATGGGCATGAACCCCACATCCCGCCAACGCCGACGATCCGCCTGGAAACGACCGAGGGACGCTTCCCATAGCGCCTCATCCTCGGTCAATCGAAGCAAATCGGCAGCCGTCCAACCCATGGCCTCGGTGGCCAAGGCTGCCTTGATCCGGCGGCTATCCGTCGGTTCCTGAATCGCCATCAAGATCTGTTCGAGCATGCTGGCCTCGGCCGCGCCAAACACACTCACCCGACTGTACTCGACCGCAGCAATCCCAGCCCCGCCCAAGGCCCGCTTCATGGCTTGCCCTTGGGTATGGGTCCGCACGAGTACCGCGATATCCCCCCCCGAGAGGACCCCAAGCCCCCCACACCCCGCCTCACCGCCGGGGCCCGCCGGATCGAGCAAGCGCGCGATCTCCGCCACCGTGGCCCCGATCGCCCGCTCCCGGACTTGGCCTTTGTCCTGGGACTCCGACGCCTCACCTAGCCACCACAGGTGCAGGTTGGCGCGATGATCGTCCAGGGCAAGCCCCTCGCTTGCGTGGGCGCGAACGGGCTGAAAGGGGATCTCGGCGGACTCGAAAGGGTTGGCGGGCCGGCTGAGCAGGGTATTGAGCCCGCGGACGAGTGCCGCCTCCGAGCGGCGATTCACATCCAACGTGAATCGCCGCGGCACGGCCCGTCGGGCCCGGAGATAGGCGAACAGATCGGCACCGCGAAACCCATAGATCGCCTGCTTGGGATCCCCCACCAGGAACAAGGGACGCTCCGCCTCGAGGAAGACGGGCCGGAGGATGTCGTACTGGATGGGATCGGTATCTTGGAACTCGTCCACCAGCGCCGCGGTATAACGCTGCTGGAGCCGCTCGGTCAGCACGGCGCCCCGGGGACCGGCCAGGGCCGTGCGCAGATCCAGCAACAAATCGTCATAGGTCTGCATCCCCCGCCGGGCATGGCGCCGCGGTAACTCGGCCCGCAACCAATCCAGGCACTCCGCCAGCCAATGGGGCAACGCCGCGGCGAACCGGTCCTCACGGGCACACCAGGCCTGGCGCAAGTCATCGGCGGCGGCGAAGAAGGGATGGTCCGGCGGCCGCTTGCCCTTCTTGGTTTTGGCCTCGAGGAAGGCGGCACCGAAACGCTCCAGGGCCCGATGCTCGACCCGCGCCCGGGGCGTGGATTTCGGATCCGTGGGATCCTTCGGACACACATCTTTAAAGAGCGGCCGGTGCGGACGGGGTTCGGCAAACAGGCGATCCAGGTCCGCAACCCAAGCCGACCAGTAACGATCCTTATAGCTGCCCCGGTTGAGTCCCGGCCAGGCCGCCTGCAACGCCCCCAGAATGGCCTCGCGCTCGGTGCCCCACAGGCGCCGGGCGGCCGCAAAAGCCTCGGGGACCGGATCGGGACCGGCCGGTGGGGCCGGGGGCATACGCTGGACGAGATAGGGCCGGGCGAGGGCGGGGCGCAACCGGTTCAAGAGCTCATCCGGATCGAGTCCCTTTTCCCACAGATACTCCAACCAATCCGGCTCGACCCGCGCCGCCTGCTGACGCCACCAATCGGCGCAGGCCTCCCGCGCCACCGTGGTGTCCTCGCCGATCAGCTCCTGATCGAAGGCCGCACCGCTGTCGAAGGGGATCTCGCCAAGCACCCGCTGGCAGAAGCTGTGGATGGTGTAGATCGCCGCTTCGTCGAAGTCGTGCAGCGCCAGGCGAACCCGGCGGCGGGCCGTCTCCCAATCCGTGAGGGTGGTCAGCCAGTGGGACTCGATGGGATCCGGCGCCTCGGAGCGGGCTGGTTGGCCGGTACGCAGCAACCGATCGGCGGCCTGCAGCCGCGCCCGGATCCGCTCCTTGAGCTCGCGGGTCGCCGCCCGGGTGTAGGTCATCACCAGCAGCGAGCGGGGATTGTGCCCCGCCTCCACGATCAGCCGCAGGTACAGGGCGGTAATCGTCCAGGTCTTGCCAGTCCCCGCGCTGGCCTCGATGAGGCACGGCCCGTCGAGGGGGACACGGGCGGGATCCAAGGGCTCGGGGGCATCCAGCATCGGGGGTCTCAGGACGCGTCGGTGAGGGAACGAAACAGGGGCCCGAAGACGGCCTCGCTGACCCGGGGGAATGCCGGACTCGCCAGTGGGTCTCGCCCGCGGTGGGCCAAGGCGTTATAGGCATCGTCCCCCTCGGGCCAGGACCGGGCCGATGCCGAGCCGACCCAGGCCTGTCTTGCCGCCTTGTGGGCCTCGGCCTCCGATTGACCCCTGTGACAGGCGTGGGCGTAGGCGTGGCTGGACCGGGGCAACAGCGGCGAGGGCTCGGTGAGCCCCGTCCCGTAGATCGCGAGGAGCTCCCGCAGCAATGCCTCGGGCGCCTCGACCGGCGCCAAGACGAGCTCGCCCTCGGGGTGGATGAGCGTGGATCGCGGTTCGACCCCCGGGGGGTGTAGCCAACAGAGCACCACGTGGTAGCACCACAAGGCCAGGCAATCCTTCGGCCCGGGCGGCCCCGTCGGCCGGACCACCCGGCGCCCATCCGGGCTGAGCCCGCTCAGACGTCCAATCAACACCCAATCATCCAGGGTCAATCGAACGGTTTGGACCCGGGAACGATGCGCCGCCTCACCCGCCCGACGCTGCAAGGCCTCGGCATTGGCTCGACTGCGCTCGAGCAAACGCTCGCCCGCTGCCCCATGGGGGGCCAGCCCGGTCCCCTGAAGCAACCGCTCGACCTCGACCTTGGCCGGAGGCTCATCCGCGACCAAGGTCCAGGCCTGCTGATCCAGGGCGCGAGCGATCGCCGGCTCCGGGGCCAGGGGCTCGCGATTCGGCAACTCCCCATCCGCCGAACGCAGCCGTAGGCCCAACCGGGACTCGAGCAGAAACCGAGCCGGATGACGCAGGAATGCGACGAGGCGATCCAGTTCGACAGTCTGCCACGCCGGTCCCGGGGGCTCGAGGGCCGTGATGAACGGCGGCTCGGTGTCGGCCGGGGACGCCACCGGGGCGAGATCCTGGGCGTAGGTGAACCACGCCGGATCCTCGTCCACCGTGAAATAACGGGGACTAAAGGGTTGCAGCGGGTGCTCGGTGATCAGGGCCGTCGCCGCATCCATGGGCTCGGCCTCGGGGGAGGCAGCGAAGCGATAATAGCGATCCAGGGTCTCAAGGAACTCCGAGACCACCACCGACGGGGGGATGGGGGTATTGTCGCGGGCACTCCGGCCTGGGTAGGTCACGAGCAGATGCCGTCGTGCGGCGCTCAATAGCCCGAGGGCGAGGTATCGGTCCGCCTCGCGGCGGACGGTATCGCCCCGGCGGATCTCCTGGGCCAAGCCATCGAAATCCACCGGGGTTTCCGCCCGGGGGAAGGCCCCGTCCCCCATGCCGAGCAAGGCAATCACCGGAAAGGGCAGGGCACGCCCCGGGGTCAACCCCGCGAAGGCGATCCCCCCGCTGAGAAACGCCTGAGCGCCCGCCGCCTCGGGAGCAACCGCGGTGCGTAACCGAGCCAGCATGACCGCGCGGCTCAGCGCGCCCTGGAAACCCACCCGCTTGGCCCGGGTGCGGATCGACCGGAGCGCATCGTGGATCCCCTGAAGCGCGGCCTCCTCGGACTCCCCCCGCGGCGCGAAGAAGTGATCCAGGAGGCCGGCGAGGGTGTCACACCAAGCCTGTGGCGTGCGCGGTTCCGCCAACGCCGCGTGGATGCGGAACACCGACTCGACGAATTCGGTGAACCGTCCGGCGAGCTCCGCCTCGGAACCCCCGGGGGCATCAAAGGGCAAGGTCTCGGCCCAGAGGTCGCGCTCCTCCGCCGGGGCGGCGTAGCCGAGCAGCAAGCGATCCAACCCGGCGCGCCAGGTATTGGCCGCCGTTGCCGGTAGCCCCTGGGCGGCCCGATCCGCCGCATCCTGCCCCCAGTGGATGCGGGTGGCCTCCAGCCACTGCCGCAATGGCACGCGCTCGGCGGCGGGCAGACCGAAGCGCCGACGGACCGCGGGCAGCTCCAGGAGCGCCAGGACCGAGTTCGGATCGTAGCGGGACTCGTCCAGGGTCAACAGGGACAGAAACCCCTGGAACAGGGGGGTCTGTTGCGCCGCGGCGTGATCGGCGAGGGTATAGGGGAGCTGGGTCGTCTCCGCCGCCCCGAAGACCGCCTCGATATAGGGCGCATAGGTAGGCATATCGGGCGTCAGGACAAGGATATCCGACGGACCAAGATCCGGATGGGCCTCGAGCAGACCGAGCAGCTGATCGAACAGCACCTCCACCTCTCGGCGCGGGCCGTGACAGGCATGCAGGGCGATCGAGGCATCGACGCTGAGGCGGATTCGCTCCTCCGGGGCCGGCGGTGCCACCAGATCGAGCAGATCCCCCTGCAAACGATGCAAGAGGGTCGTCCCGGACGGCTCGTGGAAATCTTCGTCCGGGACATCCGCCGCCTCGATGAGATCGTCCAGAAAATCCCGGCCGGCCCGCCCCCAGGCGGCCAACAGGGGGTGGCCCACATCCAGGTAGGCCGCCCCCGCTTCCCCCTCACGACGGACTTGCTCGCGCTCCGAGACGACATCGCCCCAATACTGGCGCGAGGGATTCCAGCAAAAGAAATAGACATCCCGGGCCTGGGCCAGGGCCTGGAAGGCAGCCAGCTGCAGCGGCGCCAACCGATCAACCCCGAAGACCAACACGGGCGGATGCCCGTCACCCGTGACCCGAGCGACTTGACGCCCGCCCCAACGCTGCAGCCGCCTGCCCGGATCCGTCGATCCCAGTCGGGTTTGGAGCCAGCGCCACAAGGCGGCCTGCCAACCCGTCCCCTGACCCGACTCCCAGGAGCGGAGCCAATCCGGCCGATACAGGATGTATCCCTCGAGGACACCCGCGATGCGAACGGCGAGCTCATAGGTTCGGGTGGCGCGCGTGGTGGCATCGCCGCGGTCGACCGCAAGGTACTCGGCCACCTCCGTCCAGGGGGTTGCCGGATCCGCCTGCAGCGCCTGCAACCACTCCATGACGGGCCAAACCAAGTGATCGGCGGTGTACACGGACTCGTCTTCGAGCTCGCCGCCTGCCTGGCGGACGAGGGACCCGAGAAACCGTTGCGGGAGGGGTAGCTCGAGGTTGGCCGCGATGCCATTGAACTCGGCCAATTGCAGGGAGAGCCAACGGCCGACTGCGGGGTCTGGCACGACGATGGTATGGGGCGCGAAGGGATCCGTATCGGCCAGCTCAGGGATTCCCCCCGCAAGCGCGTCGGCGACCCGTTGTGCCAGACGCTCAAGCCGATTGCTGAAGACGACGTACAACATGACGCGGGGCCCGATCCCCTGGCGGTCGTTTCATCGTATCCATCGCCGGCCGTGCTGTGCCCACGACGGACCAACGGACCCGATCCGACGCTGCGTTGCGCATCAACCGAGAGGGGCACCTCGACGCGAGGCGATGGCCGATGCCCCCGGAAACGCGGGGCATCGCCTGTCGGTTGCCCATGCGTCTCCTGCCGCGGCTGCCGGGTCGCCCTAGCGTGAGACCGCTTGATCTCCGATGCGGTGGGGACCCCGGCGGTTCGGCCGGCGATAGGGGCGGAGGTACCACCACTCAAAGAGCCGTTTCGCCCAGTGGAAGAGGCGCGAGGGGGGGAGCATCACGGAGCGTTTGGCATCCCGATAGACCAGAATCCCCTGATCAAGGCTGTCGATGATGCAGACCAGCTCGGGCCGATAGGTCGCGGAGCCGGTCCGCCCAGCGGCCTCCTCGAGCAGGTTGTCGACGGCCGCATCGGCCTGGAGATCCGCCATATGGGCCTGCTTCGGCATCCAGGCCGGGCCCGGGAAACTGCCGACATCCCCGGCGGCGTAGACGCGCTCGAAGCCGGGCACACGACACTGGGCGTCCGCCTCGATCAAGCCCCCGGGGGAACGCGGTAGATCCGTATTGTCCAGCCAGGTCGGACCGGTCATACCCGGCATGAACAGGGTCAGGTCGGATCGGATGCGGCCGCCGGCCGTATTCACCGCATCCGGCTCGAAGGACTCGATCCCATGGCCGAGGTGCGTCCGGATGCCCCGTTTCTCGAGCGCCTTCACGAGTCGCTCGACGGCGCCCTCGCCGAGGCGTTTACCGGGCTCGGCGGCCGGGCTGAAGAAGGTGAGCTCGAAGCGCTCGCGACGGCCTTGGCGACGCAGCAGGGTATCGGTTCCGAACATCAGCTCGAACATCGGCCCGCCCCGCATGGCCGAGGGCTCCTTGGGGTTCCCGCTGAAGCCGAAGGTAATGTGACCGCCGTCCATTCCCTCCAGGCCCTCGGTGATGCGCTGTCCGGCCGTGACCCCTTCACACAGGGCAATGGTGTGCTCGATCCCCGGCAAGCGCTTCAGGAAGCGACCGCCAGTGGCGATGATCAGGGCATCGTTGGCGACGGGTCCGTGATCGGTCAACACCGTTCGACCCGCGTCGGCAAGGCCAACGACCTCGGCGCGCCGGTGACTCACGCCCGAGGCCTCGAAGAAGGCCTGCAGATCCACCCGGAGATCGTCCCCGTGGCGTCGCTTCGCGGGCATCCAAATGAGGCTCGGGTAATAGACGAACTCGGCCTGCGGGCTCACCACGGTCAATGGTCCCGTGAAGCCCTTGCGGCGCAAACGGCGAACCGCCGTCAGCGCAGCAAAGCCGCTTCCGAGCACGACCACCTGTTGACTCATCGGTTTACCTCCTCGATACCGCGCTCGTTGCAATCGCTGTCCGGCTGCGCCGACACCTCGGTCTCCTCCGGCACGGGCGAGGGGGCTCGGAAGGCCTCGATACCGCACATCAGGAAGCGTCCCATGGCCTCCCCGTGGGCGTGGATCACCCCGATCACATGGGCATCATCGCTGGTCAACCGGGCCTGGACCCCGTTATCCCGCAGCTCGTAGTCCATCCGAACGCGATGCCACCATCGGAAGAGCTCCGCATAGAGCGGGTCCCAACGCCGAACCACCCGCCCCTGCTCCAGGCGCTCACGCATGCTCTCGGTGTGATCATGAAGCAGGCCGACCACCTCCGGGTTGTTCGATGTCGTCGTCACCTCGAAGCCATTCGGCAATGCCTCCAAGTGCCGCCGGATCTCGCCGTGAAACTCGATCAGGGCGTGAAAGACGGCCTGATCGTGCAGGGTTCGCCGACGCTCGAACTCACTCTGGGTATCGGCCAACCCCGAATCCGGACAATTCGCCATTAGCCTCGCCTCCGGGGTGACCATTGGGACCGGTGCATTCGCGAGCGGTCCCCGATGCATCGCCCCGGCAAGTCCCTCCGGTGCGTGTGGCATGGGACCGATCGGCTGGTTGTCTTGCTCAACGTTGCAGGACGCGTCACGTACTCCTCCCTCAGGGCGGATACTCGCGGATTGCGCAGATACGGCCGTTCAACGCCTCGGGATCGACCCGCACGTCGGTGCGCCGCCGGGATGCTCCGGCCGGTCCGCGCAGCCGATGACGTCCGGACCGTGCCGGGCCTCCGGCCGGGATCCATCGGATCGTGCCGTATCCGAAAGCACCCCAGCGCGGCCAATCGGGCGAAGAATTCGGCCATCAAATCCTCATATACCCCGAGGTATAGCACAGGATCCCCGAGTTCGCTTTGAGCGGATCCGCCACTCGCCCCCCGACATCACCCCCCCGAGGGCCACCCGGACCGATGCAAGCCCCGTTTGGACGCAACCGTTGCGCATCCACCCCTCATTCGTTTATGCGGTAAAAAATCCAACTATGTTAGAGGACACTAATTCTAATGACGGGCCGCGTCAAGGGCTAACGACCGCCATAAACCGCCGATCCGCTTCCTACGCACCCGGGCGACACGGTCGACGAAGTGGGGTGACCGGGCCGCAGCCGGTGGGCCATCGACGCCTCGATTGGCGCGACGGCGGGCACGACTCCGCGATCGGCTCCGAAGGCATCGGGCCGCGAGGGGACGACGCGCCCTGGCCATCCCGGAGTGGCACAGCGATCGGGGGGCTAAGAGTCGCTGGGGGACGGCTCCATCCCCACGGTAGGGACGGGCTCACCGGGGGTCGGCCGTGCGGAAGCTTGTCGTCGGGAGACGCCGTGGATGCCACCCCAAAGGCTAGTACATCCCCTGGCGGGTCGCACGCCAGGGCGACCCCTCGACCGTCCCGGTCACGCAACCCGGCTCGCCCGGCCGGCGCTCCCGCCGGCGATGAACGCCCCCCGACCCCGAGGCTCGAAACCGCCGCGCCTATGGGCCGCTGCGGGTTGTCGCATCCCATGAATAGCCGTCGGGTCGGGTCGCCGGACTCACGGAACGGCACGAGCCCTGGGTCAACGCCATTTCATCGATCCGGCAATCAAGCGAGGTGGCTGGACTCGCGCTCCGCCGTCGCCTGGACCGGCTCGTGGGGCGGGGCGGGGTTGGCCAGAAGCCGGGCGGCTTCACTGCGCAAGCCGTGTAGGCCCGCCTGAATGGCCTCGGCGTGGCGCGCTTCCTCCAGCTCCGCCAAGCCGGCATGCCGTCGCGCCGCGTTGTGACGGGCCACGGCGACGAGACCGTGGGTTGGCGGGGTGTCCGCTTCGGGGATGTCCGGCTCGGCAGTCCTCAGGCGTCGTCGGATATCCTCGACGACCAGAGACTCCGCATGGGGTCCCATCACCTCATCCAGGACGTGCGCGTCGTGCAAGTCCCCGAGGACATCTTGGATCCCCTTGAGCCGACGCACCGCCTCGGCAAGCGCGGGGGAGGCGGATTTCACGGGCTCGATGACGTAACGTAACTGCTTGCCGGCGATTCGCGCCCGGTGCGCGGGCTCCGGATCCCCATTCGGTTGGGCGGCCTCGAGATGGGCCTGCAACGCCTCTTCGGCGGCCAGCAAACGGGCCGCGAACACGGTCCGAAAGGGGGGATCCTCGTCCCGGGGCTCGGGGGCGCGGGCGAGATCCCGTCGGAATTTACGCGCCACGCGCGGGAAACGCTGACGTACCGTGGGACGTAGGGCAGCGTAGGCGGCATCCTGTTCGGCGAGCAGGGCCTGGCGTAGGCCAGCCCATCCGGGCCGTTCCGCCGGCGTCAACTGATCGCCGATCCCGTCGAGCCATTGCACCTGGACCTCGCGATCCCGGGCCTGGCCGGTCGTCCCCATCGCCTTGCGCAGTTGTTTCTCGCGGCGTTTGCGCATCCATCCCTTGAGTTCCGGGCGATAGGTCCGCAGCGTGCTTCGCAGCCGCCGGAGGGCGACTCGAAAATCATGCAACGCCTCGCTGTCGCTCGGCCGCTCGGCGTCGGCCATCAGCCGTTGATACGCGTGCTCGGCCTCGTTCAGATACTGTTCAATCATGCGCCCGATCGCCACGCGCGCTGGAAGCTGGAAGGGGTCATCAGACCATTTCATGGTAATCGATACCTCGAGGGTCGTGGCACAGCCGACGGCGGGCGCGCGGGCTCCGCGACCAACCCATCCCCTCGATCGAGCCTCGGGGCGCCGCCGGGATCCCGGGGATGGCCTCGTCGATCGCCCCGGGGCCGGCCGCGACACGCAACGCCGTACATGTCATAAGATGGTAATCAAATCGTCCATTATTTGTCACACGGATCCGACCCATGATCCCGCCGGGCCGGGTTCCGCTCCGGAGCCGCTTCATGATCATCAACGCCGGACTCCTGCCAACCCCCTGGGAGGGGTGGTTTGGATTCTTCTACCTCGTGACCCTGGCCTACGCGCTCGGGCGCCTACCCTACCGGCGCTTGCAAACCGCGAACGCCCAACACCTGGTGCTCGGCACCGCGGTGGCGATCGGCTTGGCCTGGGCGATGCATGTCCAGGCCGCGCCCGGACTCGGGATGCACTTCTTGGGGGTAACCGTGGTCACGTTGATGGTGGGTTGGCCGACCGCCATTCTCGTCACGGGCTTGGCTACCCTGGTGGATTGCGCCTTCGGGCTCCAACCCTGGTCCACCGTGGGTGTCAACGCCCTGCTCTTCAGCGTGCTGCCCGCAACCCTAACCATCGGGATCTATCGTTGGTCCGACCGGCGCTTGCCCAACCATTTGTTCATCTATATCTTTGTTTGCGGGTTCTTCGGAGCTGCCCTCGCCACCGGGGCGGCCCTGTTCGCTGGCGTCGGGTTATTACACCTCGCCGAGGTGTATGATTGGGACCGGATCCAACAGATCTACCTCCCCTTCGTTCCCCTGATCCTGTTCACGGAGGCCTTCTTGAACGGACTCCTGGTCACGGTGTTAGTCGCCGTCCGACCGGATTGGGTCTGGACCTTCGACGACGCGCGCTACTTGTACCGGCGATGACCCGCGAGCGGTGGCGAGCTGACGGATTTTTCGCTATACACTTACCCGGCGAGGGGACCGATCCCCTGGTACCCCGCGGATGAACCCCGAATGGCGCATCATCCGAATCGTCCGTCCCGAACCACCTATGCGAGGAGCGTTATTCATGCATTCTATGGCCCCAGTCCTGGCGATCGCCCTGCTGCTCGTCACCGGTCCAGCCGTTGCCGACGGGGATATCGAGGCCGGCAAGAAGAAATCCGCCGCCTGTGTCGCCTGTCATGGCCAGAACGGCATCAGCCGGGTGCCGAACTACCCCAACATCGGGGGGCAAAACGAGGAATACCTCTACCTAAGCCTCAAGGCCTATAAGGACGGGACCCGCAAAAACAATCTCATGAACGGGCTTGTCGCCGGCCTCTCGGACCAGGACCTCAAGGACCTCGCCGCCTACTACAGCAGTCTGTAGCCGCGCCGGGATCGGGTCCACCCGGACCCGATCCGCCGTTCGGGGATCAACGCATCCCATCGGCTGCAACGGCGCTCGACCCCTCGTTGTCATAATTACGGCGTAGACTGGACTCACAATCCATCCATTCGATTGGAGCCCATGCGATGACACGTCATTCCATCGATCACCTGCGGGATATGGCCGTCGGCGATTTCCGGGCGGTCAAGCTCGGCAACCGCGACGCCCTCGTCTTTCGCCTCGACGACGGGTACTACGCCACCCAGAGCCATTGCACCCACACCTTTGCCCCCTTGCGCCGCGGCAAGCTCGTCGAGGGCCACCAGATCCAGTGTCCCTTGCACCGCGCCCGATTCGACGTCCGCAATGGCGAGGTCGTCGAGTGGGCCAACTGGCCGAAGCCCGTCGCCTCCGCTCTGAACACCCTGCGCAAGGAAAAGGCCCTGGCGAGCTATCCCATCGTCGAGGAGGATGGCGTGCTCTACCTCGATCTGCCCGAGGCCTGACTCGCGCCCCGCTCGACCCGCCACTCGGGGGACAGCGGCGGGCCCCGACCGGCCCGCCCGACGATCACAGGAGATGGCTTCATGGTTGCTTCCGCTGATCCACCGGACACCCCGTCCGCTCTCGTTGAGGCAACGATCGCCGCCCGGGTCGGTGAACTGGCCGAGGTCATGGGCGCGCGGGGTGGCCGAATCGTCTTGGCCGAATCCTGTACCGGGGGCTGGCTGGCCAAGGCGATGACCGATCGTCCGGGTAGCTCGGCGTGGTTCGATCGCGGTTTCGTGACCTACTCCAACGCGGCCAAGCAGGAACTCCTCGGGGTGGATCCCGCCTGCTTCACCGACCATGGAGCGGTCAGCGAAGCCATCGTCCGCGCCATGGCCCGTGGCGCCCTGCAGCGCTCGACAGCCACACTCACCCTCGCGGTGAGTGGCATCGCGGGCCCCGGGGGCGGATCGCCGGATAAACCGGTCGGCACCGTTTGGTTTGCCTGGGGGGATGCCACCCGATTGCAGGCTCGCGCCGTGCATTTCGCCGGGGATCGAGACGCCGTCCGGGGGCAGGCGGTGGTATTCGCCCTCGAGCAGCTCCGCGACGTCGCGGCCTAGCCCGCCCCCGCGCGGGCATCCGCCGGTATGGCGAGGCGCCGCCTGTTCTTCGCCCTGTGGCCCGACGAGGCGACCGCTGAGGCCGTCGACCGAGCGCGTCGACGACACGTGACGCGCGACGGACGTTGGGTCCCCCGCAGCAACCTCCATCTGACCGTATTATTCCTCGGCGACATCCGCGACGACCTCGCCGTGGAGGAATGGCCCGAGGCTCTGGACGCCTCGAGCATGACCCTGGTCTTGGATCACCTCGGCACATTCCGGCGAAGCGGCCTCCAATGGCTCGGCGCATCGATGTTACCGCCCGCCTTGAGCCACTTGGTTGAATCCTTGCGGGCACGGGCCGCCGCGCGCGGGATCCCGGTGGAGACACGCCCGTTCCACGCCCACATCACCCTCGCCCGGCGGGTCCGCCAGCCGGGCGAGGGCCGGCTGGAGACGCCCATCCCCTGGCGGATCGATCGCCTGTATCTCATTGAATCCCGTCTCACATCGACCGGCCCCCATTATAGTCCCGTGGGCCACTGGGGTTTGGGTGATACCCCGCCCCTGTGAAATAATCAACCGGTCCGTGAGTCGGGACCTATCCGCCGTTTCCCGAGGGAGGCATCTTGGACGAGAATCGTAAAAAAGCGTTATCGACCACGCTCTCGCAGATCGAAAAGCAGTTTGGCAAGGGATCGGTCATGCGACTGGGGGACAACACCGCGGTCCGGGATGTCGATGTGGTCTCCACCGGATCCCTGGGGTTGGACTTGGCCCTCGGGATCGGTGGCCTCCCCCGAGGACGGGTCGTGGAGGTCTATGGCCCCGAGTCCTCGGGGAAGACCACACTCACCCTGCAGGTGGTCGCCGAGTGTCAAAAGGCCGGCGGCGCTGCGGCGTTCGTGGACGCGGAGCATGCCCTAGACCCCAGCTATGCCGAGAAACTCGGCGTCGATGTGGATGAATTGCTGGTCTCTCAGCCGGACACGGGCGAGCAAGCCCTGGAGATCGCCGATGCCCTGGTGCGCTCCGGGGCGATCGACGTGGTGGTCGTCGACTCGGTCGCCGCCCTCACGCCGAAAGCGGAGCTCGAGGGCGAGATGGGCGACTCCCATGTGGGGCTCCAGGCCCGACTCATGTCCCAGGCGCTGCGCAAACTGACCGCCAACATCAAGCGCTCGAACACCCTGGTCATCTTCATCAATCAGATCCGGATGAAGATCGGGGTCATGTTCGGTAGCCCCGAGACCACCACGGGCGGCAACGCCCTGAAGTTCTATTGTTCCGTTCGCCTCGATATCCGCCGAGTCGGCACGGTCAAGAAGGGCGAAGAGATCCTCGGCAACGAAACCCGGGTGAAGGTGGTCAAGAATAAGATGGCGCCGCCCTTCAAACAGGTGGACTTCGAGATCCTCTACGGCGAGGGTATCTCCCGGGAGGGGGAGCTGATCGAACTCGGCGTTCAACACAAGCTCATCGATAAGTCCGGGGCATGGTACAGCTACAACGGCGAGCGGATCGGTCAAGGCAAGGAGAACGTGCGCAACCACCTGAAAGAACACCCGCAGACGGCGGCGGAGATCGAGTCGGTCTTGCGCTCCAAGCTATTGCCCCAACGGCCCGGGGCCGGCAGCAACGAAGCGGACCCGGCGAGCGAGACCCCGGATGAAGGCGGCGAGGCACCGCCCCCGGCTGAGGGCAGCCGCCCTCGCGGCTCCGGTTCGGGACGCGGCCGTGCCAAATCCGAGTCCTGACCCCGAGGCCCTCGCGCTCGCCCTCCTGGGGCGACGCGAGCACAGCCGGGCCGAGCTCCACGGCAAACTCCGACGCAAAGGGGTTGGGGACGAGGAGACCCAGGCCGTGCTCGAGCGGCTCTCGGCCCAAGGCTGGCTCGACGAGAACCGGTTCGTCGAGACCTACGTCGCCGAACGGCAGCGTCGCGGCTTCGGGCCCCTCAAGATCCGCCA
>CAYFWJ010000009.1:0-8361 GCA_964346755.1 uncultured Ectothiorhodospiraceae bacterium
AGTTGATTCAATAGACTCGAGAGCTCTCGCACGCCATCACTGGCCAGCAGCCCCCCGAGGCCATTCAGGCCACCCGCCTGGTCTCGCCATTGGCGCACCAACCAGTCCCGCATCAGCAGTTCGAGGACCTCGGACCGGGCGGACTCGGTTTCCAAGCCGACGAGACTGAGGATGTTGACCTGGGTGGCTGGGGCGTCGTTGGCGAAGGCGTCCGTTGCGAGATCGGAGGTGGCGTGATCGACCCACGGTCGGTCCGCGGCGGCCTGATCCAGCCCGTCCGCGATTTGCTGGGCACTCCGGCGGGTTTGGGCGTTGTTACCGCCAAGGTCCTCCGGGAGCTCCCGGAGCCGTGCGCCGAGTCCGGGGAAGCCGTCTCCCGCCTGCAGGGTTTTCTCGATTGCTGCCCGGAGAAGGCGCCGCTTGGTTGCCGCGAGACCGCTTCCGAGCCACCGTTCCATGGTGCGGGTGATGAGATCTTCGATGACGGACTCCGCGGGGCTCCCGGCGATCGCGGCGAGGTCCGGTAGGGCGGCAAAATGCAAGGGGCGTCCCGGTTCGGGCAACCCGGGGGTCCAGATCCGAGGCCGCGTTCCGGGGGCGTCGGTGGTCTCGCTGGCCCCGAAACGGGCCAGGGCACTGTGGTCGTCGATGGCGGCCACGGGTACCCCGTGGCCGACGGCTGCCTCGATGAGCCGGAGGAGTAGCGTTGTCTTGCCCATGCCGGCCCCGGCGGCGATGACCAGGTGCCGTGTCAGATCCGCAAGGGTGACGCGGTAAGGCTGCTCCGTGGTCGATTCGTAGCCGAGTTCGATGTGGCGTAACTCCGCGGGGGTCCCCACCCACTCTGCGAGTTCCAGCATTCGGGTCTTCTCGGCCTCCGGAGGCCAGCGTCGCTCGCCTGGGGACGCCTCGTTTGGCGGGGTCGATTGAGCCGGCGGATCGTTGGCCGGTGCGGCAAACAACTCGGGCAAGGCGGTGGGGAAGAACGCCCCGCGGCTTAGCGGTTGACGCGTCCGAAGCCAGTCGTGGAAGTCTGTTCGGTGTTGCCGCTCGAGGGCATCGAGGGCCCAAAGTCGGCCCACCTCCGTTTTCTCGATGTCGACGAACTGACCACCGGCCGCGAGAAATTGCTGGGTCTTGGCGCCGGTGGCGCCGCCTTTGAGCGGGGGCGCGGTCCGTACCAGAACGAGTCGCCGGAAACTTAAGGAGGGTTCGATGCCGGCCGCTGTGACCGCGGCATTCAGCCGCGCGGTATAGGCCGTGTGATGGACCTGCTGCAAGGTGCGCAAGCAAACATGGTGTTCGCCACTCGAGGTGTCGGAATCGCTGAAGCGCAGCCGGGCGTGTAGCGGGGGGTAATGGCTTGTCCGGCCGAATTCCACCTCGAGCTCGACGGTTTGCGTGGTATCCCGGGGCAGCTCCTGCAGGATCAATCGACATCCCGTCTGGATGAGACGCCCCAAGGTGTCTTCATTCTCCACCTCCAGGAGCGTCGCGGGGTCCGCTGTCGCGACAAGTCGCTCCAGCTCCTGATCGAGCACGGCCAAGGCGTCGTCATCGGTCGGTGGGGCGGCCTCTTGGGCTGCCTCGAGGTCCGCGGTGAGTTCGTCCACGTGCCCCTGACGGAGGCAGAGTCGGCGGTGATCCTCGGCGCGCTTGAGGATCTCCCGCGGGCGCAGCCCCTCGAGTCGGGCGAGCGCCTCACGGCGGTAGGGCCATGTTGGGTAGGGCGGCTTGAACCGCGTCTCCGCGTAGGCGGCTTGAAGCCGAGTCTCGATCAGCCGTTCCACCCACTCGGGCCGTTGTACGATGTCCAGTGATTCCGGGCGGGCAAAGCGATCCAGGTGGGAGGCCAGCGACCCCGTGCGTAGTGACTCCCAGGTGCGCTCGAGACAGGCCACGACCGTGAGGGTGCGGTGGCGATGGGTGTAGTCGATCAGGGCGCTGAGACCACCGGCGATGCCCTCGATGATGGCCTTGGCCGTGCGTTGCTCATGGGTGATCTCTCCCGCGTCGCCGTCATCGATCGAGAGAAGCGTGTTCTGCTCGACGATCGAGTCGAGTTGGTCGAGCGCCAGGAGGGTCGGTCCGTAGAGGCTTGCCACCCAGGTCAGGCCTTGGACGATGCGCTCGGGGAGTTGGCGCCCGGTCGGTCGAAGGCCGAGTCGCCGCCGTTCATCGTCCTCCAACTCCTGGGCCTGCAACCAGGTGTCGGCGAGGTTGACCAGGGTGAAATCCCGCGCGCCCCAGGCGAAGAGACAGCGCACCACATCCTGATGGGCGAGGGTGTCACGCGGGTAGCGCAGGTGCAGCCCCTGCAAGACCTTCTCGATCTGGCGTACCAGCGCTCGATCCGTCAACCCCGTGAGTTCCTGACAGAAGCGGTTGGCGTCGCCATCGAGCCCGGCCAGCTGGACCAGGTTCTCGAGCCACAGGCGGTATTGGGGTTTGTGTCCACGCAGCGGATGTTGCAGGGAACGGAGGTAGCCGAGCAAGACGGTTTCCCAGAAGTCCCGCACATCGGTCATGTCGACCAGGATGAACCCGGAACGATGAACCCCTGCCAGCTTGTGCCGGAGGGTACCGAGTAGGTGGGTCTTGCCGGAACCGGCGGGGGCCGTGATGACCCGTCCGAGGGGCGAGTGCTGTCCATCCGTCCCGGCGAGTCGGATCACCTCGCGCAACAGACCGCGTTTGATCTGTTCGTTCAGTTCCGGGACGTCGAAGGGGTTGTCCCGCCAGACCGCGTCCAGCCGGGTCGTCCAGTCAAAATCGACCAGTTCCAAGGATTCGAGCGCGGTATCAGACATGGCTACGTCCCATCGCTGGTTGGACAGATGGCGCAATGGCCCCTAAAGCCAGCTTGCCCCCTCGTAATTATTGCACACGATTCGGTGTACCCGTGCGATCGTCGGCGCAGCCTTGCGCGGGGCACCTGACCGCCTAGCGTTCGGCGGTCCCGTTGCGCGGAGGCCTGAGATAGAGGATATGGCGCGGCGCGCCCGCGATCGACAGCGCCGCGGATCGGTCGGTACCGCTGATTTCCTGCGGATCGTCCAGTGGGTAGAGGACGAGCTCGCCGTCCCGTTGCATGGCGATCAGTTGGCGGTTCAGGGTCTCGCGATCGATATCGCTAAGGCGTCGCCGCAGCGCGGCCAGGCGAACGCGGACGTTGTGTTGCCCTTGGGCCAGATCGAGGCAAACGCTGCGAATGCGCGGGCCCAGATTGTCGATGTCCCGTGGTGCCGGGGGCGTCGGCGGTGGGTCGACGACTCGCGGGCCGGCCGACGGGTCAGGCGTTGCCGGCAAGAAGATGTCGGCCAGGCTCAAGCGCTCGCCGTCGATGGCCACCTTAAGCCGCTGGAGCAAGCCTTCGAGGATTGGCGCGGCGTCCGTCGAACGGCCAATGCGGGCGTCCAGATGCTCCGCCGCCCAGGCCCAGGCGCGATCCGTTGGTGCCACGAAGTTGGCGTAGGCACGACGCCCTTGCCGGTCGGTGTAGGGCCGGCGTTCAATGGTGATGAGGCCCTCGCTTTCAAGGGGTTGGCGGTCTTTCGGGGCGAGACCGAGATCGCTGACCTTGGGCTCGTCGCCGAGGAACAGGAGCCGCCACATGGCGAGGGTCTGTTTCGGTGTGGGATCAAGGCTCATGGAACAACGAGCAACCCTCGGAGGCACCCGGTGGGGTTTAGTAGCGCGAACGCGCGTCCGATCGAACCGCGTCAAAAATCGTCTAAGCCGAAATCTTACACGAAATCCGAGCGCTAGGGAGCCCCGCCCGAGCCGGAGGCGGGATTTTCCGGGGCTCGGCGGGCGTTTCCCCGCGGGGGCGATCCCGCTCGCTCGCTCCGAGCTGTTTCGGATAAGCTGCTAGGTTTTTGTTTTTCCAGATATTATACCGTGGAAGGTGCGGAATCGAGGGCCGGACTGGCGGAGCTCTTCATAGCGCCCGCGCTCGCGGATTTCGCCATCTTCCAGGACCAGGATCTGGTCCATGGCTTCCAGTCCGAGGACATGGTGGGTGATGAACAGCACGCTACGGGTGGCGATGAGGGGCTGGAGCGCCGCGAGTACCGCGTCTTGGGTGACCGGGTCCAGGCCTTCGGTGGGCTCGTCGAGGAGGAGTAGCGGGGCATCTTTTAAGAGGGCCCGGGCGATGGCGAGTCGTCGGGATTGGCCGGCGGAGAGGCGAATACCACCGGCGCCCAGGTGGGTGTCATACCCCTGCTCGAGGGCCTGGATGTCGTGATGGATCTGCGCCGTGCGACAAGCGGCTTCGATCGCGCGCTGGGTGGCCCCGGGGTGGGCCAGTTGCAGGTTTTCGCGAACCGTTGCACTAAAGAGTTGGGTCTCCTGGGAAATCACGGCCATGCGCGCGCGGACGGCATCCGGATCGCAGGCTCGTAGGGGGTGTCCCCCCAGGTAGATCTCGCCGGCATCGTAGGGCCAGAAGCGCAGCAGGATTTGCACGAGACTGCTTTTGCCCGCGCCGGTCGCCCCGATCAACCCGACCTTGCCCCCGGGGGGTAGGTGCAGGTCGATGTCCTTCAGGACCCAGGGGCTATCCGGATCGTAGTGGAAGCCGAGCCCTTCGATGCGCAGATCCGGGTGCTCGGGGAGTGGCGCCGGGTCGGCGGGCGCGGTGATCTCGACGGGGGTGTCGACGATCTCGAACAGCCGTTGGGCGGCGGCCTGGGTCTCGCCGATGCGTTGCCAGGCGCCCGGTAACGGGGCGACTGCCTCGAAGGCCGCCAGGGTCAGCAAGACGAGCATGACGGCGATCGGCGCGTTGATCTGCTCGGCCTCCGCTGCGGGAAGGATGGCCAGGAGGACACCCCAGGCGGTCAGACCGGTGATCAGGGTCGCGCCGGCCAGGGAGGCCCCGGAGATACGGGCCATGCGCTGCTGCTGCTGGGCCCGCTGGCGGCTGAGGGCATCAATGCGCGCGGCCTGGGCCTCGGTGGCCCCGTAGATCGCGAGTTCGCCGAGCCCCTGAACGCCGTCGACCACGGTGGCCTGGAGCTCGGCCCGGGTCGTGACTATGGCGTGCCCGGCCTTGCGACCGGCTCGCTCGGTTGCCCACGGGATGACCACGCCGGCGACGAGGAAGCCGAGGCCCAGGGCAAGGGCGGCCGTGCCGACGAAGTACCCGGTGAAGCCGACGACGATCCCGGCGACGCCCAAGGCGACGAGGCTGGGGGTCAGTACCCGAAGATAGAAGTGATCCAGGGTGTCGATATCATTGGTGATCCGGTTGAGCAGATCCCCGCTTCGTAATCCCTGCAACCGAGCCGGGTACCGGGGTTCGAGGTGGCGGTAGACCCAGAGCCGCAACTGAGCCAGCAATCGAAAGGTGGCCTCATGGGTTACGAGACGTTCCAGATAGCGTCCACCGGTCCGCCCGATGGCCAGGCCGCGGATCCCGGCGGCGGGCGTGAAATAGTTGATCGTTAGGCCAGCAAGCCCCGCCAGACCCATGCTGGTGATGAACCACCCGGAGAGGGCGAGCAGCCCGATATTGGCGAGCACCGTGAGGAGGGTGATCACGATGCCGCCAATCAGCCAACCCAGATAGGGGCGAAACAGTCCGATCAGCCGCCGGCTCGGGCTCATGTAACGGGTTCTCCTCGGTAGTGACGCACCAGCTCGCGATACAGGCCGGGTTCGTCGCGCAGGCTGTCATGGTCCCCGGTTTGGACGATGCGCCCGTTGTCGACGACCACGATGCGGTCGGCCTGCTCGACGGTCGCAAGCCGGTGGGCGATGACCAGGACGGTAGCCCGCTCGTGGAGCCGGCCGAGCGCGGTCTGAATCGTCTCTTCGGTGGCGACATCGAGACGGGCGGTCGGTTCGTCGAGGATGAACAACGGGGGATCTTTGAGGAAGGCTCGGGCAAGGGCCAGGCGCTGGCGTTGACCGCCAGATAGGCTCTGGCCCCCATCCCCTACCTGGGCCTCGTAGGCCCCGGGCAGGGCTCGGATGAAGGTGTCGGCTTGGGCCTTGCGCGCCGCCGCGTGACAGGCCTCGGGATCGGCCTGAGGGTTCCCCAAGCGGATGTTGTCGAGCACCGTGCCTGAGAAGGTATGGGGCTCCTGCGGGATCCAGGCCACGCGTTGCCACCAACTGGCCCGGTCCAGGCTTGTGAGGTCGTGCCCGTCGATCTGGATCCGCCCTTCATTCGGGTCGGCGAACCCGAGGAGCAGATAGGCCAGGGTCGATTTCCCCGCACCGCTCGGACCGACGAGGGCCGTGAGGGTGCCCGGCGCGAACTCCAGGTCCACGTTTTGTACCGCTGGCTCCTGGCGTCCGGGATAGCGGTAACTGACGCCGTGCCACTGGATGTGTGGGGGGTGCTGGCGCTCAGTCGGATCAAGCTGCTCCGTTCGGGCGGGCCGTTCCGGTTCGGGTTCGGCCAGCAGCTCCACGAGCGGCTCCGCAGCCCCCACGGCACTCAGGCGGTCATGGTAGAAGGTACCGAGATTGCGCAGGGGGCTGAAGTACTCGGGGGCCAGCAGCAACACGAACAGCCCCGGGAGGAAGGCCATCTCACCCCACATGAGGCGAAAGCCCACCAGCACGGCGACGACGGCAATGCTGACGGCGGCGAAGAACTCGAGGACCACCGAGGAGAGGAAGGCCAGCCGCAAGACCCCCATGGTGGAGCGGCGATAGGCCTCGGAGATGCGCTCCAGGGCCTGGAGCTCACGCCGGCTTGCCCCGAAGATCTTGAGGGTCGTCAACCCCTGTACGGACTCCAGGAACCGGGCCCCGAGCCGGGCGAGTTGCCGCCACTGCTGACGATTGCGCTGCTCGGTGCCCTTGCCGACGAGGATCATGAACAAGGGGATGAGGGGGGCGGCGGCGAGCAGGACCAGGCCACTGACCCAATCATGGGGGAAAATGGCGGCCAACAGGACCAACGGCAAGAAGACGACGATGCTCATCTGGGGCAGGTAACGGGCGTAGTAGCCTTCGAGTGCCTCGATGCCCTGGTCGACCTGGCTCGCGAGCGCCCCGCCCGCCCGCGATTGGGTGTAGCCCGGGCCGAGGCGCATCAATTTGTCGATCGCCTGTTGGCGGAGATCGGCCTTGAGCTCGGTGGCGGCGGCGATGGCCCATTGCTCTCCGAGCCACAACACCCCCGAGCGCAGGAAAACGAGCGGCGGGAGCATGAACAGCGCCCAGTGCAGATCCGCCGGGAGGCCTTCCGAGACCACCAGGGCGTTGAGCACCTGCGCGATCAGGTAGGCCTGGGCGACGAATAGGGCACCGGCGAGGACGGAGGCGAGGACAACGCGATGCAACCGATGTTGGATCGGTTTGGCTTGATCCTTGAGCCAGCGTTTAACGTCCCGGCTATTTCCGGAGCCGTCAGCGGCCTCGGGGGAGGATTCAGTTGCCATGGGGGCCTCTTTGGATAGGGTCCGGACGTGCCGCGGCTCACCCTCCTTCGGACGGGGGGTGAGCGGGTTGGCAGACGGGGCAATCGGGGCGGCGGCGGAGTCGCAGCCGGGACCACTCGCCCCGTTCGATGTCGAGGTTAAGGACCTGTCCGCACAAGACCTCGCCGCAGTCGGTCAAGAGTTTGATGACCTCCATGGCTTGAAGACTGCCGACGACGCCGGGCAAGGGGCCCCAAACACCACTTTGGCTGCAGGCATCGATGGTATCGCCGCCTTCGCCGTGGAGGCAGGCATAGCAGGGGCTATCGGGGCGCCGTGGGTCAAAGACGGTCAGACTGCCTTCGCCCCGGAGGGCGGCACCACTCACCCAGGGGCGGCTCGCGGCCTGACAGGCCCGGTTGAGCGCCTCGCGGCTGGCGGCATTGTCGGTCGCATCCACCACGACGTGGTTGGCGGCGGCGATTGCCCCGAGGCCTTCGAGATCCGCGCGCCGAGTCATCGTCCGAATCCGGATGGTGGGATTCAGGGCCTGGAGATGACGCGCGAGGCATTCTGTCTTGGGGTGTCCGAGATCGGCGGACTGATAGAAGGGCTGGCGATGCAAGTTGGATAGCTCGACCGGGTCGGGATCCACCAAGGTGAGTTCGCCAATGCCGGCGCCTGCCAGATAGGCGGCGGCCGGTGAGCCGAGCCCCCCCAGGCCGACCACGGCGACCCGAGCGTCGGCGAGGCCCTGTTGGGCCGCCTCATCCATCTCGGACAGGAGCATCTGGCGGCTATAGCGGATGAGGGTCCTATCGTCCATGGATGGCTTCCCAGGTCACGGCTGGCATGGAACGCTCGGGCGACCCCCTCATCCGGTAGGCTCGGACGCGAAGGTCGTACCAGATATCGACTCGCCATGTGTCGAGGGCCTCCACGTGCAGGATACCGGGACGCGGTGCCAATGAGCCCGCGG
>CAYFWJ010000009.1:8461-42257 GCA_964346755.1 uncultured Ectothiorhodospiraceae bacterium
GTGTCGAGGGCCTCCACGTGCAGGATACCGGGACGCGGTGCCAATGAGCCCGCGGCCGAGCCGGCCTGGTCCAGGTCGGCATGTGGACCCTGAAAGCCCAGGATGCGGTTCTTGACGCGCCCGCCTACGGTACTTGGGGCGTTCACGTTGACCTCCGACGGACGGGTCGTCGGAACGATCGATCGGGCTCGGCCCTGGGATCGCGGGACCGCGCAGGCCGGTGGGCCTTTAATGAACGGGTTGCTCGATCCCCTTCATGCTCAACCGGATTCGCCCCTGACGGTCGATCTCGATGACCTTGACGCGGACGTGATCTCCTTCCGACAGCTTGTCCGTGACGTTTTGGACCCGCTCCTCGCAGATTTGGCTGATATGCACGAGCCCATCCCGGCCCGGGAGTAGGCTGACTAGGGCCCCGAAGTCCATGATTCGCGAGACCTTGCCGTCGTAGATCTCGCCCACCTCCGCATCTTGCGTGATGAGCTCGATCCGCCGTCGTGCCTCGTCGGCGGCCGCCTTATCGACGGACGAGATGCGCACGGTGCCATCGTCATCGAGATCGACGACGGCCCCCGTCTCTTCGGTGATCGAGCGGATCGTGGAGCCGCCCTTGCCGATCACATCCCGGATCTTATCCGGGTTGATGTTGAAGCGAATGAGCCGGGGTGCATAGGCGGACATCTCCGAGCGTGGGGCATTGATGACGGTGTTCATGGCCTCCAGGATGCGGAGTCGCCCGGCTCGAGCCTGGTTCAGGGCGTCGACCATAATCTCGCGGGTGATCCCGTCAATTTTGATGTCCATCTGCAGGGCTGTCACGCCGTTCACGCTGCCGGCGACCTTGAAGTCCATATCGCCGAGATGGTCTTCGTCTCCCAGGATGTCCGTGAGTACCGCGTACCGATCACCCGTCTCCTTGACGAGACCCATCGCGATACCAGCCACCGGTGCCTTGATCGGGACCCCCGCGTCCATCAAGGCAAGGCTGGTCCCGCAGACGCTGGCCATCGAACTGGAACCGTTGGATTCGGTGATCTCGGAGACGACGCGGATTACGTAGGGGAATCGATCCTGTTCGGCCATAACGGCCTGAACCCCCCGCTTTGCGAGTCGCCCATGGCCGATCTCGCGGCGCTTGGGGTTACCCATCATACCGGTCTCACCGACGCTATAGGGGGGGAAGTTGTAATGGAGCATGAACGACTCCTTCTGCTCCCCCTCGAGGGCGTCGACGACCTGGGCATCCCGGCCGGTCCCGAGGGTGGTCGTGACCAGGGCTTGGGTCTCGCCTCGGGTAAACAGGGCCGAGCCGTGGGTTCGGGGGAGAACCCCAACCCGGACGTCCAGGGGACGCACCGTATCATTATCTCGGCCATCGATCCGCGGGTGACCGTCGAGGATGCGTTGCCGGACGAGGTCCCGCTCCAGGGCGCTGAAGACGCCGAGTATGGCCTCCTGGGGCCACGCGCCTTCGCCCTCGCCGCGCAGATGCTCTACAACCTGCTGGCGGATCGCCGTCACCGCCTCGTGCCGCCGCTGTTTCTCGGGGATCTGGTAGGCCGCATCGAGCGCGGCGCCACATTGCGCGCGCACCGCCTCGACGAGTTCTGCGTCGGGTTGGGGCGGTTGCCAGTCCACAGCCGGCTCGCCCGCCTCGCGGGCGAGCCGGCGTATCGCCTGGATGGCGGTCTGCATCTGCTCGTGGCCGAACATGACCGCCCCGAGCATGGTCTCCTCGGGTAACTCCTGGGCCTCGGACTCGACCATCAACACCGCGTTCTCCGTGCCGGCAACCACGAGGTCGAGATCGGAGTCGTTCAACTCGGTCATCCCGGGGTTGAGCCGGTACTCTCCGTTGCGATACCCGACCCGAGCCGCACCGATCGGGCCCTGGAAGGGGGCGCCCGAGAGCATGAGGGCCGCTGACGCGCCGATCAGGCTAGGGATATCCGGATCCACCTCGGCGTTCAGCGAGAGCACGGTCGCGACGACCTGAACCTCGTTGGTATACCCCTTGGGGAAGAGCGGACGGATGGGGCGGTCGATGAGCCGGGAGGTCAGGGTCTCCTTTTCGCTGGGTCGCCCCTCACGCCGGAAAAAGCTCCCCGGGATACGGCCTGCGGCGTAACTGCGTTCTTGGTAATTGACGGTCAGCGGGAAGAAATCCCGCCCTTCGGCGGCGTCACTGCGTACGACGGCGGTTACCAGAACCACCGTGTCCGCCATGTTAACGACAACGGCACCACTGGCCTGACGCGCGATTTCGCCCGTCTCGAGGGTGACTTCATGCTGGCCGAACTGAAACGTGGTCTTGGTCGGGGTCACGATTGACTTCCTCGTAGGGCTTGTACGCGCAGTGCGAGGCTTAACGGCGCAAGCCGAGTTCCTGGATCAACTTCTGGTAGCGACTTTGGTCTTCTCGCTTGAGGAAGTCGAGCAATTTGCGTCGTTGATGGATAAGGCGTAGCAGACCCCGCCGGGAGTGGTGATCGTGCTTGTGGTGCTGAAAGTGTCCAGTCAAGCGCTGGATCCGCGCGGACAGCAGCGCAACTTGGACCTCCGGGGACCCTGTATCGCCCTCAGCGCGCTGATACTCATGAATGATTTGCTGCTTCTCGTTGGTCGCGAGTGTCATCTGCGAATTGGTCCTCCAACCCCGATCCTGCTATGGGTGACTAGTTTACAAACCGGTTACAGGGTCCACAAGCGCGGGCCCGCGTTGACGCCGCTGCGGCTCAATGCGCCGCGCGGGTGGCGAAGAGTCGTTTCGGTGCGATTCGTCCATCGTCGAGGACCTCGCCCACGCCGAGGAAGCGGCGATCGGCCCGATAGAGGCGCAACAGCCCTTCGGTGGGTGCCCGAGGAACCAAGACAGGATGTCCTTGGGTGACATAGAAGGCGGTATCCGCCGACAATTCCACCTTGGGGAGATTGGTTAGCGCCGCGTCGGCGGGCAACAAGAAGCCTTCGAGCGCCTCGCGATCAACCTGGGCTGCCGCCTCCAGGGTGTCGATATCATACAGGCCGGACGCCCCGAAGGCCCCAACCGACAACCGGTGCAGCGCCGAGACGTGGGCACCACAGCCCAAGGCCTCGCCGATATCCTCGATCAGGGTTCGGATGTACGTGCCCTTCGAGCAATGAACCCGAAATGCGGCTGTCGTGGTACCCGCGTCATCCGATTCCGGCGACCCTTCCTGGGTGAGTTCATAGATATGGACGGGACGCGGGGCGCGCTCGACCTCCCGTCCTTCCCGAGCCAACTCGTAGAGCCGTCGCCCCTGATGCTTAAGGGCCGAGTACATCGGCGGGATCTGCTCAATCGAACCGCGAAAGGCCTCCAGTGCTCCGTCGATGTCGCGCTCCGTGACGGCGACGGGGCGGCGCTCCAGGGATTCACCCTGGGCATCGCCGGTGTCGGTGCGCACCCCGAGCGTTGCCTGGACCCAATAGCACTTGTCGGCATTTAGGAGGAAGGCCGAGAGTTTCGTTGCCTCGCCGAAGCATAACGGGAGGCAACCCGTGGCTATCGGATCGAGGCTCCCCGTGTGGCCGGCCTTCTGGGCGCGAAACAGGCGCTTGATCTTTTGTAGTGCCTCATTCGAGGTCAATCCGGCGGGCTTATCGAACGGCAGCACGCCGTTGATGTTACGCCCGGATCGGCGTCGTTTAGCCATGACAATCCAGTTGGATGGGTTGCAGCGAGGACCCTAGGGTTCGCCCTTCAGCTCCGAGGTGTCGGTCGGGTCGTGGGCCGTTTCATCGGCCCGGACCGCCTCGTCGATCAAGCGACTCACGCGCCGTCCCCGTTCGACACTCTCGTCATACCGAAAACGCAGATCCGGAATGACCTTCATTCGGATCCGATGCGCCAGTAACGTACGGAGGAATCCGGCTGCATGCGCCAGGGCCTGCAGGGAGCCCGGGCGTTTCTCGTCCTCGAGCACGGTGACATAGACCTTAGCGTGACGCATGTCCTTCGAGGTGCGCACGGCTGAGACGGTCACCATGCCGAGCCGCGGGTCCTGGACATGGTCGCGAATCAGAGAAGCGAGTTCCCGTTGGAGTTGTTCGTCGATGCGTCGGGTACGGGGATAATCCTTGGGCATGATCTCATCGAAAAGACGCTCAATGGTTGCCGGGTGCGCGTCTAGAGGGAACGCGCTACCTCAATCCGCTCGTAGACCTCGATCTGATCGCCGGGTTTGACATCGTTATAGTTCTTTACCGCGATACCGCACTCGGTTCCGGCCCGAACCTCGTTGACGTCGTCCTTGAAGCGCCGCAAGGACTCCAATTCGCCCTCGTAAATCACGATGTTATCCCGGAGTACGCGAATCGGGTTGCCCCGTCGGACGGAACCGTCGACCACGAGGCAGCCAGCGACGGCCCCGAACTTCGGTGACCGAAAGACATCTTTGACTTCGGCAAGACCGACGATGTCCTCCCGCAGCTCGGGACTCAGCATGCCGCTGAGGGCCTGTTTGACGTCGTCGATGGCCTCGTAGATGACGCTGTAGTACCGCAGGTCGATCCCGTTATCCTGCACGGTGCGCCGGGCCGAGGCGTCCGCTCGGACGTTGAATCCAATCATCAAGGCCTTGGAGGCCATGGCAAGGTTTGCGTCGGATTCGTTGATCCCGCCAACACCCGACGCGATCACATTGACGCGCGCCTCGTCCGTGGAGAGCTTTTCGAGCGCATCCCGCAAGGCCTCGACGCTGCCCTGCACGTCGGTCTTGATCAGCACGGGCAGGACGGCGACTTCGCCTTCCTGCATCTTGCCCAAGAGGTTGCTGCGCTGGGCTGCCTGTTGGTTGGCGAGACGTGTATCCCGAAACTTGCCCTGGCGGAACAAGGCGACCTCGCGGGCCTTGCGCTCGTCCCCCACGACCACGAGTTCATCGCCCGCCTGAGGGGTCCCGGAGAGGCCTTGAACGACCGCGGGTATTGAGGGACCGGCGGAGTCGATGTTCTCTCCGGCCTCGTTCAACATAGCGCGCACCCGACCATATTCGAGCCCGCAGAGTACGACGTCGCCCTTGCGTAGGACACCTCGCTTGACCAGGATCGTGGCCACGGGGCCGCGTCCTCGGTCCAGGCTGGATTCGACGACGATCCCTTGGGCCGAGCCATCGACCGGCGCCTTCAGCTCCATGATCTCTGATTGCAGCAGCAGGGCCTCGAGCAGCTCGTCGATGCCTTCCCCGGTCTTCGCCGAGACCGAGACGAATATGTAATCGCCCCCCCACTCCTCGGAGATGACGTCGTGGTTGGCCAGCTCGCTCCGCACGCGATCCAGATCCGCTTCCGGCTTGTCCACCTTTGTAATGGCGATGACGATCGGCACTTCGGCGGCCTTCGCGTGCTGGATCGCCTCGATCGTCTGCGGCATCACGCCGTCGTCGGCGGCCACCACTAGGATGACGATGTCCGTCACTTGGGCACCCCGGGCCCGCATGGCCGTGAAGGCCGCGTGTCCTGGTGTGTCGAGGAAGGTCACGACCCCCCGTTCGATGGCAACGTGGTAGGCCCCGACGTGCTGAGTAATGCCGCCCGCCTCACCCGCGGCCACGCGGGTGCGGCGAATATGGTCGAGCAGCGACGTCTTGCCGTGGTCGACGTGGCCCATGATCGTCACCACGGGGGGACGAGCCTCGATCTGATGGCCTTCGCCAGCTGCTTCGCCGATGACCTCTTCCTCGATCTCGTTCTCGCGTATCGGCTTGGGTCGATGGCCCATCTCTTCGACGACGAGAACGGCCGTCTCTTGATCGATCGGTTGATTGATCGTGGCCATGGCCCCCATCTTCATGAGGGTCTTGATGACCTCCGGCGATTTAACGGCCATACCCTGGGCCAGTTCGCCGACGGTGATGGTCTCCGGGATCGCGACGTCGCGAACGATCGGGGCGGTTGGCCGTTCGAAGCCGTGCTTGCTCTGCGCCGGCGCCCCCCTGCCCGAGCGACCACCTTTGCGCCGTTTCTTGCCCCGTGTCCCGGCATCGTCACCGCCGGCTTCGCCGCCCGAACGGCTGCGTTTGCCCTCGGGACGACTACGTTCCTCGCGTCGGCCTTTATCGGTCTTCGCCTTGCTCGGGGGCTTCTTGCCCTTGGCCGGGGCTTCACGGCGTGGGGCTTCTTCCCGCGGAGCCTCGGCAGATTCTGCCGTCTCGGCGACGGCTTCGCTGGAGTCGCCGCTGGCTGCCGCGGCAGGGTGGGTCGGTGACTCGATGGGTTCGGGGCGTTGCTCGACGTCGGCAGGCGCCCCGGTCTGAGCCGTTTCAGGGGATGCGGCTCCCTCGTCCGCGGGGACCTCCTGGGTGTCGTCTCCCTCGGGCGCTGCGATCTCGTCAACGGCTGTCGGCTCGGCCGGCGTCTGGGCGGGGGTGGCTTCGGCGGTCGGGGGCGCCTCGGCGGTTTCCTCCGTCACCGCCGGTTGTGACCCCGCTTCGATCTGCTGTTCGGCCTTCTCCCGCTGCTGGCGGGAAGCCTCATCCCGTTGGGCCTGCTCAGCCCGCAGGGCTTCGCGCTGTTTCTTTTCCTTTTCGGCAACGACGCTGCGTTTGACGTAGGTCCGCTTCTTTCGAACCTCGACGCTGACCGTCTTGCCCTTACTGCTTCCGCCACCGACTTTGAGCTCACTGACACTCTTGCGCTTGAGTGTGATCTTCTTGGGGTCTTGCCCGCCCTTACTGTGTGCCTGGCGAAGATGCTCGAGTAGCTGATGTTTGTCCTTATCGGTGATCTTGGCCTCGGCATCCGCTACCTGCAGCCCAGCATCCCCAAGTTGTGTAAGTAGGCGTTCGACCGGAATACCCACGTCTTCGGCGAATTCTCGCACGGTCACTTCGGCCATCACGCCCAACCCCCGATCACTATCTGACTATCGTGTCGCACTAATCGCTGTTCCGATTCGCTTACATTATGCTTCATTCGCAAACCACGGTGCCCGGGCTGCCATGATCAACCGGGACGCCTCGTCGTGATCCAATCCTTCGATGCCTAGCAGGTCATCGACGGCTTGATCGGCCAAATCTTCGACCGTGGCGATCCCTTGCTCCGCCAGGCTTTGGGCCAGCTCATCGGTCATCCCATCCATCGCCAGGAGCTCGGCGGATGGTTCCTTCGTGTCCGTCTGCTCTTCATTCGCGATCGCCTGGGTCAATAAGGCATCTCGCGCCCGGTTGCGGAGCTCTGTGATGAGCTCTTCATCGAGGCCTTCGACCTCCATGAGCTCGCTGGTCGGGACGTAGGCCATCTCTTCGAGGCTGGAAAAGCCTTCTTCGACCAGCACGCCGGCAACCGTCTCATCGACCTCGAGTTCCGTCGTGAACAGCTCCACCAGGCGTTGGATCTCCGCCTGGGTCTTTTCGGTGGCCTCGGACTCGGTCATCACATTGAGGTCCCAACCGGTGAGCTGACTGGCGAGACGTACGTTCTGGCCGCCTCGGCCGATGGCTTGCGACAGTTTCTGCTCGGTTACGGCGATATCCATGGCCTGTGTCTCCTCGTCTAGGACGATCGAGACGACCTCGGCTGGTGCCATGGCGTTGATCACGAACTGCGCCGGGTCCTCGTGCCATAGGGTGATATCGATCCGCTCGCCGTGAAGTTCGTTGGAGACGGATTGTACACGTGAGCCTCGCATCCCGACACAGGCCCCCACCGGATCCAGGCGGGGGTCGAGGGAACGCACGGCGATCTTGGCACGTGACCCGGGGTCTCGTGCAGCCCCCATGATCTCGATCACGCCTTGACCCACCTCCGGCACCTCGAGCTTAAACAGCTCGATGAGGAACTCGGGGTCCGTTCGGCTGATCAGTAGCTGCGGTCCCTTGGCATCCGGCATGACCTTGCGCAGATACCCCCGCACCCGATCCCCAATATGAAAGCTCTCGCGCGGGATCGTTTCCTCCCGCGGGATCAGTCCCTCGGCATTTTGCGTCAGATCCAAATGCAAATTGCCCCGTTCGGCCTTTTTCACAGTGCCTGAGACGAGCTCCCCTTGGCGGCTCGAGTAGGCCTCGATGATCAGGGCGCGTTCGGCTTCTCGAACCTTTTGAACAATCACCTGCTTGGCCGTCTGGGCGGCGATCCGCCCGAACGATTCCGCCTCGACCTCGATCTCCAGGCTATCCCCGACATCCAGTCCGCGCTCCTGAACCTGGGGATGGTCCGAGGCGATCTCCCGCTCGGGATCGTCGACCGTTTCGGCGATCGTCCATCGCCGATAGGCTTGATAGGCGCCGGTGTGCCGATCGATGTGTACGCGGACGTCCACCTCGTCGGAGTAGCGCTTTTTGGTCGCCGAGGCCAATGCCGATTCGAGGGCCTCGAAGATGATTTCCTTGTCGACGCCCTTTTCGTTGGATACGGCATCGACGACCATCAGAACTTCTTTGCTCATCGCCTCATCACCATGGCTTTGTTCTCGAGGTTGCGTTCACCCCACACGCTCAAGGACGCGGATCCAGCCGCGCCGTATCGATCGAGTCGAACGGGATGTGGATATCGCTTTCATCAACGCGCAAGGTGATTTGCTCCGTGGTGGGATCGGTGCCGAGGATGACCCCCGTGAACCGCCTTTGTCCCTGATGGGACACTCGAAGCACGAGTTTGGCGCGGCGCCCCGTGAATCGCTCAAAGTCGTTCAGCCGCCCCAGGGGGCGATCGAACCCGGGTGATGAAATCTCGAGCCGATATTCGCCAGCGATCGGATCCTCGACGTCCAAGACCCCGCTCAATTGGTCGCTGACCTGCTCGCAGTCCGCGAGGCCAACGCCGTCGGGGTGGTCGATGTAGACCCGTAAGATCCCCGACTTGAATTCGAGCCAGATGCACTCGTAGCCCATCGACTCGATCTCGGGGACCAGCACTCGCTCCAGTTCGGGATGACGCCCGCGCACGCCTCGAGCCTCCGCGTTTTGATCGGACTGGGGTCGACGCCGATCGCTCGGCGTCGGGCCACCCTCGCGAGCGATGCCAGCCATGGGACGGGAATGAAGCGGGCCGATGGTCGGGCAAAGGCGCGAGGGATGATTCCGGTAGACAGACAACAAAAAAGCCCCAAACGGGGCTTTCGCGTGAGCTTCGCTCACAATCCGTAATGGTAGCGGGGGCAGGATTTGAACCTGCGACCTTCGGGTTATGAGCCCGACGAGCTACCAGGCTGCTCCACCCCGCATCCGTAAACCGCTAGGATATGCTCTTTGAGCCGGAAGTGCAACCCTTTCTTCACGCTTGGTGCACTCACGGTGCAGAGTGCTCGGTGTCGTTCCAACCCGCGTCGGCTCGAACGATCGAACGGCCTTTAGCAATCTCCTCATTTCGCTTAGGACCTCAGCCACTGCACCGAGTTCCGGATCGACCTCGTTTCGTCAGGCGATGCTGGCTGCCGCCTGGACACACACGGCGATCAGGCTCGCCGGAAACAGACCAAGCAACAGCATGAGAATCCCATTGGCCCCGAGCAGCCACCTCGAATCCCGTGATCCAACGGCCACGATGGCTTCATGATCGATGGGTTCGAAGAAGATGTTCTTGACGATGCGCAGGTAGTAAAAGGCCCCGATGACCGACATCAGGACCGCGACGACGGCCAGCCAGATGAAGCCGTTTTCCACGGCGACCTCGATGGCGAGGAGCTTCGCATAGAAACCGACCGTCGGCGGCACGCCCGCCAAGGCGAACATGACCAAGAGCATGACCCCGGCGAGCCAGGGGGAGGTCGCACTCAGACCGTTGAAGTCGTGGATCGAGATGAGTTCGTTGGAGCCGCGCCGGCTGACCAACAAGACCCCGAAGGCGCCGGCCGTCATCAGCCCGTAGGTGATCACATAGAATAAACCCGCCCCGTAGGCCTCGGCGTTGCCCCCCAATAGGGCCATGAACAGGAATCCCATGTGCGCGATCGTGGAGTAGGCGAGCATCCGCTTGATGTCCGATTGCACGATCGCCACGAGATTGCCGACGATCAATGACAACAACGCCATGATGGCGAACATGACCTGCCAATCGGAGACCAGTGCCGGCAGCCCTTCCCCCAGCAACCGCAAGGCCAAGGCCGATCCCGCCAGCTTCGGCGCCGCGCCAAGAAACAGCGTAACACTCGTCGGCGCCCCCTGATATACGTCCGGGATCCACATATGGAATGGCACGACGCCCAACTTGAAACCGATCCCGATGACGGTGAATGTCAACCCGAGCGCGACCGGGGCCGCCGCCCCCTCCAAGAGTTCGGGGTCACTCAGCGCCTCGGCAATCGCGAGCAGATGAAGGTCCCCGGTGACCCCGTACAGCATGGAGGCCCCATAGAGGAACATGCCTGAGGCCAGGGCCCCGAGGACGAAATACTTCATCGCTGCCTCCGGGGCGTCGGGAGACTCGCGGTCCATGGCCACCATCGCGTAGAGGCTCAAGGCCAGCAGCTCCAGGCCTAGGTAGAGCAGCAGGAGGTGATGCGCGGAGATCAGGATCATCATCCCGAGCACGCCGAACAGGGCGAGGGCGAAGTACTCGCCCTTGAACAAGTCGTGTTCCTGAATATAGACACGCGAATAGGCGAGGACCGGCACCGTCAAGCCGAGCACCGCTGTCTTCAGGAGGGTCGCCAGGTAATCGACGGCAACCATGCCACCGAAGGCGGTCGCAGAAGTCGAGCCATGTTGAAGGAGGACCGTCAGGACCGTGACCAACAACGTCCCCTGACTGATGCGGTAGATCCACTCCCGCTGCTCGTCTCGCAGGAAGAGATCCATGATGAGCACAAGGCTGGCTCCAACCAGCATCAGGATTTCGGGGAGAACCGCGATGATGTCCGCGCTTTGAACCTGCATGTCGTAATGCCTTGTCAGCCTGGGATCTTGGAGAGGCTCACCTGTTCGATGAGCTGTTCCACCGAGGGGTACATGACGTCGATGAGGGGTTCTGGCCAAATCCCCAGTAAGAGCACAAAACTGCCGACCGCGCCGAGGATCAGGAATTCGCGGCCGTTGATGTCTTGCATCGTGGCGACCCCATCGGAGGTTACCTCACCGAAGACAACGCGTTTGACCATGGACAGCGTGTAGGCCGCGCCCAGCACGAGGGTCGTCGCGGCGACGAAGGCGATCCAAAAGTCGGCTTGGAAGCTCGCCAGGATCACCATGAACTCGCCGACGAAGCCCGAAGTACCCGGTAGCCCCGCATTGGCCATGGCGAAGAAGACCAAGAACGCGGCGAAGACCGGCATGGTGTTGGCGACCCCGCCGTAGGCCCGAATCTCCCGGGTATGCAGCCGATCGTAGAGCACTCCCACGCAAAGAAAGAGGGCAGCGGAGACGAATCCATGGCTGATCATTTGGACGAGGCCACCGGACAAGGCGAGGGCGGCAATATCGCTTGCTCCTTCGTTGCCGCTGGTCAAGATCCGAAAAATGATGAACACGCCCAGGGTTACGAAGCCCATGTGGGCGACCGAGGAATAGGCGATCAGCTTCTTGAGGTCTTCTTGGACCAGGGCGACGAATCCGATGTAGGCGATCGCGATGAGCGATAGAACGATCAGCAAGCCATCAACGGCGGCACTCGCATCCGGGGCGATCGGGAGGCTGAAGCGAACGAACCCGTACCCGCCGATCTTAAGCATGATCGCCGCCAGGATGACCGAACCCCCGGTCGGGGCCTCGACGTGGGCATCGGGTAGCCAGGTATGGACGGGCCACATGGGGATCTTGACCGCGAAGGCCAGGAGAAACGCAAAGAAGATGAACAGCTGTTCGGTCAGGGTTAACGGCAGCTGGTGAAGGTCCAGGATCGCAAAGCTGCCTCCTTGGATGTAAAGGTACACCAAGGCAACCAGCATGAGGACCGAGCCGAGGAAGGTGTACAGGAAGAACTTGAGTGTGGCGTAGACGCGACGCGGCCCGCCCCAGATGCCGATGGCGATGAACATCGGGATGAGCATGCCTTCGAAGAAGACGTAGAAAAGCACCGCATCGAGGGCGGCAAATGTCCCGATCATCATCCCTTCCATGATCAGGAACGCCGCGAGGTAGCTGGCCGGTCGGTATTGGATCGACTCCCACGCCGCGATCAC
Organism: uncultured Ectothiorhodospiraceae bacterium; assembly: GCA_964346755.1. Taxonomy (GTDB): domain Bacteria; phylum Pseudomonadota; class Gammaproteobacteria; order CAYFWJ01; family CAYFWJ01; genus CAYFWJ01. Next base: position 20,541 of record CAYFWJ010000009.1, read on the forward strand.
GACGATGACGGTCATAATCGCCGTCAACAGGATCAGCGGCATGGAGATCCCGTCCACCCCGAGGTGGTAATGGATCCCGAAGGTGGGTATCCAGGGATGCAGCTCTTGGAACTGCATCGCTGCGGTGTCGGTGTCAAAGCCGGCATACAGCGGGATGCTGAGCAGCAACGTCAGGGAGGCGAACCCGAGCGCAAGCCGACGGGCCGCGGGTCCGGATTCATCGCCGGCCAGCAGCACCATGATGCCACCGATCATCGGTGTCCAGATGAGGAAGGTCAGAAGGGGCCAGTCTGCTTGCATGCTTGCATCCGTCGTCAATCGCTGAATCGAGAATCTAGAACGGGGCACGTCGGAACCCAGTCCCGAGACGGGACCGGGTTCCGATGACGTCGAGCGGCCAATGGGCGTGGCCCTAGCGCAGGAAGACGATCCAGGTCAGAAAGGCCACGAGCCCGATGATCATGGCGAAGGCATAGTGGTAGAGATAGCCCGTCTGCACGAACCGGGCGATTCCGGCGAACCAACCGATCCCGAAAGCCGACCCGTTGACCAGGAATCCGTCGATCGTGGCGCGATCACCGAAGCGCCAGGCGAGGCCGCCGAGGCCTCGGCCCGCCCAGGGAAAGGCCTTCATGTACAGGTAGTCGAATCCGAAGCGCTGCTCCAGGACATAATGGACGGGGCGCAAACCGCGGCCGATGCGTTCCGGCAGTTCGGGGCGAGCGATATAGAGGACCCAAGCGGTGACCACACCGAGGAGTGCAAGCCAGAAGGCGGGCGTCTTCAGACCGTGAAGCGCGAAGCTGAGGGATCCGTGGAAGTATTCGGCGACCTTGGTCAGCGGGTCGTGTCCGGCAGCCACGAACAGGCTGTCTCCGAAATAGCCGCCAAAGAGGAGTGGCCCGATAAGTAACCACCCGAGGACTGCGGAGGGCACCGCCAGGAAGATCAGCGGGCCGGTGACCACCGCGGGTGATTCGTGTACGTGTTCTCGGGTATGTTCGTCCATGCGCTCAGAGCCATGGAAGACCAGGAAGATCATCCGGAACGTGTACAGGGCGGTGACGAACACGCCGGCCAGGAGCATCCAGTAGACCCATTCGGCCCCGGCGCGATTGCTGTAGTGGACGGCTTCGATGATCGCATCCTTTGAGAAGAAGCCTGCCAGGCCTGGCAGCCCGATCAGGGCGAGTGCCCCGATCAGGGCCGTCGCATAAGTGATCGGCATGTAGCGCCAGAGGCCGCCCATGCGTCGCATGTCCTGCTGGTGATGGAGCGCGATGATCACCGAACCGGCGGCAAGGAAGAGCAGGGCCTTGAAGAAGGCATGGGTCACGAGGTGGAAGATTGCCGCTGAATACGCGGAGACCCCGAGTGCGACCGTCATGTAGCCGAGCTGGGATAGTGTGGAATAGGCGACGACGCGTTTGATGTCATGCTGCACGAGACCCAATAGGCCCATGAACAATGCCGTAATGGCCCCGATGATCAGGATGAACACCAGGGCCCCTTCAGCGAGTTCGTACAGCGGTGATAGCCGGGCGACCATGAAGATACCCGCGGTCACCATCGTGGCGGCGTGAATCAGGGCCGAGATGGGCGTGGGGCCTTCCATCGAGTCTGGGAGCCAGACATGGAGCGGCACTTGGGCGGATTTCCCCATCGCTCCGATGAACAGCAGGACGCCGATAACGGTCAAAAGGTGCCAGCTTTGATCGCCGATGATCGTAATCGCGGTGTCCTGGATCGCGGGGAGTTGCTCGAAGACCGTCGCGTAGTCGAGTGATCCGGTGGTGACCACGATCGCGGCGATCCCCAATAGAAAACCGAAATCGCCGACCCGGTTGACCAGGAAGGCCTTTAGATTGGCCTGGATGGCAGACTCTCGGCGATACCAAAATCCGATCAACAAATACGAGACCAGACCCACGGCCTCCCAGCCGAAAAACAACTGCAAGAAATTGTTCGACATGACCAGCATCAACATCGCAAAGGTGAAAAGTGCGATGTAGCTGAAGAATCGTTGGTAACCCGGGTCTTCACGCATGTAACCTATAGTGTAGACGTGTACTGCGAGGGAGACCCCGGTTACGACGGCCATCATCAAGGCCGTGAGCCGATCAACGAGGAACCCGATGGCGAAGTGGATATCGCCCACTTGCATCCAGGTGTAGAGGTTTTCGTTGAAGACCGGCTCACCGCCGGCGGTATGACGGAAGACGACATAGAGCGACAGAAGGAAGGCGATGCCGACGCCGCCGATAGTGAAGCTGTGGGCACCGGAACGACCGACTGTCTGTCCATAGAAACCAGCGATTAACGCCCCCGCCAATGGGGCCAAGACGATAGCCAGATAGATGGATTGCATGGCGTTTAGCCTTTCAATTGGCCGAAGTCGTTGACGTTAATGGTCTGTCGTTTCCGGAAAAGGAGTACCAGGATTGCCAGCCCGATTGCCGCTTCAGCGGCCGCAACCGTCAGGATGAAAAACACGAAGACCTGCCCCGCGGGATCGTTCATGAAGGCGGAGAACGCGACGAAGTTAATGTTCACGGCGAGCAGCATGAGCTCGATGGACATCAATAGCACGATGACATTCTTCCGGTTGAGGAAGATGCCCGCCATACTCAAGGCGAACAGGATCGCACCAAGGGTGAGGTAGTCCGGCAAAGTAATCACGCTGTCTCCTGAACCGTCGTGGCTGAATCATGAGCACAGGGCCCGCGACGCGGGAATGGAACGATTCAAATCCCGGATTAAAGGTGCCTCAGTCAATCGAGGACAGGGTGCGGGGTCGAGGACTGACCGAGGATATCCTCTCCCGCCGAACGGCAGCCGCCCAGCGGGGTTTACCGGGCGTTATGATCGCTTGGCGCTGTCCCCGTCCGTCGGTTATCCGACCCGTCCGTTCACCAAGCAGGCCGCTCAGGAACTTGAGTCGGAGGCGTCTCCGCTGGCCGTTTCCGCTATGGGGTCGGGCTCCGCGTGCTCCGCGCTGGTCGGTTTGGGTCGCAGATCGACGAGTCGCACGCGACGCCGCGGGTCGGTTCGGATCTGTTCATGCGGCGCCTGATACTTCGAGTCGGGGCGATGGCGCATGGTCAGTGTGATCGCGGCAATGATCGCGACCAGGAGAATGACCGCAGCGATCTCGAACGGATACAGATATTCAGTATAGAGGGCTTGCCCCAAAGCGGCGGTGTTGCTGACCTCGGCTGGGGCATTGGCTTCCGCAAATCCGACACCCGTCGTAAAGTGATTCGAGCCCACGACGGCAACCATCTCGAACACGACGACAAGCGCGATCCCGATGCCGAGGGGCAGATAACGGGCGAAACCCTCCCGAGTCGGAGTCAAGTTGATGTCGATCATCATGACCACGAAAAGGAAAAGCACCATAACGGCGCCGACGTAAACCAGCACCAAGGCGATGGCCAAAAACTCGACTTCGAGAAGTAGCCAAGTGGCTGCGGTCGAGAAAAAGGTCAAGACAAGAAATAAGACCGCATGGACGGGATTCCGCGACGTTATAACGCGAAAGGCGGCGAACACGGTGATTGCGCCGAACACGTAAAACAGGAATTTTTCTATGCCCATAAACCGCACTCGTTTGGGAATTCGGTCTGCAAGGACCGATCGGGGCCTTACCGATCGATGATTCCCGACACCGTGCCGCTCAGATGTACGGGATCGGGTGATTCAATGTGTGGGGCGATGATGGACGTTCGACGAGTGTTCGTCACGATCCGCCCACGGCGATGCACGATAGCGTGTTTGGACGGTCGTGGCTAGGGGGCAATAGCTCGATCCCGTCGCGGACAGATACCGCGCCGATCGCGAACCCAAAGATGTCGACACGCTCGCTGTGGCCCGTGCAGGGTCGTCAGCGGGGACGCGAACCCGAAGCCTACTTGACTGAATCGGAACGATTGAACGAAACGATCGATTCGACGGGCTCACCCGGGGTGGGCATCGTGTGTCGCCGCATTCAATGGGCGCACTCGAAACACGATCCTAACGTATCGATCAGCCGACTATCCAACTCGGCTGATCGGCTACAGCCCGCTGACATCCCGGGGGCCTCTCGAAGGCTTATCGATACATCGCGTCGTACTGGCGGTCCGCCGCGATCTGGTCCTCAAATCGATCGCCGATCGCCAAGAGCTGATCCTTTGTCATGATCTGTTCGCCGCGACGTTCGAAATGATACTCGTGGATTCGGGTTTCGACGATCGAATCAACTGGGCAGGCCTCTTCGCAGAGGCCGCAGTAGATGCATTTGAACAAGTCGATGTCATAGCGCGTCGTCCGCCGAGTTCCATCCGGTCGCTCCTCCGATTCGATCGTAATCGCTAGGGCGGGACAAACCGCCTCGCACAACTTGCACGCGATACAACGCTCTTCGCCGTTAGGATACCGGCGTAGCGCATGCAGGCCCCGAAACCGATTGGACTGCGGGATCTTCTCCTCGGGGTATTGAACGGTATATTTCCGCGTGAAGAAATATCGCCCGGTCAACTGCATCCCCTTGAGAAGCTCAATCAAGAAGAAACTCCGAAAGAACTGCTGCAGTGCGTTCATCAATACCCCCTCAGGCGAACCACGGCCCGACATTAAAGGCGACCAACACGCCCTCAAAAACGATCCAGACGAGTGTCACCGGGATGAAGACCTTCCAACCGAGCCGCATGATTTGATCATAGCGGTAGCGGGGGAACGTCGCCCGAAACCATAGAAACAAGAACAGGAAGATTGCGGTCTTGAGCAGGAACCAGAACAATCCGGGAACCCAGGCGAAGAGGCCCTCGAGTACCGGTATCCCCTCGAATGGGGAGAGCCATCCTCCAAAGAACAACGTTGCCGTCAAGGCGCTGATCAGGATCATGTTGGCGTATTCCGCCAGAAAGAACACGGCGAACGCCATGCCGGAATACTCCACATGGAACCCAGCAACGATCTCCGACTCGCCTTCCGCGACATCGAATGGGGCCCGATTGGTCTCCGCGACACCCGAGATGAAGTACACGATGACGAGGGGGAGTAGCGGAAGCCAATGCCAATGCAACAGACTGCCCGCCTGATTATCAACGATTGCCCCCATGTTGAGGCTGCCCGAGGCCATCAGGACGCCGACGAGGGCAAAACCCATGGCGATCTCGTAGGCGACGATCTGAGCGGCGGAACGCATCGCGCCCAGCAGGGCATATTTTGAGTTGGATGCCCATCCGGCCAGAATAATCCCGTACACGCCCAACGAGGTGAGGGCCAGGACATAGAGGAGTCCGGCATCGATGTTGGCAAGTACCAGTTCCTCGTCGAAGGGAATCACGGCCCAGGCGGCTACTGCGGGTGCGATCGTCAGAACCGGTGCCGACCAGAACAGAAACCGGTTGGCGTTGCTCGGGACGACGATCTCTTTGAACAGCATCTTCACCGCATCGGCGATGGGCTGCAGCAGTCCCCGGTAGCCGACCCGGTCAGGGCCGATGCGGGACTGGATCGCGCCGATGACGCGTCGCTCGGCAAACGTCAGATAGGCGACCGCTAGCATGAGCGGCGCCAAAATGAAGGTAATCTGGATCAGGATCCACAGGACCTCGAGAGTGGCGCTCATCTAATGGGTCTCCACCGGTTCGACGGCGCTCACTTCGACGGCCCCGTAACGCGGCCCGAGCCCCTGGGTTTCGTGTATACCCGCCGCTATGACCACACACCCCGGCGGAACGCGCTCATCGGAGACGAGGGGCAACCGGATTCGGTGTTCGCCCTGGCCGATGTCGATGTGGTGGCTACGAGCCAATCCCTGGGTCTCAATCGTGGCCGGATTCATGCGCGCGACCCGAGCGCGTTCGGCATCTGGGGTCTGCTGCAGGGCTGGGGCCCGCCGAACGATCGAATCCACGCCATAGATGGGGGTGATACCGATCCGTTGAACCGATTCGTTCGCGCGTGGCGTGGACGCCGTCGAGGATCCCGAGGGCTGAGGCATCGTGTTGTCGAGCTGGATGCTGCGGCAGGTCGATTTCAGCTCGTTTCGCACCTCATCGGCGCTGACGTACTCGAAGCCAGGGAGCTGGAGGTAGTTTCCGAGAACGCGCAAGACCTTCCAGCCCGGGCGTGCCTCGCCCAATGGCCTGGCCGTACCGCGCATGTTTTGCCACAACCCTTCCGCATTGCAGTAGGTTCCGGCGGTCTCCACGAAGGATCCGATCGGCAGTAAGACGTCGGCGTGGGCCCGGAGTGTTTCGCTCGCATAGCTGGTCATGGCGATGACCGTATCGCTCGCCGCCAGACTTGCCTGTGCTTGGGCCGAGTCCCAGGCGTCGAGCTCGGGCTCGCATCCGAGCAACAGATAGGTGGAGCGGGGTTCGGCGAGCATTTCTGCGGCGCTCAGCCCACCATCGACAACCGGTTTACCACCGGCTTGACGGTGAGGGATAGCGCCGGCGAGCCAGGCGCCCGCTCCATTGGCGCCGAAGGGAAGGACGCCGAGGCGCCAGCCCAACCCCTGGGCCAAGGCGCCCGCCAGGGACCGTAATGCGGCGGCGTCAGGATGGGCTGCGACCTCCGGTCCCAAAACGACCCATCCGCGTGGGGCAGCCGTCGAGTCCGCGGCGGGGTCGGTTGCTCCGATCGACTCGATGAATGTGCGGAGTGCCGGGGGCAATTCACTGTTTTCCGCCGCGTGCGCGATATCGGTGGCTACGTCTCGGCCTTGGGTCTCGAGCAGTTGCTGCGCAAACGCTGCCAGGGTGCCCGCCAGTTGGTTCGGTGCCACGGATGCCCCGTAATGGGGATAATTGGGCTCGTGGTGCCAGTTACTCAGGATCCCGACTTCGGAGCCGGCTAGAGCCGCCCGGCGCAGACGGTGGTTGAGCAACGGCGCATCCTTCCGGGGATCCCCCCCGACATAGAGGATGTTCGGGATGGATTCTACCTCCGGTAAGGCCACGCCCAACCAAGGCATCGTCGGCAGTTCTGCTTGATCGGTTGTCACCATCTCCCGTAGGCGGTGATCCACATTGTGGCTGCCGAGTCCGCGGACGATCTTTTGCAGCAAATAGAGCTCTTCGAGCGAGGCATTCGGGGAGGCGAGCGCCCCGAGCCCCTTGGGGCCGTGCGTGGCCAGTGTCCGTCGAAGCCGCTCCGTGACGGCCTCGAACGCGTCGGACCAATCCACCGGATGCCATCGTCCCTGTTTATCCTTGATCTCGGGCTGGGTCACCCGGTCGTCGTGGTAGAGCCCCTCGTAGCTGTAGCGATCCCGGTCGGCGATCCAGGTTTGATTGATGGCTTCATTCTCCTTGGGAACGGCCCGGATCACGCGATCGCTTCGCGTGTGGACGTATACATTGGATCCCAGGCTGTCGTGCGGGGAGATAACCGGATGCTGAAGCAGCTCCCAGGAGCGATGCTGGTAACGCGAGGGCTTGGCGGTGAGGGCGCCGACGGGACACAGATCGATCACGTTTCCAGAGAGCTCGGACTCGAGCGCCCGCTCCACGTAGGTCCCGATTTCCATGTCTTCGCCACGACCGGTCGCTCCCAGTTCAGGGATGCCGGCGATCTCTTGGCCGAAGCGGACGCACCGCGTGCAGTGGATGCAGCGTGTCATCTCGGTTTCGATCAAGGGGCCGATATCTTTGTCCCGCACGACCCGTTTGCTTTCCGTGTAACGCGAGATATCTGCGCCGAACCCCATCGAGACATCCTGCAACTCACATTCACCACCCTGATCGCAAATCGGGCAATCGAGTGGGTGGTTGATGAGGAGGAACTCCATAGTGCCCTTCTGGGCATCGAGGGCCAGCGGGGACTGCGTGTAGACCTTCATGCCATCCCGCACGGGTGTCGCGCAGGCCGGAAGCGGTTTGGGCGCCTTCTCGACTTCGACGAGGCACATCCGGCAGTTGGCCGCAATAGACAGATGCTTGTGGTAGCAGAATCGCGGGATATAGATCCCCGCTTCGTCCGCCACCTGCATGATCATCGATCCGGGTTCGGCGGTAAGGGATTGGCCGTCGATCTCGATGGTAACCGTTTGGTCGCTCATAGGACCCTGCTCGCCTCGCGTCTTTCGGCCGGGATGCTCCGGGGGCGACGCCGCCGCCCCGGGGCGTGAATCATGCTGCCGAGGCGGGTGCCTCAGCGAATGGACTGCGCCCGTATTCGATGTAGTGCTCGAACTCCGAACGGAAGTGTTCGACAAAGCTTCGCACCGGCATCGCCGCCGCATCGCCCAATGCGCAGATCGTTCGACCCTCAATCTTGCGTGCAACATCCGTGAGCATTTCGAGGTCGTCGGGACTGCCTTGGCCGTCGATGATTCGGGTAATGACCCGATACAGCCACCCCGTGCCTTCACGACACGGCGTACACTGGCCACAGGACTCGGCGTAATAGAAACGCGCGATTCGTTGTAGGACCTTCACCATATCGGTGTTTTCGGCCATCACGATCACAGCGCCTGAACCGAGCAGTGAGCCCGCTTTGGAGATGGAGTCGTAGTCCATATCGGTCTCCATCATCACCCCGCCTGGGACCACAGGGACCGATGATCCCCCCGGAATAACCGCTTTTACGGATTGCCCGCGAATCCCACCGGCCATCTCGAGCAACGCCGCGAATGGGGTGCCCATGGGCACCTCGAAATTGCCCGGGCGCTTGACATGGCCGGTGACCGAGAAGACCTTCGTGCCGCCGTTGTTGGGCTTTCCGAGATTAAGAAACCACTCGCTTCCATTGCGGATGATGGCTGGAACCGACGCGAGGGTCTCGCTGTTATTAACCGTTGTCGGTTTGCCGTATAGGCCATAATTGGCGGGGAACGGCGGTTTGAAACGCGGTAGGCCCTTCTTGCCCTCAAGCGACTCGAGCAGTGCGGTCTCCTCGCCACAGATGTAGGCGCCGGCTCCAAGCACGTTATGCAGATCGAAACTGAAATCACTCCCGAGGATATTCGAGCCGAGATAGCCGGCTTCGTAGGCCTCTTCTACGGCCTGCCTACAACGCGTGTAGACCTCATCCATGAACTCCCCGCGCAAGTAGTTATATCCCACGCTAGCCCCCATGGCGTAGCCGGCGATGATCATACCCTCAACCAAGGCATGGGGGTTGTAACGGAGCAGGTCGCGGTCCTTGCAAGTCCCCGGTTCACTCTCGTCGGAGTTGCACACGACGTACTTCTGGCCGGGGCTCTTGCGGGGCATGAAACTCCACTTCAACCCGGTTGGGAAACCCGCACCACCCCGACCCCGGAGGCTCGAAGCCTTGATTTCCTCGATGATCTCATCTTGGGTCATCCCTTCGCCGGTGAGTATCTTTTCGAGGGCCTCGTAACCGCCGAGGGCCCGGTAGGTCTCCAGGCTGTGGGGATTCTCGTGATCGAGCGTTGCGTAGCAGATCTTGGACGACATCGCACTTCACTCCAGTGCATCGAGGATCTCAACGGCCCGTTCCGGGGTGAGATGCTCATAATAACGGTGGCCGACTTGCATCATGGGGGCGCCGGCACAGGCGGCAAGGCACTCTTCTTCTCGCTTCAGGAAGATTCGCCCGTCCGGAGTGGTTTCTCCGACCTTGATGCCGAGATGCTGTTCCACTTCACTGAGCAGCTCGTCTCCCCCATTGAGCATGCACGAAACGTTGGTGCACACGGAGACACTATGACGCCCCACGGGCTCCAGCTCGAACATTGAGTAGAAGGTTCCTACCTCGTAGACCGCGATCTGCGGAAGATCCAGGTAGTCGGCGACGGCATCCATGAGGGCCGTCGTGAGGTAGCCTCCATTATGGTGCTGAACGGCCCTCAAGGCGCCGAGGACCGCGGACCGCTTTTGATCCGCGGGAAAGCGCTCGATCCAGAAATCGATCTCCGCGCGAACCGCTGCATCAAGCTGGTTCGACTCGCCTTGGGGCTGAACCTGTAGTGCACTGTGAGCCGTTGACCCTGTCATCGATCCACCTCGCCAAAGACCAGATCTTGGGTACCGATGATGGCGACTACGTCGGACAACATGTGGCCCCGTGCCATTTCGTCGAGTGTCGAAAGATGCGCGAAACCCGGGGCTCGGACCTTAACCCGATAGGGTTTGTTGGCCCCATCGGAGATCAGGAAAACGCCGTATTCACCTTTCGGGTGCTCGATGGCCGCGTAGACCTCGCCGGGCGGCAAGGCGTAGCCTTCGGTGAAGAGCTTGAAGTGATGGATTAACGCTTCCATATCGGCCTTCATCTCTTCGCGCCGAGGCGGGACCACTTTACGGTCATCCGCCATGACCGGGCCGGGGTTCGCACGCAGCCAGTCAACGCATTGTTGAATAATGCGGGTCGATTGACGCATCTCTTCGATACGGACGAGATAGCGATCGTAGGAATCCCCGTTGCTGCCCACCGGGATCTCAAAATCCAACCGATCGTAGACTTCGTAGGGCTGGTTCCGGCGGAGATCCCATGCGATGCCTGAGCCACGCAGCATCGGTCCGGTGAAGCCGATTTCGATAGCGCGCTCGGGGGAGACGATCCCGATACCGACCGTTCGCTGTTTCCAGATTCGGTTCTCGGTCAACAGCGTTTCGTATTCGTCGACCTTGCGAGGGAAGCTCTGCGCGAAGGACTCGATGAAGTCCAGGAGGCTACCCTGACGATTCACATTGAGCTCTTCGATCTCTTTGTCAGAGCGCCATTGCGAGGGCTGGTATTGCGGCATACGGTCGGGAAGATCGCGGGCGACGCCCCCGGGGCGATAGTAGGTCGCATGCATGCGAGCCCCAGAGACAGCCTCGTAGCAGTCCATGAGTTCCTCACGCTCACGGAAGCAGTACAGGAACATAGTCATCGCGCCGATATCCAGGGCGTGCGCACCCAACCAAAGCAGGTGGTTGAGGATCCGCGTGATCTCATCAAACATCACGCGGATATACTTGGCGCGCTCCGGGATATCCAACTCGAGAAGCTTCTCGATGGCGAGCACGTATCCATGCTCGTTGCACATCATCGAGACGTAGTCGAGACGGTCCATGTAGCCGATGCTTTGGTTGTAAGGCTTCGTCTCCACGAGCTTTTCCGTAGCCCGGTGCAAGAGCCCGATATGGGGGTCGGCGCGCTGCACGACCTCGCCGTCCATCTCGAGGACAAGTCTTAGCACCCCGTGAGCGGAGGGATGCTGGGGACCGAAATTCAATGTGTAATTTTGTATCTCAGGCATCGGGTTTTTCCGCCGACGAAGGGGTTTCGCGATCGATCAGATAGCGATGATCGTCTCGGACGACCCGAGGCACAAGGACGCGTGGCTCGATGCTAACGGGCTCGTAGACCACCCGCTGGCGCTCCGGGTCGTACCGCATTTCGACATGCCCGATCAGCGGAAAGTCCTTGCGGAATGGATGCCCGACGAAACCGTAGTCGGTCAGGATCCGGCGGAGGTCCGGATGGCCATCGAAAATGATGCCGTAGAGATCGAAGGCTTCCCGCTCATACCAGTTCGCCGCTGGCCACAGATCCACCATCGAAGGGAGCATCGGAAATTCGTCATCTTGGGCGTAGACCTTCAGGCGTAAGCGAAGGTTTTTTTCGTACGACAGAAGGTTATAGGCGACCGCGAACCGGGGGAATTCGCGCTGGGTGCCTTCGGCTTCGTCACCGAAGGCAAGCCGGCCTGTACTGCCCTTCTCCGCTGCTCGAGAAAAACCGGTGTTGGTGGATTCCTCGGTTGCCCATTCCGAGAGTCCAAACATCAAGTAATCGATCCCGGCCAGATCAACGAGCTGACGAAGACCCAAGCGCTCGTCATTGATTAATCGTTCCGCTGCGTCGCGAAGCCGCTCCGCGGGAACCCTTGCCACGCTTTGACCATACTCGGCGTAGATCTTGCTTCCAGTACCGTCGAGGGCGGATTCAACCACATCCAGCGGGGCTTGTATCGGATCGGGAGACGCCATGACGACCTCAACGGGCAAGGGTGTTGGTGCGCCGAATCTTATTCTGCAACTGTAGGATGCCGTACATTAGTGCCTCGGCCGTCGGGGGACACCCAGGCACATAGATGTCGACCGGGACGATCCGATCACACCCTCGAACCACCGAGTACGAGTAGTGATAGTAGCCCCCGCCGTTCGCGCACGAGCCCATGGAGATGACCCAGCGGGGCTCGGCCATCTGGTCGTAGACCTTGCGCAGCGCAGGGGCCATCTTGTTTACCAGGGTGCCGGCGACGATCATGACGTCGGATTGGCGTGGGCTCGGCCGAAACACAACACCGAAGCGGTCCAAATCGTAGCGTGCGGCCCCGGCGTGCATCATCTCGACGGCGCAACAGGCCAGGCCGAAGGTCATCGGCCACAATGAACCGGTGCGTGCCCAGTTGATCAGCTTGTCGGCGGATGTGGTGACGAATCCGCGCTCGACTACACCTTCTATTCCCATTCCAAGGCCCCCTTTTGCCACTCGTATATGAACCCAACGACCAGGATTAGCAGAAAGATCGCCATGGCGATTAGGCCCTGAGTACCGATTGTGTCGAGGACGATCGCCCAGGGAAACAGGAACGCAATCTCGAGATCGAAGATGATGAACAAGATTGATACCAGATAGAAGCGCACGTCGAACCGCATACGGGAGTCTTCGAACGCCTCGAACCCGCATTCATACGGGGAATTCTTTTCCGAATCGGGATGGCTCGGAGCGAGGACTGATCCGATGATCAGCGGTCCGATCCCCATCAATAAGCCGACGATCAGGAAGAGGAGGATCGGCAGGTACTCATCCAGCATGAAGACGCCTCAGAGGTTTGATGCGATGAGTGCGCCACGGTTGGCAACGCATTAGTGCACGGTGGCTGCTGATGGTGCCGTTATCCGCAACACACCGAGTTTAAGCGAGCGGTTGAATTTGTGTCAAGGCTGTAAAAAACGCCTCATTTGATTTGGTAAACGCTTGTTTAAACTAAGGATTATGCTTTGTAAGGCGTTTGGTAGGCGCGCCTCACGCCCACTTGGGGCGTTCCGAGGATGTCGGCGGCTGGGCGTAGGCTTGGCATGCGCTCACAAAAAAGGTCGTCGAGCGATACGTACTCGACGACCTTACGGTGATGGTGCCGACGGCCGGACTCGAACCGGCACGGCTAAAAGCCACTACCCCCTCAAGATAGCGTGTCTACCAATTCCACCACGTCGGCATTTGAAGCGTCTGCTGCGAACGATCGTTTGGAATATCTTTTGCGAACCACCGCCCCGGCACGCGACTCATTGGGGTTTGGCCGTTGTCGCATGACGTGTTTCCGGGGTTTCGCGTGTTACCGGGAGCGCCCAGTGGCTTCCTCTGTTATTGCGGCAACTCTGGGACGTCCCCAGGGGTCCTGGGGTCGGAGGGTTGAGAATCCGGGGAGGCTGGGGCTGCCGGTGCGCCCTCGGATCGGCCAGCCCCTTGTTGGGCCTCCAATTGATCGGCCAGCCCCTGATCCGGCTGCCGGTGGGCCGCCAAATAGAACAAGGTCAGGCTCACCACGAAGAAGGAGGTTGCCAGGATTGCCGTCGAGCGCGTCAGAAAATTACCAGCCCCCTGAGACCCGAAGACGGTCGATGATGCACCGCCGCCGGCTCCAAACGCGGCGCTGACGTCAGCGCCTTTGCCATTCTGGAGGAGTATTAAGGTGATCAGCGCGACGGCGATCAGGACATGCAACACCAGGAGGATGCTCGTCAGCATAAAGCGACTCCGCTCTCGAATTCACCCATCGAACCCGCCTCGCGTGCCATAACGGGGCGCAAGCCGATCCGCGTGTACGTGTTGTGGCAGCCTAAAAGCACGGCCATCTAGCCCGCCGCACGGCAAATCGTGAGAAATTCCTCAGCCTTCAGGGATGCCCCACCGATCAAACCCCCGTCGATATCCGGTTCGGCAAACAGGGTCTCGGCATTATTGCCTTTGACGCTGCCTCCATACAGGATCTGAAGGGATTCGGCCACGTCCGCTTGGCGATCTCGAATGTATCCGCGGATAAACGCATGCATCGCTTGAGCTTGATCCGGTGTGGCGGTCCGACCGGTCCCGATGGCCCAAACGGGTTCATAGGCGACAACGGATTGCTTCAAAGCGGAAATACCAACCTGCTGCACGACGGCGTCGAGCTGTCGCTGGACAACGGATTCTGTGTGCCCCGCATCGCGTTCGTCAAGCGTCTCACCCACGCAGAGGATCGGTATCAAGTCGGTCGACTGCGCGCATGCGAACCGCTCAGCGACGAGCGTATCCGATTCGCCGTAGTGGCTGCGGCGCTCCGAGTGGCCCACGATGGCATAACGGCATCCAAATTCTGACGCCATTGCAGGGGATATCTCGCCCGTGTAGGCACCTTCTGCTTGGTCTGCGACGTTTTGAACCCCAAGCCCGATCTCGGTTCCCTGCAAGACGGCTTGAAGATCGGCGAGGAAGACAAACGGGGGACACAAGGCACTATCGGCTACCGACGTTGAGCTAACCCCATCGCGTACAGCCCGGGCAAGCGCGATGGCTCCATCCCGCGTGCCATTCATCTTCCAATTGCCTGCGACCAGAGGTTTTCGCATAGGGCGTCGCCGTTATTCGTAAAGCCATACATTATAACGCGGAGTGTCGCTTATTCCAACTCCTGTTAGGCCCCCGAGCCGATCGCCTGGCGCACTTCACTGACCAGATCTTCGGCCACCCGGTCGACCAGCCCCTTATCGCGTCCTTCGACCATAACGCGCAATAGGGGCTCTGTGCCCGAGGGTCGAACCAGGACCCGTCCGACCCCCTGTAGGAGTTGTTCAGCGAGCGATACAGCCGATTGAATCGCGGGCTCTTGATTGAGTGAGATGCATCGCTGAGTCGGTACGTTGATGAGCACCTGCGGGTGCTTGTCCATCCCCTGCTTGAGCTCGTGGAGGGGGCGTGCCTGAAGCACCATTTGACTGAGCACTTGCAGGGCGGAGATGATGCCGTCGCCGGTGGTGGCCTGTTCCCGGCAGATGATGTGCCCCGATGTCTCCCCGCCGAAGAGCCAGTCGTTTGCGAGTAAACGCTCCAGGACGTAACGATCGCCAACGCGCGTTCGTTCGAACGGGATCTCGAGTCGTTGCAGGGCCTCTTCCAGGCCGAGATTGGACATCAGGGTGCCGACGACGCCCGGCACGGCGTATCCGTGGTGGTGGCGACCACTGACGATGATGTAGAGGAGCTCGTCCCCGTCGACGATCTCACCCCGATGATCCACCATGATGACGCGATCCCCGTCCCCGTCGACGGCGATCCCCGCATCGGCCCCCGTGGCTTGAACCGCCTCGGCAAGCCCCTGAGGTGCGGTGGCGCCACACGCATCGTTGATATTCAGCCCGTCCGGCTGCGCCCCTCGCTCGATCACCTCCGCGCCGAGCTCGCGGAAAACGCTCGGTGCAACGGCGTACGTGGCCCCGTTTGCACAATCCAAGACGAGACGGAGACCCTGAAGCCCGAGATTCAAGGGGAGGCTGCGTTTGCAGTATTCGACGTAGCGGCCGCGGGCGTCCACGATCCGTTCCGCCTTACCGAGCTCACGCGAGGGCCGGGTGCTCAGCTTCTCATCCAGGGCCGCCTCGATCGCGAACTCGGTCGCATCGGCGAGTTTATTGCCGTCCGGACCGAAGAACTTGACGCCGTTATCGTAGTAAGGATTGTGGGAGGCACTGACCACGACGCCGGCCGCGGCTCGGAAGGCGCGGGTGAGGTAGGCAATGCCAGGGGTTGGCATCGGGCCCAGCAACAGGGTGTCGACGCCCGCGGCGGACAAGCCGGATTCGAGGGCGGACTCCAACATATAACCCGAGATGCGCGTGTCCTTGCCGATGACCACTCGAGCCCCACCCTCGGGCGCGAGGATCCGCCCCGCGGCCCAACCCAGGTGGAGAACGAAGTCCGGGGTCATGGGATATTGGCCGACTCGGCCCCGAATACCATCCGTGCCGAAATACCGTCGTGTCATGGAACTCCCCTACGCGGTCAATGGCAAACGGCGTCATGAATAGCGAGGGCGTCCACCGTCGCTCCAACATCGTGGGCACGGATCAGGTGGGCTCCTCGCTGAGCCGCGAGTAAAGCCGCGGCGACGCTGGCAGCGGCCCGCTCTTGGATCGGCCGCCCCGTCAGATGCCCGAGCAGGCTCTTGCGGGATAGACCGACCAAGACAGGCCGGCCGATGTCGGTGATGTGGGCGAGCGCGCGGAATAACGCGAGATTGTGCTCCGTATTCTTGCCGAAGCCGAACCCTGGATCAAGGACAATCCGGCTTTGGGGGATGCCAGCGCGTTCGGCCTTCGCCAGTCGTTCCGCCAAGAAACGGTGGACCTCGTCGACCACGTCCTCGTAGTGGGGTGCCTTTTGCATGTCTTTCGGTGTGCCTTGACGGTGCATAAGACACACTGGCACCTCGGCGGCGGCCGCTGCCTCCAATGCCCCAGGGGCACGCAACGCATTGACATCGTTGATCAACTCCGCGCCTGCCCGAACAGCGGCCGTCATGACCTCGGGCTTGCTCGTGTCGATCGAGATCGGTACCGACAGGCGTTCGGCGAGCCGTTCGATCACCGGGATGACGCGTCGCAGCTCTTCGTCCACGGGCACGAGATCCGCCCCCGGCCGTGTCGACTCACCCCCAACATCGATCACGGTCGCCCCCTCGGCGACCATCGCATCGGCGCGTTCGAGCGCCGCGTCGATCCCGAGGTAGTCACCGCCATCCGAGAACGAGTCGGGGGTGACGTTCAACACCCCCATGACGCGGGGACGCAAGAGGTCCAGGGGGTGGCGCGGACAATCGAGCTGCATGGTGGGAACTCCTCGTTCAGACAAAAAAAGGCCCCCCACCATCCGTGGGGGGCCGTTCCGATAAACCGCCCGTCCCTAAGGGGCTCGGGAGCCCCCCGCTTCTGGGCCTTTAGCTGGCCGGATCGCCGATCGGGTCATCGGGGGGCGAACCACCGACCGGTTGTTCCTCGCTCTTGCCTGGCGTTGCGCCGGCATCCGGCCGATTATTATCCCAATCCCTCGGGGGGCGAGGGGTCCGACCGGCCATGATGTCCGCGATCTGATCACTGTCGATGGTCTCGTAACGGATCAGCGCCTGGGCCATCAGATCAAGCTTGTCGCGCTTTTCGCGAAGGATCTGCTCCGCCCGCTCGTAGTTGCGGTCGATGAAGGCGCGAACCTCCTCGTCGATGATATGCGCGGTCTCATCGGAGACGTTCTTGTGCTGCGTCACCGATTTCCCGAGGAAGACCTCTTCGTCATCACCGGAGTAGGTCAACGGTCCCAATTTACTGGACAAGCCCCACTTGGTGACCATGTTCCGCGCGATCTCCGTCGCTCGCTCGATATCGTTAGAGGCACCGGTCGTCACGTGATCCTCGCCGAAGACCAAGACTTCGGCAAGACGCCCTCCGAACAGGCTGGAGATTTGGCTCTCCAAGCGCTGCTTGGTATGACTGTAGCGATCCTCCTCGGGCAGGAACAGGGTGACGCCGAGGGCCCGCCCGCGCGGCATGATCGAGACCTTGTGGACCGGGTCGTGATCCGGCACCGTAATCCCAACGATGGCGTGACCGGCCTCGTGATAGGCCGTCAGCTCCTTCTCGGACTCGCTCATCACCATAGATTTGCGTTCGGCACCCATCATGATCTTGTCCTTGGCGCGATCGAAATCGGCCTGATCCACGACTCGCTTGTTGGCTCGCGCCGCAAACAGCGCCGCTTCATTGACGAGGTTTGCGAGATCCGCACCGGAGAATCCGGGTGTACCTCGAGCGGTAACCCGAGCGTCGACCGCCTCGGCGATCGGGACCTTGCGCATGTGGACTTGCAGGATCTGCTCCCGACCGCGTAAGTCGGGCAGCGGCACCACGACCTGGCGGTCGAAACGGCCGGGTCGGAGTAAGGCCGGATCGAGAACGTCGGGCCGGTTGGTCGCTGCGATCACGATGATGCCCTCGTGGCCTTCGAACCCGTCCATCTCCACGAGGAGTTGGTTGAGCGTCTGTTCGCGCTCGTCATGGCCTCCGCCGAGCCCGGCGCCGCGCTGCCGACCCACCGCATCGATCTCATCGATGAAGATGATGCATGGGGCCTGCTTGCGGGCCTGTTCGAACATGTCCCGAACCCGCGAGGCACCAACCCCGACGAACATCTCCACGAAATCGGATCCTGAGATCGTAAAGAACGGCACCTTAGCCTCGCCCGCGATGGCCTTGGCCAACAGGGTCTTACCGGTTCCCGGCGGACCCACCATCAGCACGCCGCGGGGGATCTTGCCGCCGAGCTTTTGGAACTTGGACGGATCCTTCAAGAAATCCACGAGTTCGACGACGTCGTCCTTGGCCTCTTCAACCCCGGCGACGTCCTGGAAGGTCATCTTGACCTGTTCGTCATTCATCAGCCGAGCCTTGCTTTTGCCGAACGACATGGCACCTCGGCCGCCCGAGCCGCCTTGCATCTGGCGCATAAAGAAGATCCAGACGCCGATGAGCAGCAAGAAGGGGAACCAGCTGATGAAGATCTGCGTCAGCAGCGAGGTTTGATCCGGCGGAGTCGCCGTGATCTCCACGTTGTTTTGGAGCAAATCACCGACCAGGGCCCGATTATCAGTCTCCGGGCTGTAGGTGGTAAACGCGTCCCCCGCATTCGTCCGGCCTTCGATCGCTCGGCCGTCGATGGTGACCTGGCTGATCTGCCCCGATCGAACCTTTTCGATGAACGAGGTGTAGGACATGGGCTGAGCACCGCCTGTCTGTGTTCCGAAGTTATTGAACACGGACATCAGGATGACGGCGATGACCACCCAAAGGATGATGTTCTTGACTAGATCGTTCAATGTGATACCCCAACCTTAACGGCCGAATCTAAGGTATTTTGGAACGTTTCGGGGTGGCCAGGTTCCGAGCCACCAGGTAGACCTCGCGACTCCGATCTCGGGATGCGTCCGGCTTGCGGATGGCGACGACGCGGAATGTGCCTCGCAGTGTCCGTACCAGCGCATCGAAACCCTCCCCCTGGAATGCCTTGGCCACGAAGCGCCCGCCGGGATCGAGCACGCGCTCGGCAAGATCGAGGGCGTGCTCAACCAGGTGGATCGATCGCGGCTGATCGACAGCATCGACTCCCGACATATTGGGGGCCATATCCGACATTACAAGGTCAACCCGATGGGACTCAACCCACCCCTGGATCTCGGCCAGGGTGGATTCCTCCGTGAAGTCGCCCTCAACGTGGGTAACTCCTTCGATGGGGTCCATGGGCAGACGGTCGAGGGCTAAGACGCGGCCCTTCGGCCCGACCCGGCTCTGCGCGTACTGGGACCAGGCCCCCGGCGCCGCACCGAGGTCGATGACGGTCATGCCGGATTGGACGAGTCGGTCCCGCCGATCCAGTTCCATCAGCTTGTAGATCGCCCGCGAGCGGTAGCCACCGGCTTGGGCCTCGCGCACGTAGGGATCGGCTTGGTGTTGCCGATGCCATTGGCGGGCGGAGCGCTTACGAGTCATGGGCCATTGCGGACGATGCGTGAACCGAGGTGGAATCTCGGGATGGGACTCGCGCTTGCGAGCTACTCGTAACGGACCTCAATGATGTCAAAGACCTTTTTGCCGCCCGGCACCTCAACCGTAACCGTATCCCCCTCCTCCTTGCCGATCAGTCCGCGGGCGATCGGTGAGGTGAACGAGAGACGGCCGGCCTCGATATCCGCCTCATCCTCCCCGACGATCCGGTAGGTGATCTCCTGGTCGCTTCCGTCTTCGATGATCTCGACGGTCGAGCCGAAGACCACCTTGCCGTTCGCGTCCAGCGTGGTCACATCGATGATCTCGGCGTTCGACAGTTTGGCTTCGATATCTTTGATGCGACCCTCGATAAAACTCTGGCGTTCACGGGCTGCGTGATACTCGGCGTTCTCTTTGAGATCCCCATGACCGCGCGCCTCGGCAATGGCTTCGATGATTCGGGGACGTTCAACGGTCTTGAGACGCTGCAATTCCTCCCGCAGCAGGGAGGCTCCGCGAACCGTCATCGGAACTCGTGCCATAACTCAACTCCTGGTGTAATGCCTGCAGCCGGTTCACCCGCGTGGGCGGCAGATGCTCGAGGGCCTGGCAAGTCGCCCGAGCGGCGGCGATGGTTGTCGTGTAGTAGACCTTATGTTGCAGGGCTTCACGGCGAATGGTGAACGAATCGGCGATCGCCTGTTTGCCTTCGGTGGTATTGATGATCAGGGCGATCTGGCCATTTTTGATCATATCGACGATGTGCGGGCGTCCCTCCGCCACCTTGTTCACCAGGGTCGTGGCGATCCCCGCTTGCTCCAGGTGGTCTCGGGTGCCCCGCGTGGCAACGATCCGGAAGCCTCGTCGTTGGAGTTGCCGAGCGACTTCCGTCGCCGCCGATTTGTCCCGGTCGCGCACGCTGATGAAGGCGCTACCGCTGGCGGGGAGCTCGCCACCCGCGGCTAGCTGACTCTTGGCGAAGGCCTCCCCGAAGCTGCGGCCGATCCCCATAACTTCGCCAGTGGACTTCATCTCCGGCCCCAGCAGGGGATCAACGCCCGGGAACTTGATGAACGGGAAGACCGCTTCCTTGACCGCGAAATAAGGCAACGGTCCCGGGTCTTGGATGCCTTGGGTGTCGAGTCCCTGACCGACCATGCAGCGAGCTGCGATCTTCGCCAGGGGTTGCCCGATCGCCTTCGAGACGAATGGAATGGTCCGCGAGGCCCGCGGATTCACCTCAAGCACGTAAATCGTGTCATCCTGGATCGCGAATTGGACATTCATCAGGCCAACGACTTGCAACGATCGGGCGAGCGCCACGGTCTCGGTGGCCAGCCGCTGCAATATGTCGTCCGAGAGGCTGTAGGGTGGCAAGGAGCACGCGCTATCCCCGGAATGGACGCCGGCCTGCTCGATGTGTTCCATGATCCCACCGATGATGACCCGGGTCCCATCACACACCGCGTCGACGTCCACCTCGACGGCATCGTCGAGGAAACGATCCAGGAGGACAGGGGAATCGTTCGAGACCTCGACGGCATCGTGCATGTAACGGCGGAGATCCTCTTCGCGGAAGACGATCTCCATGGCTCGCCCGCCGAGTACATAGGAGGGGCGCACGACGAGGGGATAGCCAATCTCGGCGGCGAGCCCCAGGGCGTGGTCTTCCGTGCGCGCCGTCCGATTCGGCGGCTGTTGGAGCTCGAGATCGCCGATCAACCGCTGAAAACGTTCCCGGTCCTCGGCCAGATCGATGCAATCCGGGGAGGTTCCGATGATTGGCGCGCCGGCGGCCTCGAGATCGCGGGCCAACTTCAAGGGGGTCTGGCCGCCATATTGAACGATCAGCCCGCTCGGGTGCTCCCGATCCAGGATCTCGGAGACGTCCTCTAAGGTGAGGGGTTCGAAGTACAGCCGGTCTGACGTATCAAAATCCGTGGATACGGTCTCCGGGTTACAGTTGACCATCAGGGTCTCGTAGCCGTCCTCACGCAAGGCCAGGGCCGCATGGACACAGCAGTAGTCGAATTCGATCCCTTGCCCCACGCGATTGGGGCCACCGCCGAGGACCAAGATCTTATGGGTGCGGTCCGTCGGGTCCGCCTCGCATTCCTCGTCGTAGGTGGAATACAGGTACGCCGTGGCCACGGCGAACTCCGCGGCGCAGGTATCGACTCGTTTGAATACCGGC
>CAYFWJ010000010.1:0-32842 GCA_964346755.1 uncultured Ectothiorhodospiraceae bacterium
CTAGGCACGGGACGGCTGATGGGCGGCACCCGTCAGGGCCGGCCCGCCCCGCGCGGCGCGCGCTCGGCCCCCGGCGGCGGCCCGTCCGAGCCGGCGGACACGCAAGGCGTTGAACACGACGACCAGAGAGCTCGCCGACATGCCCAGCGCCGCGCCCCAGGGGGGTATGAGACCCGCGATCGCGAAGGGCACCGCCACGAGGTTATACCCCACGGCCCAAGCGAAGTTTTGGCGGATGATACGGCGCATGCGACGGGCGAGCTGACGTGCCTCAACCAACACCGTCAGATCGGACTGCAGCAGGACGAAATCGCTGCCGAGCTGGGCGAGCTCGGTCGCTTCGGCCACCGCCACGGAGGCGTCAGCGGCCCCAAGCGAGGCCGCATCGTTCAGGCCGTCGCCGACCATCACCACCCGCCGACCCTCAGCCTGCCGTTGCTGGATCCAACCCCGCTTGTCTTCGGTCCGCACCCCGCCGAGCACGGTATCGGCGCCGAGCCGCTCCCCCAGGGCCTCGACCCGTGCCGGGCTATCCCCGCTCAAGATGGCCCAGTCGTTGATGCCCGTCGCGCGCAGGGCCGGCCCCAATGTCAAGGCGGCTTCGCGCACCCGATCATCGAGCGCAAAGGCGGCGATCACGACCCCGTCGCGCGCGAGATACAACACGCTCGCCTCCTGACCCGCCCACTCCGAGGGCTGGGACAACCCATCGGGCAGCACCTCGCCGGCCGAGGCCACGAACTCGGCCCGACCCAAACGGTAGGGATGCCCCTCGATCACCCCGCTAACACCCTCGCTCGGGTGATTCCGCCAGTCCGTCACCGGCGGCGTCTCTGGCGGATCACCATCGGCCCCGCGGGTGACCCCGCGGAAGGCGCGGGCGATGACATGCTCAGAGGGCCCCTCGAGGGCCGCCGCAAGCCTCGAGGCCTCGGCCGCATCCACACCCGATCGCGTGCGGGTCGCCACGATGCGGAGATCCCCGTGCGTCAAGGTTCCGGTCTTGTCGAAGGCGAACACATCGGCCTTGGCCAACGCCTCCAGCGCCTCCAGACGCAACGGTAAGACCCCGAGCTCCGCCAATCGGCCCGCCGCCACCGACACCGCCACCGGAGCGGCGAGGGCCAAGGCGCAGGGGCAGGTGACGATGAGCACCGCGATGGTGTGCTCGAGGGCCAGGGCCGGGTCGACCGGCCACCACCCGAATGCCGTCCCCGCCGCCAACATCAGCACGATCGGGATGAACCAATGGGCCGCCTGCTCCGCCAGCAGGGCACTGCGGGGCCGACCGCGCAATGCCTCCTCGAGCCGGGCCTGGAGTTGAGCGACGGTCGAATCCTGACTGCGGTGGGTGACCTCCACGGTCAGGGGCTGCTCCAGATTGACACTGCCGCTGTAGACCGGCTCACCGATCCCCCGCTCCCGGGGCCGGGCCTCGCCCGTGAGCACCGCCTCATCGAGGGGACCGCGCCCGGCCACGATCCATCCATCGACCGGTATCCCCTCACCGGGCCGAAGCACGATCCGCTCGCCCGGCTCGAGCTGAAAGACCGGGACCTCGGTGTGCGTCCCGTCGTCGTCCACGCGTCGGGCACGCCGCGGCGTGATCCGGGCGAGTTCGTCGACGAAGCGCGCCGCCCGGAGCCGCCCCGAGAGCTCGAATCGACGCGCCACGAGGACGAAGAAGACGAACATCCCGATGGAGTCGTAATAGACCTCACCGGATTGGGTCATAGTCGCCCAGACGCTGCCACCAAAGGCCAGGGACAACCCGAGGACGATGGGGACATCCATCCCCAATCGCCCGTGCCGGAGGTCGTTCCACGCCCCCCGATAGAATTCCTGCCCCGGGAAGATCAGGATAGCCGCCGCGGCGATTAGGCTGGTCCAACGTCCCAGAGTGACCCACAAGGGCAGCGTGCCATCGGGGTTCGGGCCACCCATGATGTAGGTGGCCAAGGCCACCTCCATCACCGCCATCCCCAGCAAGCCGGCGAAAAGCAAGCGATTGCTGTTGCGCTGGCGCTGTAGTTGCGTGAGTTGCTCGCGATGCACCGGATCGTAGGGATGGGCGCGGTAGCCGATGGCCTCGATCGCGGCCAAGATCTCGCTGAGCGGAATCTGCTCCGGGTCCCAACGGACCCAGGCCCGCTCGCTGTTGTAATCGATCTCCACCGCCGTGATGCCAGCGGTCCGCCGGAGATGGTGCTCGTTCAGCCACAAACACGCCGGACAACGAATCCCCTCCAGGATGAGCGAGGCCTCGCGTTCCGTACCCAGCCCCCGGACGAAACTCCGCTGGATCGTCGGATCGTCATACACGCGCAGCGCCTCGCGGGAGGCCGCCTCAGCGGATTGAGCGGAAGGCGCCGGTTGATCGCGATAGCGGTAGTAATCCCCCAAACCGCTACCGTGAATGACCTCGCAGACGGCTCGACAGCCGGGACAACAGAACCGCTCGACTCGGCCCTCGATCTCGAGCGTCCAGGCGCTGTTTGGCGAATTGGGAAGACCACAGTGAAAACAAGGCGTTGGGGCCATGGCACTCACCAGGCTCGGGGCGCGATACCGATCGCGCCTGAAGGCGGAGCGCGCAGGGGATCAGGGAGAGAACGCCCCCGGCAGGGTGGGGTTGCGGAGGCCGCAACCCCGGCGCGTGAACGCGCGACTTAATCCATCCCGGCGTAGTAGGCCGCCAGCTGACGGATCTCCTCGTCGGTCAGCTCGGCGACGATATTGCGCATGACGGAGTAGACGTCGTTGGCCCGCACCTGCTCCTTATAGGCAAGCATCGTTTCCTTGAAATAAACCGGGTTTTGACCGGCCAGTGCCGGTACGGCGATCCCCTGGCCCTGACCCTGGGTCCCGTGACAGGAGGCGCAGGCGGCGATCAATCGCGCCCCGTCGCCCCGCTTAACGAGCCGCTCCGCTTGGCTGAGCTCTTGATCCGGCAGGAGCTCGTTCGGGACCCCGCTGTACCGGCCGGTGGCCTCCGGCCGATCCTGCTCCGCCATGTAGGCCGCAACGTCCGCCATGTCCTGGTCATTGAGGTAGTTGGCATAGGCCGCCATGAGGGCCCCGAAGCGATCGTCGATCACGCGCCGTCCCACCTTGTAGTCCTTGAGCTGCTTATAGAGGTACGCCGCATTCTGGCCGGCCAGCGAGGGCCAGGCGGGGTTGATGCTGGCGCCTTCTCGACCGTGACAACCGGCGCAGTTCACCCCAGCGCCCTCAAGGGTCTGGTGGAAGAGCTCTTGACCTCGCTCCGGATCACCCGAGGCGAGTAACTGCCGCGTCTCGGACGTGAAGGCCACGTAGGAAGAGGGTGCGGCGGCCGTCAGATTGAGCGACAGGGCGACCAGGGCAACCGCCGCCGCGAGAAAAGCAAAGCGTTTCTGCATGGATTACCACCCCCAGGAGGTCGGGCTATGGGTTTCGAGGCCACCCAGGGACTCGGGCAGCAAGAATTGCAGGATCGGATAACCGAAGGAGATGACCATGTAGATCACCACGATGACGCTCCACAGGGCAAACCCGTTCATGGCATGGGGTAGCTTGAGCGGCTGCTTGATCGGCTCGGCGTATCCGACCTCGCGGCTCTCGACCCGCTCACGCCCGTGGCTGACGGCCAGATTCCAAACGAACAGCACCGCTGAGATCACCATGATCAGCGCGCCGGGGATCATCAGGTACTCGTAGATGTTCCAGGGCCCGGCGATCTCCTCGCCGTAGGGCATACTCGCCACCCGACGCGGTTGGCCGAGCAAGCCAAGGATATGCCACGGCAAGGTCAGCACCACGATCCCGATGAACCACAACCACAGCTGCTGACGGGCCATGGCGACGGAAAACAGCTGGCGACCGGTGAGGCTCGGCCAGAGGTAATAGGCGATGGCGAAGTACATGATCACCACCGTGCCGCCGAAGATGGCGTGGAAGTGCGCGGTGACCCACTGGGTGTTGTGTACGGCCGCATTCAGGGCATAGCTCGCGTTGATCACGCCGCCGAAGCCACCATAGGTCAGGATCAGAAAAGCCAAACCGGTGGCCAGGACCATGGGATTCCCCCAGGGCAGGGTCTTGATCCAGCCGAACAGCCCCTTACCCCCACGCAGTCGACCGGCGATCTCGAGCGAAGCGATGACGGTGAAGCCGGTGATCAGGGTCGGGATCACCACCATGAAGGTGCCGAAGGCGTGCAGCAGCTTCCAGCCATCGGCGTGCTGGGGATCCATGTACAGGTGGTGGAAGCCGATGGGCAGACTGAACACGAGCAGCATGATGAAGGCGACCCGTGCCATCTCATCGCTCAGAAGGCGCCCGCCGGCGGCCTTGGGCATGAAGACATAGAAGGCGATATAAGCGGGAATGAGCCAGAAATAGACGATGGGATGGAGGGTCCAGGCAAACAAGGTTCGAGCCAATCCGACATCCACGGTCTGCACCCATCCCAGGGAGAGCGGTATCAGCATTCCCACCACCTCAACAGCGACCCCCAGCGTGGTGAAGAACCACAGCAGGGCGTTCGCCACGTTCGCAAACATGGGCAGGGGCACAACCTGGCCGGGGTTGTCGCGCTTCCATTGGGCCAGCATCACCAGCATGATCAGGATCCAGGCCCAGGAACCGACGATGAGCAGGCCCGCCCCCACGTAATAGGCCCAGTGGGCCGTGGCTGGTGGATAGAAGGTGTAGAGCACGGAGGCCTGCCCCGTCAGCATGGCCCACGTGGCGAGCAAGGTCCCGCCGAGCATGGTGAGGAAGCCGATCCAGGCCAAGGGGCGGTTCCAGATGGCCCGCTTGAGACTGGTCGCCGCGATGTAGTACCCGAAGCCGACGATAAAGAAGGTCGTCAGCACGTAGCCCATAATGGTCCCGTGCGCCGTCACGGAGGCATAATAGCCGGCGTCCCAGGCCGGGATCACCTCGGCGCGCAAGAGCACCTGATAGAGCCCCATGAGGCACGCCACCAAGAAGGTGATGAAGGCGACCCACATGTGGCTCAGGGTGAGTGCCGCTGGTCGCATCGCGTCAGGCATGGACTAGACCCCCTGTTTCGGTGTGAACTCGTCCTTCGGGACGATGGTGAAGCGACCCCACATGTAGTGATGGCCGAGCCCGCAGAACTCGTTGCAGAACATCGGCTTCTCACCGGTCTCGTTGAACGTTGTTGTCACTTCGGAGACGTAACCGGGTAAGACCATGCTCGCCATGTTGGTCCCCTCGACGTGGAACCCGTGGATCACGTCCGGGGTGGCCATGCGCACGGTGACCGGGGTATCCACCGGCACCTCGATCTTTTGAGGGTAGAACCCGTACCGAGCGGCGACCATGGTCACGTTGACCGAGCCATCGTCATTGACGGTGACGCCCAGGTTGGCCTCGTTGAACTCGCCGTTATTGACCGAGCTCGGGTCGTCCACCCACTCCGGTGGGATGTGCATGCTCACGCCATCGATGGTCTCAACGTTCGCGGGCGGATGGAAGCCGCTCTCGCCGAACGCGAAGGCGGTGTAGAAAATGACACCCAACATGGCGAAGGTCAGTACGCCGACCAGGACGACCCAAACCTTCTCGAGCGGGTCAATGTGCATTTGCCTTGAACCTCCTAGCTAACAGGTCCGCGAGCCACCAAGAGCCCGACATACATCAGTCCCCACAGGCCGGCGAATACGGCGATGTACACCAACAGTACGGCAAAGGTGCCCCACGGGGGACTCTCCAGGATCTTCTTCTCTTCGTCTTCAGTCACGATGATCACCTCCAGACGCACGAAAAAAACGCGAGGAAATCCGGGATCCCAGCGAATACGCTCGCTCGAGCGCAGCGAACGGCGTGCCCCAACTTGAGAAACGCTCCGATAATAGCGGATTATCCGCGACTTTGCTCGAAGTCTAAGTGTAAATAAGTTTTATCACCCTATCACATCGGTGCGGACCTGCCCCGTCGCAATCCCGCCCGATGAACGCTACCATACGTCTCGGCTAGGATCCGAACCGCGTCAAGAGCGAACGACCGGGCCAATCGTCCTAGAGACTCAACCCTCGGGCGGGCAGTGGCTCACCGATGCAGTTGCTTCAGTCATGATTGAATAACCATATTGTGATTCATTTCCCAATGCGCGCCGGACACTTGATTGTCGGGAAAAACTCGCTAGTCTTTGAGGGGCTCGGTGCAGGCACCGAGGGCACTCGATCACTTAGACAACGAGCAGCTCGGGGAACAAGCGACATTGGTGCCCTCGACGCGATGCCGAGAAACTCGGCCCCGGCGGGTGCGCTCGACCATGAACCACTCTAGCGTTACCACAGTTGTGCGGGAGGTTTGAATGACGACTTCCAAGAGAGCGGGCTCCAGCATGCTCTGGGCCGGCCTGTTAGGCGTTCTCATAGCGCTGCCCCTGGGTCAGGCAGCCGCCGGCGAGGCAATCGACCGCGGCAAGATCCTGGCGAACACCTGCGCCGGCTGCCACGGATACGAAGGCCACAGCCCGGGGCCCATCGCCCCGCTGGCTGGGCTCGAGGCTGACTATATCGTGACCTCTATGAAGGCCTTCAAGCAGGGAACCCGGCCAGCGACGGTCATGAACCGAATCGCTAAAGGATATAGCGATGCCGACATCCAGGCGATGGCAAAATATCTCGCCCAGAAGGAGGCCCAATAATGAAACGACGTGAATTCTTCAAGCTCGGCGGTGCAGGACTCGCCGGGGGACTCGGAGCCGAACTCCTCGGCGCGAAACCCGCCCGGGCCAAGGCGCGTTCGAAGGTGGTCGTGGTCGGCGGCGGATTCGGCGGCGCGATCGCCGCGAAGTACGTCAAGCGCATGGGCTCGAACATCGATGTCACGCTGATCGAGCGCAACAAGACCTACTGGACCTGCCCGTTCAGCAATCTGGTCATCTCCGGGGTGCGGCCGATGGACAGCATCGCCTTCACCTACGATGAGCTGCGCGACGGCGTCGGGATCAACATGGTCTACGACGAGGTCGTCGGCGTGGACGGCGAGCGCCAGACGGTCCGCACCAAGGGGGGTGACGAATTCGAATACGACCGCTTGGTCATGTCACCGGGCATCGACTTCCGGTATGACCGGATCCAGGGCTACGACGAAACCGTCGCCGAGACGATCCCCCATTCGTGGAAGGCCGGTCCGCAGACCCAGAAACTGCGCCAGCAGTTGGAAGGGATGCCGGACGGCGGGACCTTCGTCCTCGTCGCCCCCCCGAATCCGTTTCGGTGCCCCCCGGGACCGCCCGAGCGCGCCAGCCAAGTCGCGAATTACTTTAAACACAACAAGCCGAACTCGAAGGTCTTCATCGTGGATTTCAAGGACGGGTTCTCGAAGCAGGGGCTGTATCAACAGGCCTGGCAGGAGCTGGACTACAACATCGAGTGGGTCAAGCGCTCGGACTGGAGCACCGCCATGGATACCGAAGGCTCCTTTGATTACTTCGAGATCCTCGCCGACGACATGATCGTGCGGGCCGATTTCGAGGAGATCCAGGCCGACGTCATCAATATGGTCCCGCCGCAAAAGGCCAACCGCCTCGCGGACGCCGCCGGCCTCACGGACGACTCCGGTTGGTGCCCCGTGGAACACAAGACCTTCGAGTCCACCCAGGTGGCGAACATCCACGTCATCGGCGACGCGGCGATCGCCGGTCCGATGCCAAAATCCGGTTATTCAGCCAACAGCCAGGCCAAGATCTGCGCCGCATCGATCGTTTCGGCGCTCGAGGATCGACCCATGGAACGGCCGTCATTCGTCAACACGTGCTACAGCGACGTGGGCGACCACTACGGCATTTCCGTAGCGATGGTCTATGACTACAAGGATGGACAGCTCGTCACGGTGGAAGGCGCTGGGGGATTGAGCCCCATGGATCCCGCGCCAGGCGTTCGCCGGCTCGAGGCGATCTATGCTCGAGGCTGGTACAACGCCATCACCCAGGACATGTTCCGCGCCTGATCCGGCGCGCCGAGGCAGCCGTGACGTAGGCTGGCCGGCCGGGCGGGCAGCCCCCGTGACGTAGGCTGCCCGCCCGGCCGAGCCCAAGGGCGGCGGCCGTCACCCGCGGGTGGCGCCCGGGGATGAGTTATGACCCGTCGGACGGATCGGGCGTGGGCTCGGGTGCGCGTCGGCTCGCGTTATCGGGGCGCAGGCGACGCTGGAGGGACTCGAGGACCTCTTGAGTCGATTCTAGCCCCTCTCGGGCCCGTTCCCGGGTGGCGTCCAAGGCCTTGTCGGTCGCCTCCTGAGCGTTCTCGGCACCCGCTTCGACCCGCGACCGGGTGCCTTCAACCGCAGAATCCACGCCCCGTCGGGTACGCTCCCCGACGTGCTCGAGTTCTTCCCGCGTCGCATTGGCAGCCCGCCCGAGGCCTTCCCCGGTATCCTGCACGGTCTCACGCATCCGGTCCATCAGCCCGGGGGCGTCCTCCGATGCGTTGTCCGCGGTTGCGGACTCGGTCCGTGACGGGACGGAATCCGCCTCGCCTGCCGTCTGGGCGTGGAGCCCCTGAAGGAACAAGCCCCCGCCGAGAAGCCCCCCCAACAAGGCCAACCGAAAAGGCCACAGGTCGATCGTACGCTGCCGCGTGGCTCGAGACGTTCCAAATGACCGCAATCGTCTAACCTCCCGCCCAAACGGGCATGGTGATCGGAATGTCGATCAGCAGACGCCACGCGAACCCATCGGGCATGGGCGAGGCGACCCCGGTCTGAAATGGCGAAACGTTGAGGCGCGACCGGGGGAATGCAACCCGGCGCCCGATGGTTGCGGCCCAGGCCGAGCCTCGCGTAAGGTTGGCGTCCCCGTTGCACGACCGGGCGAGGCCCGTCCCGGGCGGCCTCCCCAAGGCACCGATCCAGGCAACGGGAATCCCTGGGGATGCGGGCGGGTCAAAGGAACGCGTGTTAGCGGCACCGCCGTTCGCAGGCGCCGCGAGCCGCCCGACGGTTGCTGCCACACACCACCGCCTCTATCGCTGGGGTCACCCGCCGAGATCATAGCCGCACGAACGCGACGAGCCGTCCGTCTCGATCCGATCCCCCTCGGCGCCCCGGGAAGTCATCCGCACCGAGAGACAACACCATGCGCTATATTGGCCAAGACTACGAGCACGGGGAGCCCGAACGCATCGGGGTTCTAGTCACCAATCTGGGCACGCCGGATGCCCCGGAAAAGTCCGCCCTCAAGCGCTATCTCGCGGAGTTCTTGTGGGATCCGCGGGTCGTCGAGATCCCGCGCCCCGTCTGGTGGCTGATCCTCAACGGGATCATCCTGCGGACACGCCCGGCGCGTTCGGCGGAGGCCTACCGTGAAGTGTGGACGGATGAGGGATCGCCGCTGCTCCGCATCACCCAACGCCAATGCCAAGGCCTCCACGAGCGGTTCCGTAGCGAGGAGGGCTCGATCCGCTTCGCCATCGGCATGCGCTACGGCAACCCCTCCATCAACCAGGGCCTGGAGACGCTCAAGGACCAAGGCTGTCGACGCATCCTGGTGCTGCCCCTGTATCCTCAGTATTCCGCCTCGACCACGGGCTCCACATTCGATGCGGTGGCCGATACCCTGAAGCAGTGGCGCTGGCTCCCCGAGTTGCGTTTCAACACCCAATACCATGACCAGCCGGGCTACATCCAGGCGCTGACGGAAAGTGTCCGCAACCATTGGGCGACCCATGGTCGGGGCCAACGCCTGCTGTTCTCGTTCCATGGTGTCCCGAAGCGCTATTTCCTCAGCGGCGATCCCTACCATTGCCAATGCCACAAGACCGCACGCCTCGTCGCCGAGGCCTTGGGGCTCTCCGAGGCGGAGTGGCAGCTCGCCTTCCAATCCCGATTTGGACGTGAGGAATGGCTGCGGCCCTACACCGATGAGACGGTGAAGCAACTGCCGAGCGAGGGGATCACTGAGCTGGACGTCATCTGCCCCGGGTTTTCCGCCGATTGTCTGGAGACCCTCGAAGAGATCGAGTCGGAAAACCGCGATTATTTCCTCGAAGCCGGGGGCGAGAAGTTCCAGTACATCCCAGCCCTTAACGATAATCCGTCGCATCTCGACTTTCTCGCCGACCTGGTCTTGGACAAGACCCAGGACTGGCGGCGTGCACCCGTGAGCGGTGCGGCTTGCCCGTTCAGTCCGGATACGAGCCGAGCGAATGCCCTAGCCCTCGGAGCCGAACGCTAGTGGGAGTGGGCCTGATCGTCATCGGCGACGAACTCCTTTCCGGACGGCGCCGGGACAAGCACCTCCCCCACCTGATCGAGATCCTGCCCACCTGGGGGCTGGAACTCGCCTGGTCGCATTGGGTCGGTGACGATCGTCAACGCCTCGCGGCGTTCCTCGGGCAATCCCTCACGGGGCCAGACTGGGTACTGGCCTGCGGCGGCATCGGCGCAACGCCCGACGACGTCACCCGACAGGCGGCGGCCGACGCCGCCGGGGTCGGGCTGACGCGTCACCCCGAGGCGGTCGAATGCCTCCAGGCGCGCTTCGGCGACGCGTTATATCCCCACCGCATTCGCATGGCGGAGCTCCCGGAGGGGTCGGATCTGGTACCGAATCCGGTCAACGGCATCCCCGGATTTCGCCTCGCCAACCACTTCTTCTTGCCCGGTTTCCCGGAACTGGCTTGGCCGATGATGTCCTGGTGCCTGGACCAGCTCACCCCACGCGGGACCGGGGAACCCAATGCGATACACGCCCTGTGGGTTCACGATGTACCGGAAAGCGCCCTCATCGACACACTCGAAGGGCTTGAACGCGCCTTCCCGGCGGTTCGCGCCTTCAGCCTGCCGCGGCTTGGCGCAAACCGCCCGTACCGGGTCGAGGTCGGGGTCAAGGGACCGCAGAGCGCCTCCGAGGCCGCCTTCGAATGGCTTCAGGCGCAACTGGATGCGGCTGGATTTGGCTGGCGCCTCCAGTCGGACGATGAACCCCCCCGTTCGGAGCCGGCGGATCCCTAGGCCACGGGGTCCGGATGCCGAGATCCGCTGTGGTGTAGGAGTCGTTGACGGTAAACAAGCATTCCCAGCCCAAGAACCGTGACCCCTCCGAGGGCGAGCCCTGGCCCCCACGACAGCCAGAGGGCGCGCCCGGTGATCACCAGCCCGGTCACCGCAAGCACGTACAGCCCCTCGAGCCGTCGCCGCATCCAGGTCCCGCCCAGGCGTCGGACCCCCCAGAAGACCACGAGCGAGGTCCCCAGGGTTGCCCCATAGGCATACAGTACCCCGACGCGCGGCCCCAAAACCACTTCCGTCGCGAGGATCAACACGGTCAACGGGATGAAAAGCAGGCTACCGATTAGGAAGACGGCGAACACCCCGAGGCCCAGGTCAATCGGCCGCTGCTCCGCCAACCCCCCCGCAACCCGGCCTCCGCATCGCGCACGGCGAGCTCCAGGGGCACCAGGCCCAAACCGATGGCCGCGAGGAGGGCAACCCCGGCGATGAGGCCACCGACGACCCGCCGGCGGTTGCGCGCCGGCGGGTCGTCGGTCCCATCTCGCGGACCGGCGGGTGAGTCCCCGAACCCCCAGCCGACCCCGGGTCTTCCCCATGCCGGGCGCGCCCATCCGCCATCGACGCTAGGTCGCCGGCTCGAGGTTGAGGGCCGCCGAGTTGATGCAGTAGCGCATCCCCGTCGGCCGGGGCCCGTCCTCGAAGACATGGCCGAGGTGGGCATCACAACGGGCACACAAGACCTCGGTTCGGACCATGCCCAGGCTTTGGTCCCGGCGAGTCACCACCGCCTCGGGATCCACCGGCGCCCAATAGCTCGGCCAGCCGGTTCCGGAATCGAACTTCTCATCCGAACGGAACAGAGGGGCATCACAGCAGATGCAGCGGTACAGCCCGGGGGTCTTCTCGGCATGGTAGGCCCCGGTAAAAGGCGGTTCTGTCCCCGCCTCACGGGTGACATGAAAGGCGTGTGGCGCGAGTTTTTCCCGCCACTCCACCTCGGTCTTCTCAACACGATCGGACATCGCTGCCATCCTCCCACTCGATTCAATCGCTAAACGCGGGGGCCATATCGGCGCTACGCCCCGTTGCGCTTTAGAACGGCCGAACCGAGGGATGTTCGACCGGGGACCGGCACCGAGACCCGGCGACGTTCACTCACCCGACCCGCCGCCTTCCGCCCCCCGATCCC
Source organism: uncultured Ectothiorhodospiraceae bacterium (assembly GCA_964346755.1). GTDB lineage: Bacteria > Pseudomonadota > Gammaproteobacteria > CAYFWJ01 > CAYFWJ01 > CAYFWJ01. The sequence continues at coordinate 12,164 of CAYFWJ010000010.1, forward strand.
GTGCCGCCAGATACTGCAGCCGTTCCCGGATCCTGGCCTCCAGGCCCCGGTCCACCGGATGATAGTAGCTCCGCGGCGCCAGATCCTCCGGGAAGTAATGGGCACCGGCCGCATAGCCCTCGGGCTCATCGTGGGGATACCGGTAGTCCCGGCCGTATCCGAGTTCACGCATCAGCCGCGTCGGGGCGTTGCGGAGGTGCACCGGCACGGCACGCGAACCGTATCGCTGCGCATCGGCCCGGGCCGCTTGCCAGGCGGTGTACACCGCATTGCTCTTGGGGGCGGAGGCGAGATACACCGCTGCCTGGGCCAGGGCGAGTTCCCCTTCGGGGCTGCCGAGACGTTCCTGGGTGTCCCAGGCGTCCAAGGCCAGGGTTAAGGCGCGGGGGTCCGCATTGCCGATATCCTCACTGGCCACCCGCACCAGCCGTCGGGCCAGATAGAGGGGGTCCGTCCCCCCCTCGATCATCCGCGCCAACCAATACAGGGCCGCGTCCGGTGCCGATCCACGGATCGACTTGTGCAACGCGGAGATCAGATCGTAGAACGCATCGCCCCCTTTATCGAAGCGCTGCACCGGCTCCTCCAATACCCCGGTCACGGTGGTGACGGTCAACGGGCCAATCACCCCCTCGACGGTCGCCTGGGCGGCTGCCTGTTCGAGACGATTCAAGGCCCGCCGCGCGTCCCCGTCCGCCGATTCGGCGATCCATCGCCGGGCCTCCGGTTCCAGGGAGGGATCCGCCCCATCGGGCCCCAACCCCCCGAGCCCACAGCGCGGGTCCGTTCGCGCCGCCTCGATGACGGCCTCCAGATCCGCCGAACCAAGGGGTTCGAGGCCGTACACCCGCGTCCGCGATAACAAGGCCTTGTTAACCTCGAAGGACGGATTCTCGGTCGTCGCCCCGATCAAGACGATGGTGCCGTCTTCCACATGGGGCAGGAGGGCATCCTGCTGCGCCTTGTTAAAACGGTGGATCTCGTCGATGAACAGGATCGTCAGGCGACCGGTTGCCTGCGCAGCCTTCGCCTCATCCACGGCCGCCCGTAGATCCTTGACCCCGGCCATGACCGCGGACAATCGCTGGAAGCCGGCCCCCGATTGCACCGCGAGGAGTCGCGCCAGGGTCGTCTTACCGGTACCGGGTGGCCCCCAGAGGATCATGGAATGCAGGCCCTCTTGGCGGATGGCACGCCGCAACGGCCCCTCGGGCCCGACCAGATGGGCCTGACCATGAAAGGCCTCGAGCCGCTGGGGGCGCATCCGCTCCGCCAAGGGGGTGTAGGAGGGGTGGCCAGCGCGCATCATGACGATCTCGGTGGTCTCAATCCTGCGTTCAACGCCCCCGGGGACGGACTACAGCCAACCGGTCATGGCAACCCCGGTGATGGCCGCTGCACTCACTCCGAGCCCCGCATAGAAGGGCGCCCGGTGATACCACCCGAGGATTGCCGAAGCGGCGAGGATACCGGGGATGACGGTGAAGACGCCGAGGGCCAATCCGAGGGTCATCCATCCATCGCCGGCATCCAGATGGAGCAGATACCAATGCCCCGACGGTTGGGGACGCTCGGCCGCGGCCCAGATGGCCTCCACCGAATCGCCCGACCACACGCCGGCGAGTAAACGGTTGGGATCGGCGTAATGGTGCGGGGTAATGAAGCTGACCGCCAAGCCGGCCAAGGCGATGACCGTCCCGACGAGTGTCCCCCAATAGACGATGGCCCCATAGGCCCGCCCGGCCCGGGCGATCGGCAAGGAATCGGTGGCAAAGGGCATCGTGGCGACCTCCTCGGGATACGCGGTCGTGAGCGGCGCCAGCTTTGCCCCACGCGCCCCGCGCGGAGGCCCGTGGGCCGGCTGCCTAAAGGATCGGGATGGACAGACCCAAGAGCGTTTCGAGTCCGCGGGCGATCAGCTTGATCCCGGTCAACACGAGCAATCCGATGAGCACCCGGCGCACCAGGCTCGCGCGGATGTGGGTCAAGATATGGGCCCCGAGGATGCCCCCGATCACCTGCCCGATCATCCAAGGAACGGCGAACACCGCAATCAGGGCCCCGGCAACAATGTAGGGCCAGACCGCCGCCGCGTTGCCGAGGGCCAGGAGCACCCCACTGGAGGCCGCGGAGACCTTGAGCGGGATGGCCATGACGAAGTTGAGCACCGGAACGACGGCCCAGCCGCCGCCCAGACCGAAGAACCCACCGACGAATCCGACCCCCAAGAACAGAATCGCGCCGAGGCCGACCCGGTTCGCCTGATAAGGCACCCGACGGCCCAACGACGGTTCCCAATAGTCCGCATGCAACCCCAGACGAGCGCTCAGGGGCGTGATTCGCCGGGATTCAGGGTACTCGTGTTTGGACCCGCCGGCGACGAGAACCGTGGCGACGCCCATGAGCAAAAGCCCCAACGACAAGCGCACCAGCGCATCCCCCCTACCCCCCAAGGCGGCGGCCAGATGAATCGCGGCGGCCGCCCCCAGCACGGCACCCAGGATGATCGGGACCGCGCAATAGATCACGAGTCGGATATCGGCTAGGCCGGATCGCATGAACGGGCCGGAGGATACCAGGCCACTGAACATGGCGACGACCAGCCCCGTCGACCGGATCACCAGCGTATCGATGGAGGTAAAGGCCAACAGGAGGGGGGTGAACAGCACCCCACCCCCGACCCCGCCGATCACCGCCACGATGGCGATGAGAAGGCTGAGGAGAAACGCCCCCAAGAGGATGAGCCAGGCCTCGAAGGCACTCAGCGTCGGGGTGCTCGCCACCTGGGCAAACACCCCCATCACGGCGTAGGTAAGCGCCACCAGCCCCATCAAGACAACCAACTCCGGGGCGCGGCGCAGGAGACGAAGCATGCCGATCCCTCAGGGCGACGGCGAGACGGGATTATCGGGGGGATCAGCCCCCCATGAGGGCCCGCCGGAAGAACTCCGGCGTCGCGGTCGCACTCCGGTGGATGGCGCTATTGTAGTAGTCGGTCGCAAAGGGCCGCTCATCCACCGCCTCTTCGCGAAAGCTGGTGATGGGCTCGTCCTTACAGGCCAGGGTCGCTGTCCACCATCCGGTCGGGTAGACCGGCTGGGGGAAGTGCCAGGTCAACAGATCCAAGAAACCGGCGGTCCGCATCGCCTCCTGCATGGGCTTGATGATGGACTCGGTGTGCAAGAAGGGCGATTCGCTCTGCTGCACCAGCAACCCCCCCGAGGCGAGCGCCCGCAGACAGGATTGGTAGAATGGCCTCTGGAACAGGCCCTCACCGGGCCCAATCGGGTCGGTACTGTCGACGATGATAACGTCCAGTGAGCCGGCCTCGGCGGCCTCGATCCAGGCGACGCCGTCCTCGAACCGCAGCTCGGCCCGCGGATCGTCGTTGCGCTCACACAACTCCGGGAAGAACCGTTCGGCCACCCGGGTTACCCGTTCGTCGATGTCCACCTGAGTCACGGCTTCCACCGTGTCGTGCTTGAGGACCTCCCGGAGCGTCCCGCAGTCCCCGCCCCCGATGATGGCCACCCGCCGCGGCCGCGCATGGGTAAACAACGCCGGATGGCTCAGCATCTCGTGATAGATAAAGTTATCCCGCGTACTCAGCATGATATAGCCATCGAGGGTCATGAGATAGCCGAACGCCTCGGTGTCGTAGATGGCGAGATGCTGATACGGTGTTTGTTCGGCGTACACCCGTTCTCGAATCTTGAGCGAGAAGGCACAACCGCCCTCGGAGGCGACCTCCGTGAACCAATCGTCGTTCAAGGACATGGGGCACGATCTCTTCGCTGGCCGCCGGATGGGGCGGATAAACGGATGGGGCTTCCGTCGCGGTGATCCCGGTTCGGTCGCTGCGGGGCTGCAACGGAGGGCACCAAGGAGACAACTCGGGGATCGGGTGGAGCGGGCGAAGGGAATCGAACCCTCATTACGAGAATGGGAATCTCGAGTTCTACCATTGAACTACGCCCGCGTTCTTCGCGCAGCTCGGTAAGCTAGCGCCTGCTTTCCGGGTTGTCAATCCAGGGAAGGGCACACCGACCGCTTAGGCAAGCGGTGTTTTACTGGACGCACCGGCCTCCTCACGCACCAGACGGGGCACCAGATAACCGGGCAAGCGATCCCGTAACGCCTGGACCAGGGCAATCGCCTCGGCGTCCGGTACCGCAAAATGGGCGGCCCCGGCCACCGGATCCAGCTGGTGCAGGTAGTAGGGCAGCACCCCGGCCGAAAAGAGCGCCTCACTCAGCCCCATCAAGGCCTCGAGCCCGTCATTCACCCCACGCAGCAAGACGCCCTGATTGAGGAGATGGGCCCCCCGGGCCCGCAGATCAGTCAAGCCGGCTCGCACCGACGCATCGATCTCCTGGGGATGATTGGCATGGACGACGATGACCAAGGCGCCGCCCCACGCCGCAACCCACTCCAGCAATCCCGCATCGACCCGCTCCGGCAGCACGATCGGCTGGCGGGTGTGAACACGCAACCGGCGGAGCCCCGGCAGATCCCGTCCCAAGGCGTCGGTCAGACGGCGAAGCCGAGCGTTCGAAAGCATCCACGGATCGCCGCCGCTCAGGATGACCTCCTCGATCGATTCGCGCCCTTCTGGATCGACGCGATCCGGCGCAGTTCCCGAGGCGGCCCCGTAGGGAAAATGACGACGGAAGCAATAGCGGCAATGAACCGCACAGGCCCCGGTGGTCACGAGCAGGGCTCGACCGGCGTATTTGCGCAACACCCCGGGATCGGAGGCGTCGCTCCACTCCGCCAGCGGATCGAGCGAATACCCCGGCACGGCGCGCATTTCCTCCGGGCGCGGTAGGACCTGGCGTAACAACGGGTCATTCGGATCCCCCGGACGCATCCGGGCCACGTAGCTGCGGGGCACGCGCAGGGCGAAATCGCCGCTTGCGGCCCGTATCTCATCCCGCCATGCGGGCGGCAAATCGAGCCGAGCGATCAGCTCAGCCGGATCGGTTATCGCCTCGCGCAGCGCAGCCTGCCAATCGCGATCCGCGTTTGGGGCCGGGCGTTCACCGGTTATCATAAGGACTGATCCTTCGCGTTGACGAGACACCCCATGGCAACCTATAGCACCAGCGAATTCAAAGGCGGATTAAAGATCATGCTCGACGGGGATCCCTATACCATCGTCGAGAACGAGTTCGTCAAACCCGGCAAAGGCCAAGCCTTCAACCGCGTCAAGATTCGCAACCTGCGCTCCGGGCGCGTCGTGGAGCGAACCTTCAAATCCGGTGAGACCGTTGAGGCCGCGGACGTCCTTGAGGTCGACATGCAGTTCCTCTACTCCGACGGGGAGTTCTGGCATTTCATGACCCCGGACACCTTCGAGCAGTATCCGGCGAATGCCAATGCCGTGGGCGATGCCGCGAAATGGCTGCGGGAAGAGGACATGTGCGTCGTAACCCTGTGGAACAACGACCCGCTGACCGTCGCGCCTCCCAACTTCGTCGAGCTCAAGGTCACCGAGGCGGATCCCGGCATCAAGGGCGACACGGCCCAAGGCGGCTCGAAGCCGGCCACCCTCGAGACGGGCGCGTCGGTGAAGGTGCCCCTGTTCATCGAAACGGGCGAGACCATCCGGGTGGATACCCGCAAAGGGGAATACGTCGGCCGCGTCAAGGAATGACCGAGCCAGACACCCCAGACTGGCGCCCGAGGGCGACGCTGAGCGATTTGCGCCGACGGGCCCAGGCCCTCGTCGGACTGCGGCGGTACTTGGAAGACAGCGGACTGTGGGCCGTGGACACCCCGACATTGAGCGCCTTCGCGACCCCCGAGTGGCATATCCGCAATCTGCGGGTCCCACGCCCCGGAGGCCTCTCCGGCGACGGCTTCTTGCAGAGCTCACCCGAGTTCGCCATGAAGCGGCTGCTCGCCGCGGGGTCTGGCTCCCTTTACCAGATCACGCAGGCCTTTCGCGGCGGGGAGGCCGGACGCTGGCACAACCCGGAGTTCACCCTCGCCGAGTGGTATCGGCTCGATCCGGACCTGGATGCCCTGATGGATGACGTCCGCCGGGCCATCGATGGGGCACGCCTCCAGGCCACGCCCGAGACGCCTCTCCCCTCGATTCGCACCTGCACCTACCAGGCCCTGTTTCAAGAGCAATTCGGGATCGACCCGCACCGAGCCGAGGCCGCTCAATTACGGGAGCTGGCGCGAGCCGAGGGCGTGGGGACCGGGTCCCTCGACGAGGCGATCGGCCCCTGGCTCGACCTTTTGATGAGTCACTGTGTGCAGCCCCGGATGCCCTCCCACCAGCTGACCTTCGTCACCGGATTCCCGATGAGCCTGGCCGCGTTTGCCCGGGCCGACCCGGCGGCCCCGAACCGGGTCCGCCGCTTCGAGCTGTTCTGGGGGGGGCTCGAGCTGGCCAATGGCTGCGAAGAGATCGTCGATCCCACCGAGCATCGGTCGCGACTGGCAAACGAGAACGACCGGCGCCGCCATGCAGGACAGCCGACCGTGGCCCTCGACCCCCGATTCCTCGCCGCGATCGAGGCAGGCCTTCCCCCATGCGCCGGGGTGGCCCTCGGGGTCGATCGCCTCATCGCCTGCCTGCTCGGCAAGACCTCTTTGGCGGAGGTCCTCCCCTTTCCAGCGGACAACGCCTAATCGCGCCCCATCCGGTATTAGCCGCCGCGGGTGGAGCCGACCACGCGACTCAAGTCCGCCGCAATGGCATCGACTTGGTGGGGCGCGGGGAATAACGCCCGCCAACGACCCGCCGGACCGACCAGGATCAATCCCGCACTGTGGTCGACCAGATAGTCTTGCGGATCGTCACTCTGGGGGTTGTTCTGCTTCGCATGCAGGATGCCGAGTCGTGCGGTCAGGGGGACCAAGTCCTCGGTGGGCCCCGTAACGCCAACGAACTCGGGATCGAAGAATTGCAGGTACTCTTGGATCCGTTGCGGGTCATCCCGCTCCGGGTCCACGGACACGAAGATCATCCGGGGCGGCTCGGCCTGGGGGGCCTCTTCCGTCATGCGTTCGCGCACCGAGGCGAGGGTCTGCAGGGTCAGGGGACAAACGTCCGGACAATGGGTGTAGCCAAAGAACAGCAGATCCCACTGGCCCTTGAGGTCGCTCGGACCAAACGACTCCCCCGCGGCGCTCGTCAATTCGAACCCGGGGAGGGAGCGCCCTCCGTCGGGCAACCAGGTGGCTGCCTCGAGGGTTGGCGCGGCGGCCGTCTCCTGCTGGGATGGGTTCGTCCATTGCGCCGTGAGATACCCGGCGAGGGCGGCAACCACCGACAACCCGACCACCGTTACGATATAAGAGGCACGCTTTGACATAGGTGTGTCACCGGAAACTGCGCGAAGGCCGAATCCGGCCTTCGGTTGCGAATCACCCAACCATACCCTTGGCGCCCATCCCACGCGGGCTGGACCGCGGGCGCCCCATGCCCAGAGGGCACGGATTATCTTGGGCCAAACCTTGCTATGATCACAAGACTCCACTCCGACCAAGCCGTTCGCGAACTGCGCACGATCCGCGATCTGATCCGCTGGGGCGCCAGCCGGTTCCAGGAACGGGGCCTGTACTTCGGACACGGCACGGACAATGCGCTATCCGAGGCCGCCTACCTGGTCCACCACAGCCTTGGATTCGCCCCATGCCTCGCGGATGACTACCTCGATTGTCGGCTCACCCCGGTGGAACGCCGCCGGATCGTCCGCCTGTTCCGCCAACGGATTCACCGGCGCATCCCGGCTGCCTATCTAACGGGCGAGGCCTGGTTCGCCAACCTCCCCTTCCACGTAGACCGGCGCGTCCTGATCCCCCGGTCCCCAATCGCGGAGCTGATTGAAGAGGAGTTCCAGCCCTGGGTCGAACCGGAACGGGTCGGCCGGATCCTCGATCTCGGCACCGGCAGTGGCTGCATCGCCATCGCCTGCGCCTATGCCTTCCCCCAGGCCCAGGTCGACGCGAGCGACTGCGCCGAACCGATCCTCGAGCTCACCCGCCGCAACATCCGCCGCCACGGACTGGAGGAATGCGTCGAACCGATCCGCTCCGATCTCTTCCAGCGACTCGGCGATCGGCGCTATGACCTCATCATCAGCAACCCCCCGTACGTCGCCCAAGACGACTACGCCAAGCTGCCGCGCGAGTACCACCACGAGCCCCGGACCGGACTTGTGGCCGGCCCCGAGGGGCTGGATTTCGTGCGGCCGATCGTGCACCGGGCCGTCGAGTTCCTCAACCCGGGGGGTGTCCTCATCGTCGAATTGGGCAACAGTCAGGAGGCCCTGATGCGGCATTATCCCCAGGTACCGTTCTTGTGGTTGGAGTTCCAGCGGGGCGGCGAGGGCGTCTTTCTCCTGACCCGGGAACAGCTCGAGGCGCACCTCGATACCCCCTCCTTGAGCGTTTGACTGGGCATCGGTTCCCGCCGCGTTCCCCAGGGCGACCCCTGCCCCCCACCACGCGTCCCGAACCCCCGAGACCCGCGGGGATCCCCTCCTTCCCAGCCCAGGGTCTGGCCTCAGGACCAAGCCAGGACGCCCCCCTGGTACCGATCGGGGCGCCCCCCGGGGGCATCGGCACGGCTGATAATTATCAAGTAATAGTTTATTTAAGTGAATACTTGAATACTGATGCTGTTGGGACTATGCTGACCTCACATAACCCCTGATTCGGAGGTCACCTATGACGAGTCTCATTCGGTCGACGATCCCGCACCTTGAAGTCCGCGCCCTACACCGCTGGTGGTCCAACCGGTCCCGGTTCACCCGCGATACCTTACTGGCCATCGGCCTCGTCGCAACGGCGGTCCTCGTTTACAACCTGGTTTACGCCCTCGGCATCGGCGACCATTGGACTTGGCACCTCTCCGCCTAGGGTCCGGCCATCCGTGCGTCGTGACCCCGGGCGTACGGCACACAACCCCACGGACGCCCCAAGGCCGAACCCAAGGCCTTGGGGTTACCCCGCAAGCGCCCCCACCCGCTGAACCCTGCCACTCGCGCATTGGAACACGACACCTGACTCCCACGACGCTCGGTTTGCCATGGCGCCATGAGCTCTTTACTATTCGGTCGTAAATCATCGCGTCGTACGCCCTTGGCCTGCCCATCGATGAGCTAGCCACTCGCCGCATGACTCCATCAAGTCGTTCGGTCGCGTTCCCGACGAGCCAGTCCTGATGCGTGCGCGACCCGGTGGATTCGCCCCTCCCGGGCCCAACGACACGCGGAACCGCGTTCGACCGATACCGGCAACTCGGCGATTTCGTCGGGCTCCAACGGGCACCCCGACTGCAACCGTGTTCGCCTACCCCCAGGTCGCGACCGAAGTCCCAAAGTCTGTGTTTGAGCGTATCCTGTTCGTCTGTGTCGGCAACATCTGCCGCAGCCCTATGGCCGAGTATCTCCTGCGCGATCACGGCACGCGCGATCATGGCGCGACGATCCACCGGCCGCGGCAGATCGCATCCGCCGGCTTGGAGGCCCGCCCCGGGGACCCGGCGGACCCGATGGTCCTCGATCTCCTCGCCGAGCGCGGCATCGATGCCTCCGTCCACCGGGCCCGGTACCTGAGCCGCACCTTAGTCGAGGACAGTGATCTGGTTCTGGTCATGGAGGCCTGGCAGCAGCGCGAGATCGAACGATGGCTGCCGATGGCACGGGGCAAGGTGCATCGCCTCGGGCGCTGGGGGGATTTCGAGGTCGCCGATCCCTACCAGCAATCGGCGGCGGCGTTCCGGCAGGCCTACGAACTCATCGAAGAAGGGCTGAACCAATGGCGCGCGCGTGTGTGGAACTGAAAACCAACCCAAGCGGAACCGGGCGAACGACGGCACTAAGCGGGTGCGGTTTGCCGTGGATTATCCGTTTGGCTCTGGTCATCGGCCTGGGTTCAGCCCTGGGGGGATGCGCCCTCGCACCTGGGCTCTACGTCGACATCGATACCCCGGTGCGCGGACCCGATGGCTGGCCCACCGAGCGCATCGTCTATGACGACTACGTCCTGATCCCGATCACGCCCCAAACCCTGAAGGCCCAAGCCGACAACGCGACCCGCGCCGGGGAGGCAACGGCAGCGACGACCGGATCCAGCGCCAGCCAGGCCGCCGATCCACGGCCGATCTCCGCCGCGTCGGCGGAGCTCAGCGGTCGAGGCGACAACGCGACGGACACACCGCAAACGGGACCCGATGCGTACGCCGACTGGGATGCCCCGGACTCGACCTACAGCTATCGCGTCCAACCCCAGGACGTCCTCAACGTCATCGTCTGGGGGCATCCGGAGCTGAGCATCCTGAGCGCCCGGGGCGGGGGGGCCTCCAGCCGAGAGCTAATCGGCCACCGCGTCGATCCCAGTGGGCAGATCTTTTACCCCTTCATCGGCATGGTCGATGTCGCGGGCCTTACGCCCATGGAGATCCGGCGCAAACTCACCCGACTGCTGTCCGAATACATCCAGAACCCCCAACTGGACGTCCAGGTGACGCAATTCGTCAGCCAGGAGGTCCGCGTCACGGGCGAGGTCAATCAACCCCGCCGAGTCCCGATCACCGATACCCCGTTGCGCGTGCTTGACGCCATTCTTGCATCCGGCGGTCCGACCCCCAACGCCGACCAAGAGGTGGTCGTCGTCCGCCGCGATGGCGAAGAGCTCCAGGTCTCGCTTCTGGAGATTCGAGACGAGGGTCAATACGACCAAAACATCCTCCTGCAGGATGAAGACATCGTCCACGTAAGCGACGCCCGAAAGAAAAAGGTCTACGTGATGGGGGAGAGCAACGCCATTCAACCTTTGATCAAGGGTGAGCTGTCGCTCGCCGAGGCGATTCAACAATCCGGCGGGGTCCCCATGGACAGAAGCGACGGCGACCGCATCTTCGTCATTCGCGGGACCGAGCCGGAACGCCGTCCCGAGGTCTACCACCTCGCCGCCAACACGCCGGCATCGGTCTTGCTCATGGAGGGCTTCCAGTTGCAACCACTGGACATCGTGTACATGAGCACACCGGGATCGGTCCGCTGGAATCGAGCCCTTAGCCAAATCTTGCCATCGGCCTCGGTTTTGCGGCAGATTGAGAATCTGACCGATAACTAACCGGCGCAAGGCCACTTGAATCGCCCGTGTGCGGACAGCCGATGGCGCGACTGTAACAGGAATCCTACGATGGCCGGCAAAACGTTATACGACAAGATCTGGGACGAGCATGTGGTCCGCACAGACCACGACGGGACCGCCCTGCTCTACATCGATCGACATCTGGTGCATGAGGTCACCTCACCCCAGGCCTTCGAGGGGTTGCGACTGGCCGGCCGGCGCCCCTGGCGAACCGACTCCATCCTCGCCGTCCCGGATCACAACGTCCCGACCCAGGGCCGTGCCAGCGGGATCCGCGATCCCATCTCACGGCGCCAGGTGGAGACGCTCGACGCGAACTGCCGGGCCTTTGGTATCACCCAATTCCCGATGGGGGATCAACGGCAAGGGATCGTCCATGTGATCGGACCGGAAACCGGGCTCACGCTGCCCGGGACGACCCTGGTCTGCGGCGATTCCCACACCGCCACCCACGGGGCCTTTGCCACCCTCGCCTTCGGGATCGGCACCTCGGAGGTCGAGCATGTCCTGGCCACCCATTGCCTGGTGCAATCCAAGGCCAAGAACATGCGGGTCACGGTGAACGGACAACTGGGCCTCGGCGTCACGGCAAAAGATATCATCCTCGGCATCATCGGGCGCATCGGCACCGCCGGGGGGACGGGCCATACCATCGAGTTCGCGGGTGAGACGATCGAAGGGCTCTCGATGGAAGGGCGAATGACCGTCTGCAACATGGCCATCGAGGCGGGGGCCCGCGCCGGGCTCATTGGCGTGGACGACAAGACCCTGGACTACTTGAAAGGTCGCCCCCTGGCGCCGACGGGCGAACAGTGGGATCGCGCGTCGGCGCATTGGCGCACCCTCATCAGCGATGCGGACGCCGTGTTCGATCGTGAGGTCGTCATCGACGCGGCCGACATCGAACCGCAGGTCAGCTGGGGGACCTCACCGGAGATGGTGATCCCCGTCAACGGCACCATCCCGGATCCCGAAGCCGCGCGCGAGGATGGCCAGGCCGAGGGGATGCGCCGGGCCCTGGCCTACATGGGCCTGGAGCCCGGACAGGCGATCACCGAGCTCCCCCTGGATCGGGTTTTCATCGGCTCCTGCACCAATGCGCGCCTCGAGGACCTGCGCGCGGCCGCCGCCGTCGTCGCCGGCCGACAGGTGGCATCGAGCGTCAAACAGGCCATGGTCGTGCCGGGGTCCGGGGCGGTCAAGGCAGAGGCGGAGGCGGAAGGCCTCGATCGCGTATTCACCGAGGCGGGCTTCGAATGGCGCGAGCCCGGCTGCTCCATGTGCCTCGCCATGAATGACGATCGCCTGCAGCCCGGCGAGCGCTGTGCCTCGACCTCCAATCGCAATTTCGAGGGACGTCAAGGCCAAGGGGGCCGGACTCACCTGGCCAGTCCGGCCATGGCTGCGGCGGCGGCGATTGCCGGCCACTTCGTCGATATCCGCCAGACGCCAACGCGCGCCGAGCCAGCCGGCGATCGCACCTCCGCCGCTCCGACCGATCCGTGATACCCTATGCAACCCTTCACACGCCACACGGGCATCGCCGCCCCCCTGGATCGGGACAACATTGACACGGACGCCATCATCCCGAAGCAGTATCTGAAGTCCATCGAACGCACGGGATTCGGCGCCAACTTGTTCGATGATTGGCGCTATCAGGACCCCGGGGAGCCCGGCCAAGACCCGACGACCCGGCGGCCCGAACCGAGCTTCGTACTCAATCGCCCGCCCTTCGACCAAGCCTCGATCCTGCTCGCCCGCGCGAATTTCGGCTGCGGCTCCTCCCGCGAGCATGCCGTCTGGGCGCTGGTCGATTTCGGGATTCGCGTGGTGATCGCCCCGAGTTTCGCCGACATCTTCTATAGCAACAGCTTCAAGAACGGCCTTCTCCCGGTTATCCTGTCGGCCACGGTGGTCGACGAGCTCTTTCGACGCGTCGAGACGACCCCCGGATTGCAACTGACCGCTGACCTCGCCCAACAAGAGATCCGGGCCGCCACCGGTCCCCTATTCCGGCATGGGTTCGCCATCGATGCCGCACGCAAGCGTCGCCTGCTCGAGGGCCTGGACGACATCGCCCTGACCCTTGAGCAGGCGGATGCCATCCGGGCCTACGAGGAACGCCGCCGGCAGGAGGCACCCTGGCTGTTTCGGGACACGGCCCCGGAGTAGCGGCACTGGCCATTCGAAATCGCCGGATCGCCCCCATTCACCGCTGAGGAAATCGTGTCCATGCCGCGCCACACCATCGTGCTTCTCCCGGGCGACGGGATCGGCCCCGAGATCATCACCCAGGCGCGAGGCGTCCTCGACTGTTTGATCCAAGATCACGGCTTGGAGGCCGAGCTCGACACGGCGGCCATCGGTGGAGCCGCCTACGAGACCCTGGGCGATCCGCTGCCCGCTGATACCCTGGCGCGGACCCGGGCCGCGGACGCCGTGCTATTAGGCGCGGTCGGCGGCCCCCAGTACGAATCCCTGCCACGGGACAAACGCCCCGAGCGGGGCTTGTTGGGGATCCGCTCCGAACTCGGCTTGTTCGCCAACCTCCGTCCCGCCGTGCTGTTTCCCGCGCTAGCCTCTGCCTCCAGCCTGCGCGAGGAGGTGGTCAGCGGTTTGGATCTGTTGATCATCCGCGAGCTCACCGGCGGTATCTACTTCGGCGCCCCCCGCGGCATGGAGACCGACGGAGCGGAACGGGTCGCCTTCAACACGATGCGCTACCGCGAGCACGAGATCCGGCGCATCGCGGATGTGGCCTTCCAGGCGGCGCGCCGGCGTCGCGGTCGCGTCTGCTCCGTCGACAAAGCGAACGTGCTCGAGGTCTCGGAGCTCTGGCGGGAGACGGTGGAACACGTCGCCCGCGACTACCCGGATGTCGAGCTCAGCCACATGTACGTGGACAATGCCGCCATGCAGCTCGTCCGACAACCCAAGCAGTTCGATGTCATGGTGACCGGCAATCTCTTCGGCGACATCCTCTCCGACGAGGCGGCGATGCTGACCGGCTCGATCGGGATGCTCCCCTCGGCCTCGCTCGGCGCATCGGGCCAAGGCCTCTACGAACCCATCCATGGTTCGGCCCCGGATATCGCCGGCCGTGGCGTCGCGAATCCACTCGCCGCCATCCTCTCGGTCGCCATGCTACTGCGCCACTCCCTGCACCGACCCGAACTCGCGGAGCGAGTGGAACACGCCGTCGAGGCGGTCCTCGCGGCAGGTTTACGCACGGCGGATCTGGATCCTCGCCCGGGCGCCGATACCGTATCAACCGAGGCGATGGGCCGCGCCGTCGTCGAGCATCTCACCGGGACGGCCTAACCGGTACGCACCGCCTTCTACGACACAACGATCGAGGTCGGATAGGTCGTCGAACCGGCCGCTGGGCCGAGCCCGGTCGGCACCGACGTCCCTCGGGCCCGAGTAGCGAAACGAGGTAATCCCGTATGACCCGTACCTACGATGTCGCCGTCGTGGGCGCGACCGGGGCCGTCGGCGAGACCCTACTGGCCTTGCTGACCGAGCGCCGTTTCCCCATCGGTCGGGTGTATGCCCTGGCCAGTCAGCGCTCGGCGGGCCGGCGAGTCGCCTTGGGCGACCAGGCGCTCGAGGTTCAGGATGTCGCCCAATTCGACTTCCGGCAGGTCGCCCTGGCCCTGTTCTCCGCCGGAGCGGAGGTCTCCCGGCAGCATGCCCCGCGCGCGGCCGAGGCGGGTTGTGTCGTCATCGATAACACCAGCCAGTTCCGCTATGACGATACCATCCCGCTGGTCGTCCCGGAGGTCAACCCGCGCGCGCTCGAGGGCTTCCGGGAACGCAACATCATCGCCAACCCGAACTGTTCCACGATCCAAATGGTGGTGGCCTTGACCCCGTTGCATGCCGCGGTGGGCATCGAGCGGATCAATGTCGCCACCTATCAGGCCGTCTCCGGCACCGGCCGAGACGCCATGGAGGAACTCCGTGATCAGACCCAGGCGGTGCTCGACGGCCAACCGACGACCGGCGGCGTTTATCCGAAGGCAATCGCCTTTAACGCCCTACCCCACATCGACACATTCCTGGACAATGGCTATACCAAGGAGGAGATGAAGATGGTCTGGGAAACCCGCAAGATCCTGGAAGATCCAGCGCTGCAGGTGAACGCCACCGCGGTCCGGATCCCGGTCTTTTACGGGCACTCCGAGGCGATCCATCTGGAAACGCGTGAACGTCTGAGCGCCAGCGACGCCCGGGCCCTCCTTGAAAACGCCCCGGGCGTTACGGTGATCGACCGCCAGGAGCCCGGTGGCTACCCGACGGCGGCAACCGACGGCGCGGGACACGACGCGGTCTTCGTCGGGCGGATCCGCGAAGACCTATCCCACGCCCGCGGGCTCGACCTATGGGTCGTTTCCGATAACGTCCGCAAAGGGGCAGCCTTGAACACCCTGCAGATCGCCGAACACCTGATCGCCGATTACGGCCTCTAAAGATCGCGAAGGCGCTGGCCTGTCGCGCTTCGGATCCGCGGGGCGGGGTCCATCGCAATGGGCAGCCGTGCCGGGATCCCGTGAGTGGCACCGCCGGGTAAAACCGCGCGGGATCGGCCCCCGGATGCCACCGGCCGAGGACCACGGGCGATCGTGCCGAAGGCGCATCCCGTGACGTTTACCGCGCTGGTAACATTTCGACATTACAATGCCGGCTGAGCACTGAGTCGTTCGTGAGGATGGTCCATTATGCGCCGAATCGTGATTCTCTCCGTCATCGGGCTGGGATGGCTTTGGCCGGCCATGACCTTCGCCCTGGGACTCGGCGAGATCCAGGTCCGCTCTTATATCAACGAGCCCTTCGAGGCACGTATCCCGATCCGGGAGGCGGAGCCACGGGAGCTCGACACCCTGAGCGCCCGTATCGCCTCCGGTGAACGGTTTCGCAACGCCGGGATCGCCCGCCCAGCGGTGCTCGAGGACCTGCAGTTCGAGGTCCAGACCCAAGGAGAGACACCGCGGCTTCGCCTCTACAGCGCACGGGCCATCCGCGAGCCCTTCCTCAACTTCCTGCTCGATACCCGCTGGCGGGAGGGTCGACTGATCCGCGAGTACGCCGTGCTCCTCGATCCCCCACCGGCACGCTCGCGAACAGCCGAGGGCGAGACCCCGAGGAGCGCTGCCTCGAACACCGCGCAACCGACCCGTACCCCCTCACGACCGCAACCCGAGTCGCCGAGCCGCTACGGCCCGGTTCAGCGAAACGAGACGCTTTGGGAGATCGCCCAGGCCACCCGCCCGGAACCGAGCGTCAGCGTCTACTCGATGATGATCGCCTTGTTCCGCGCCAACCCGGGCGCCTTCGTCGACTCGAATATCAACAACCTGCGCTCGGGGGTAACGCTGGAGGTCCCGGATCGAGCCGCCATCGACCGGATCGGTCCAGCCACCGCCCGACGCGAATTCACCGAGCAGACCGACAGCTGGCGCTCCGCCCGCCGCGAGACCGCCCCCGAACCGGCCCCGGCAACGGAGTCGACGAGCCAGCGTGCACCCGACACCGGCTCCCCCGCGATAACCGCGGGCAACGCGACAACGACCGCGGAGCGGGATCAAACCGCTCCCCAAGGCTCGGGCGAAGGCCGGGTCGAGGTCTTGCCCGCGGATGCCGAACAGCTACCGGACGACCTCGCGGGCCGGTTGGAATCCCTGGAAAACAAGCTGCAACAGACCGAATCGGATGCCCTGCGGGTGGAGAGCGAGAACGAACAACTGCGCCTCCAGCTGAGCACACTCCAGGAGAAACTCAGCGATCTCCAAAGCACGATGGCCGGGCGCCAGGATGCCATCGCGCAATTACAGCAAACCGTGGAAAGCCTGAGGTCCCAGGGGCCATCCGCGCGACCCTCCGATACCCAACAAGCCGCGGCTGGCGCGGCCACGGGCGGCATCAACCGCCTCTGGTGGTTCGGCTCGGCCGCTGGGGCCGTCTTGATCCTCCTCGGCGGCATCGGCTGGTTCCTCTGGCGACGGCGCCAGGCCAGCACCGAGACACCGGGGATGAGCGGGGGCCTCCCGGCGGCCGAGCGGATGGAGCCCGAGGCCCAGGACATCCCCTCGACCCTGCCCTCATCCCGAGAATCCGATGCGGCCGCGGAAACCAAACCGGAGGCCGCCACGCCCCCGGTGCGCGAACCGGCGGAAGAAACCGAGGCAGTGGAAGACGAGCCGCCGGGTGAGCGGCAGGAAGACCCGCTCGTCGAGGCCGATCACCTGATGAACTATGGTCTGGCGCAACACGCCGTCGACCTGTTGACCCAGGCGGTCGAGACGGACCCTGGCCACCACGCCTACCGACTCAAACTCCTCGAGGCCCTGCAAACCACGGGCGATCGCTCGGCCTTCGAGGCCCAGATCCGCGCCCTCCAGGACCAGCTCGGGCCCCAGGATGATCAGATCTGGGAGCGTGCGGCAACCATGGGCCGCGCCTTTATCCCCGATAGCCCCCTCTTCACGGAGGAAGCCGCGGCCGAAGACAACCAGGATCTACCCCCCATCGAGTTCGAAGATGAGGACCTCGCCGAGCTCGGGATCGCGGACGAACCGAATCAACCGGCGGCGGACACGGGGTCAGCCCCCGGGGAGATGCCGGACGAAACCCAGAATCTGGATCTCCACGACGAAGGCCCGTCGGAAGCGCTCCTTGAGCCAGCAGCGTCGCACTCCGAGGGCCCGACCGATACCTTCCCGGAACTGGACTTCCCCGAAACCGAGCCGGAAGAGCCCCACGGGCGACCGACGACCGATACCCCGGGGACGGAATCAAACACCGAGGCGGCGGCATTCCCCGAGCTGGATGCCGATTTCCTCGACGACACCACAACCCCGGAGCCAGCGAAGGCCACCGAGCCCCCGTCCGAGTCATCGACTTCCGAAGAGGCCTTCGATTTCGATCTGGATGCAGCCTTCGCGGAATCCGCCCAGGAGGAGACAAGCCCCGCCCCAGCCTCCATGCAACCCGAAACCCCAAGCCCAACCCCAGGAAGCGAGTCCGAGGATTGGCTCGGGGGCGATGACAGCTTCGGGGCGATCGACCTCGATCGCGATGAGGCCGGCAATGTAGAGACCAAGATCGATCTCGCACAGGCCTTCCTCGAGATGCAGGATGCGGAAGGTGCCAAGGAGATCCTTGAAGAGGTCTTGCAGGAAGGCAATGAGGCACAACGCCAACGGGCCCAGGAGATGATCGGTCAGATCGATCCCGGTTAGCGCGAGCTGTAACGGACGGGCGAGGGACGATCACCACCCGATCGCATCCACGGCCTTCGCCCGGTTCCTTCGAGCGCCGCGAGGAGTCCAGCCGACTGACCCCGACCCTGCGCCTCAAACTCTTCCTCGTCATCGCCACCGCCCTCGCCATCGGTGGCTGGTGGCACATCGGTTTAACCGGACTGCTGTTGCTCACGGTCACCCCTGCATTCGGGGTCAAGCCGTGGCGCGAGGGTCTCGGTTTCATCTACCGACTGCGCTGGCTATTGCTGGGCGTGCTCCTGCTCAATGCAACCCTCGACCCAGGCCCCCACTGGTACGTGGGCGGGCACTCGACGGGCCTGAGCCAACCCGGCCTCCGAGCCGGTACCGAGCATCTCATGGCCGTTGCAACCGTTGTCATCGCGAGCCGGTTCGCCGTCCACGGCCTGTCCAACGAGGCGCTGATCGCCGCCCTCACCGCGTTGTTGGCACCGCTCCGGCGAATACACGTCCCCGTCCACCGTCTGGCCAACCGGCTCGGATTGATGCTCGTGGTCCTGCCGCAGATCCATGCGGCGGTCCTCGCCGATCTGCGGATGCAATCGCCGCCGTCGCGGCCTTGGCACGCGCTCGGTGACCGAGTCGCAGCGCGTCTCTGTGCCGTGCTCGCTGCGATCCTCGAGGATACCACGCCGCTCCCGAGCCACCCCTCGTCCGGGTCCGCAGAGACGACCTCCCCGCGGTCTGCAGAACACGCCTGGTTAGCCGGGCTCATCACCGGCTATCTCGTGATCCCGTGGGCCGGATCCCTTGGGCTGGGTTAGGATTGGGCCATGTGATGGCGCATGCCGCCTGTCCCGCCGGATCGTCTCATAAAAAATCCGGGCGGGGACGGGGGGAGGGGGGGACACGGGATCTGCCGAACGTCGGCATCGGGCAACCAACAACCGACCGCTAACCCGCTGATGAACGCCGCTGCGGGCGACAGATACCGCGCCGAGACGCCTCGACGAAGCGAGCCATCTCCGCACCAGGACCCGTCTCAGCGAAACGCGTGCGGAGCTGCACCACCGCATCATTTGGACTCAAACCGCTGCGATAGAGGACCCGATAGGCCTCATGAACCGCCCGGCGATCCTCACGGCTCATGCCAGAACGCCGCATTCCAACCACATTGAGCCCGGCGATCGCATTCAACATGACGGGACGCGCCATACAAAAGGGCGGGAGATCCTTGTTCAGGGCGGCGTTGCCCGGCAGCATGGCCCGGCGACCCACCCGGGCGAATTGGTGAACCACCGCGTTGCCGCTGAGAAACGCCCCTTCCCCGACCTCGACATAGCCCCCGAGCAAGACCCCATTGGCCAGGATCACCCCGGGACCCAAGTGGCAATTATGGGCCACGTGGGCGTTCGCCATGAGAAAACACCGTTCACTGATGCGTGTCGTCGAGTTAGGCTGGGTTCCCCGGTGGACCGTCACGGATTCTCGAATCACACAACCCGCGCCGATCTCGACGAAGCTCGGGGCGTCTCGGAAGCTGAGATCCTGGGGATCGTCACCGAGCACCGCATGGGCATGGATCCGACAATTCTCGCCCACATGCGTCCCGGTCTTGATGACGGCATGGGCCCCGACGATGCTTCCCGTACTGACCCAGGCATCCCGCTCGATCACAGCAAAGGGCCCGATATCAACGTCGGCACCCAAATAGGCCTCGGGATGGACCGCCGCGCGTCGATCGACTCGGGTCACGAGCACCATCCGGACGCGCCGTATTCACCCGTGGCACCGTTCATGCACGCATCACACAGGGACTGGGCCAGCGTGTCACCACGCCACGCGCCCCGGATATCGCCCGCCTCGCACCGCGGCCGATCCGGTCGCCCGCCTTCAATAAGCGAAGGTCTCATTTCGCGCGTCTCCAAGCTGGTGGATGCATCGACTCGTCCCCGAGCGTCGTTCGATCGACGCACGGAACGGGACATACCCCGAAGGCCACCGGGTCAGGCGGTCTCAGCAATTCGATTCTTGGGTTCCCCCGTTCCCGAACGGAGACCTCATGGCGGGGTGGGATCATTGACTGAATACGGTAACATCAAGCGTACATGAGCGCGCGCCGGGCGCAAAATCCGCCACCCCCGGTGCGCGTCACCGTCCTTCGACGCCGGCCCCCCATGGTGTTGAAAGATCACGCGCGCGCTGGCTCGGCGCATCACCCGGGCGGGTCGCACGCCCGGGCGACCCCGCGATTGCATCGGTCTTGCACCGACGGTCGGTTGGCCGCCGCCTGACGCCGGATCCAATGTATCGCCATTGGGTTGGGTCGCCGGAC
>CAYFWJ010000010.1:32942-40434 GCA_964346755.1 uncultured Ectothiorhodospiraceae bacterium
TGGCCGCCGCCTGACGCCGGATCCAATGTATCGCCATTGGGTTGGGTCGCCGGACTCTAGGAACGGCGCCGGCGCTAGGGCGACGCCATTGTCTCGATCCGGCGGTCAACGGAGGTGGCTATACCGGGCAGCCCACCGCGATCAAAGGCCACGACGCCATCGCTCAACGAAGGCGTGAACGGCGTCGGTGAAGGCGGTGTCCTGACGCCGCGAGGCATTATGCCCCCCACGAAGCTCGGCAAACGCCTTGGGTTCCCGGGCCGAATCGAATACCGCACGCCCCAACCCAAACGGGACCACCCGATCGGTGCGACTGTGCACGACGAGTACCGGACAACGGACCCCCCGCAAGGCCTTGGCCGCATCGAATCGATAACGGGCCAACCAGCGCACCGGCAGCCAAGGGTAGTGGTGACGCCCCAACCGCGGAATACTCGGGAAGGACGAATCGAGGATGAGGGCTCCGGGCGTGTCCGCGGCCGCCTGATGCGCCGCAACCGCCGCCCCCAACGAACGGCCATAGAACACGATCCGTTCCGAATCGAGGCCTTGGTCGGTCACCAGGAACCGCCAGGCGGCCGCGGCATCCCGTTGGAGCCCGGCCTCGCTCGGTGCGCCGTCACTTGCACCGAAGCCCCGGTAATCGACCAGCAGCACCTGCAATCCGAGCCCCTGAAAGTAACGCGCAAGCCCCAGCCGATGACTGATAGTTCCGGCATTGCCGTGGAAGAACAGCAAGGTGCCATCAGCCCCCTCGAGGGGGAGCCACCACCCGTGGATCCGCACCCCATCGGCTGCCCTGAGCCAGACATCGCGATAGGACATCCCCCACGCCGACGGGGTCGCGACATGGGACCGACCTCCAACGCTTGGCGCGAAGAGGAGGCGATCCTGGAGGAGATAAAAAAGGGCAACAAGCCCGGCGTAGCCGCCGAACAGCAGAACCACAAGCCAACCGATCACCCCACGACGCCCCCTACGAATGGTGACACCCATGAGGCGATCCCTGGATCCCCGCCGAGCGCTGATACCTTCCCCTCAAGGCCCCGTCCCCGGACAGCGAGCGACGACCGCGCGCGCGCGGGTTGAAACCGGTGAGCGGCGATGGCTCACCCGGACGGGCCTCGGTCTTCTCATCCTGTTGGTTCACACGATTCCGCCCCAAGCAGCCACGCCAGAGCAACCCGCGCAGCGGATCGTAAGCCTGGCGCCCCATATCACCGAATTGGTGTTCGCGGCCGGCGCCGGGGAACAACTGGTCGGGGCCGTCGCCTACAGCGATTACCCGCCACAAGCCCGCCGGATCCCTCGCGTGGGGAGTTACCAGGCCACCGACCTGGAGGCCATCCTGGCCTTGCGCCCGGATCTGATCATTGCCTGGGCCAGCGGGAATCGCGAGCAGCTACTGCAACGACTTGACAAACTCGACCTCCGCGTCGAGGTCAGCGACCCCTCGACACTACCCGAGATCGCGCGCGATCTGGAACGGATCGGCCGCTGGGCCGGTACGGAAGCGACCGCGGAGCAAGCCGCAGCCTCCTTTCGCCGGCGTCTTGACCAGCTGCGCCAAGCCTATGCCAATCGACCGCCAGTCCGAGTCTTCTATCAGCTCTGGCATCGCCCGCTGATGACCGTAGGAGGGAATCAGCTGATCACGCGGGTGATCCGACTCTGCGGGGGACGCAATGTCTTTGCCGAACTCAAACCCCTGGCCCCCAAGGTCTCCCGGGAGGCCGTCATCGCCGCTCGCCCGGCGGTCATCATTACGGGCACCGGCGCGGACTCGGCGAGCAATGCCGCGGGGCTCGAGTTGTGGTCGGAATGGTCCACGATCCCGGCCGTCGCCAACGGCCAACTCCATATCATCCAGGCCGATCGGCTGCAACGGCACACCCCACGCATCCTGGACGGGGCGGAACGGCTTTGTCAGCTCCTGGAGACGGCCCGCCAGCAACCCGGCACCCCCTCCGACGCGGAGTAGTGCCCCATCAATCGAGGGAAGCACTCGCCGGCAGGCGGTAGTCGCGCAGGGTATCCACGTAATTGGCCCGCTCGAAGGCCGCCGGGTGCTCCACCCGGGCCTGACTCAACGACCCCTTCAACTGCTCGACCGAGGTGTACTCGTGGGTCTCCAACCAGGACTCCAGCCCATCGAGTATCGTGGTGATGTGACCCGGTCCGTTCTTCAACAGCGCACTGCACAGATGGACCACATCCGCCCCCACCAGGAGCTGCTTGAGGGCGTCTTCGGCGGTATGGACGCCGCCGGTTGCCGCCAGACCCAGGGCGACCTGGCTGCGGAGGATGGCGATCCAACGCATGGTCAGCAGGCTGTCCGCGGAGCGCGACAGATCGATATGCCGTGAGAGCTCGAGGGTCTCCAGATCGATGTTGGGCTCGTAGAACCGGTTGAACAGCGAGACACCGTTCGCCCCGTTAAGCTCCAACTGTTTCACCAGATAGGGTAACGAGCTAAAGAACGGCGAGAGCTTCATCGTGATCGGCACACGAACCTGCGAACGGAGCTCGGTGAGGATCTCCGTATAGCGCGCCTCGACGCTCTCGCTGCACGAGCCCGGATCCGCCGCGACGTAATAGACGTTCAGCTCCAGGGCATCCGCCCCCGCCTCTTCCAAGGCCTTACCCTGGAAGACCCAACCGTCCGTCGACACCCCGTTGAGGCTGGCGATCACCGGGATATCCAGATCCCGTTTCAAGGCCGCCACGTGCTCTTGATACCGATCCAGGGCCGAACGGTGCTCGATGGGCAACGGCAAGAAGTCATCGGCCTCGGGATGCCCGATGTCCTGTTCGTAGAGGAAGCGGCTCACGTGCGCCTCCTCCTCTTTCAGCTCCTCCTCGAACAGGGAGTACATCACCAGGGCGCTCGCCCCGGCATCCTCCAATCGCTTCGCCGTCCCGAGATCCCGCGAGAGGGGCGAAGCAGATGGCACGACCGGATTCTTCAGGGACAGTCCGAGATAACGGGTCGCGAGACTCATTGGTCGCTCTCCTTCCACTCCTCGGGGGTTTCGGTGTCGTCGGCGGGCAGCCCCGCGAGCTGCTGATAACGGTGATAGCGGTGCAGGACCTCTTGCTGGGCCGCCTCCATGAACTGGCGAGAATTCTCCGGATGGGTATACTCCAACACCCGGAACCGGGTCTCCGTCCGGGCGAAGTCACGGAACGGGATGGAGGGTTCCTTGCTGTCCAGCTCCAGCGGGTTCAGGCCCTCGGCGGACCGTTGGGGATGGTAACGCAGCAATGGCCAGTGGCCACTGGCGACGGCCAGTCGTTGCTGCTCGTGGTTGCGCTTCAGGTCCACCCCGTGCGCAATGCAGGGCGAATAGGCGATGATCAAGGAGGGCCCGGGATAGGCATCCGCCTCCAAGAAGGCCCGGAGGGTCTGGGTGTCCTTCGCCCCATAGGCGACACGCGCCACATAGACGTGCTCGTGATCCATCGCGAGCAGGGCCAGATCCTTCTTCCCGGTCGCCTTACCGCCGGCCGCGTATTTGCTGACCGAGCCCAGTGGCGAGGACTTGGAACGCTGCCCCCCGGTGTTGGAATAGACCTCGGTATCCAAGACCAGGAAATTGATGTCACGCCCCGAGGACAGGGCATGATCGACGCCACCGAAGCCGATGTCGTAGGCCCACCCATCGCCGCCAATGCTCCAAACGCTGTGGCGAAGCAGGGCGTGGCACAGGCCCTGGAGGTGGCGGACCTCGCTGTCCTGCTCGCCTCCCTCGAGCTCACTCAGGCGACGCCGTAGCTCGGCGAGCCGCTCGCGCTGCTCGTGGATGCCGGCCTCATCCGATTGGTCCGCCTCGATGAGCCCGGTCACCAATTCATCCCCGAGCTGAGACGCCAAGCCTTTCAAAAGCCCCATTGCGGCGACCCGCTGCTGATCGAGGGCGATGCGATAGCCCAAACCGAACTCCGCGTTGTCCTCGAACAGCGAGTTATTCCAGGCCGGCCCATGGCCGTTCGCATCCGTGGTATATGGGGTGCTCGGGAGGTTGCCGCCATAGATGGATGAGCAGCCCGTCGCGTTGGCGATCAGCATCCGGTCGCCGAAGAGTTGGGTCGCCAACCGGATGTAGGGCGTCTCACCGCACCCGGAACAGGCCCCCGAGAACTCGAAGCGGGGCTGGAGCTGCATGGCATCCTTCAGGGTCTGGCTCCGGACCTGGGTGCGATCGTACTCCGGCAGACTCAAGAAGAAATCCCAGTTCGCCTTTTCCTGTTCGCGGACTGACTCGACCGGGACCATATTTAGGGCCTTGCGCTTGTGCTCGGTTTTATCCCGGGCCGGGCAGACCTCCACACACAGGGTACAACCGGTGCAATCCTCGGGGGCCACCTGGTAGGTCACGTGCCAACCGCTGGGATAGCCCTTACCTTTGGCCGGGACATGCTGGAAGGTCTCGGGGACCTCGCCTGCGGCCTCGGGATCGAAGAGCTTGGTCCGGATCGTCGAATGCGGACAGACGAACACACACTTGCCGCACTGGATGCAGAGGTCCGGCTCCCACATCGGGATCTCGGTGGCGATATTGCGCTTCTCGTAGGCGGCGGTGCCGAGCGGGAAGGTACCATCCGCCGGCAAACGACTGACGGGGAGCTCATCACCGCGTCCAGCGACCAACGGCGCCGTCACCGATCGGACAAAATCCGAGGTCGTCTCGGGAATGGGGGATTGGATCCCGCGTGTGGCGGTGACGCCCTGCGGCACCGGGACCTCATGGAGATGCGCCCGGGCCATATCGACCGCGCGGAAGTTCTTCTCGACGATATCCCGGCCCTTGCTCCCGTAGGTCTTACGGATCGAGTCCTTAATCTTCTCAACCGCCTCGTCGGGCGGCAAAACCCCGGCGATCAAGAAGAAGGCCGTCTGCATCACCGTATTGATGCGCCGGCCCAGGCCAGCCTGGGTCGCGACGCCGGCGCCGTCGATGACGTAACATCGGATCCCGCGCTCGAGGATGGTCTCCTGGGCCTCCCGCGGCAGGGTGCCCCAGACATCCTCCGGACGCTCATTGGAATTCAGGAGGAAGGTCGCGCCACTCGCCGCCTTCTCGAGCACCGGATAGCGATCCAGGAAGCCCGCCTGGTGACAGGCCACGAAGCTGGCCTCGCCGGAACCGATCAGATACGGGGCCTCGATCGGATCCGGGCCGAAGCGCAGATGGGAGACCGTCATCGCCCCGGATTTCTTCGAATCGTAGACGAAGTACCCTTGGGTGAACTGGTCCGTGCCCTCGGCGATGATCTTGATGGAGTTCTTGTTCGCCGAGACCGTGCCATCGGAACCCAGTCCGTAGAAGACACAGGCGATCTGCCGCTGACTGCTCGCGGTCCGCAGTCCGGGCTCCCAGTCGAGGCTGAGGTGGGTGAGATCGTCCTCGATGCCGATCGTGAAGGGGTGCTGAGGCCGCTCGCGGGCCAGATTGGCGAACACGGCCGCCACCATCGCGGGCGTAAACTCCTTGGATGACAGCCCATAACGGCCGCCGATCACCTGCGGCATATTGGCGAGATGCGAGCTCGTGGCCATCATATCCTCCGCGATGGCCGTCACCACATCCTTGTACAACGGTTCCCCGTCACTGCCCGGCTCCTTGCTGCGGTCGAGCACCGCCATGCGCTTGACCGTCGGTGGCAAGGCCGCGACCAAGCGAGCCCCATCGAAGGGGCGATAGAGACGCACCTTGAGGACCCCCACGGACTCGCCCTGCTCATTCAGATGGGTCACCGTATCGCGCACGGTCTCGGCCCCCGAGCCCATGAGCACGATGACCCGATCCGCCTGGGGGCTGCCTTCGTACTCATAGAGGTGATAACGGCGGCCGGTGAGATCGGCAAAGCGATCCAACTTGGCCTGGACAATGTCCGGGAACCGATCGTAGTAGGGGTTCGCAGCCTCCCGGGACTGGAAATACACATCCGGATTCTGGGATGTCCCGCGCAGGACCGGCCGCTCGGGGCTCATCGCCCGACTCCGGTATGCGGTGATATCCACCGCGTCGATCAGGCCCCGCAGGGTCTCCGCGTCGACCTCGTCGATCTTGTTGATCTCATGGGAGGTCCGGAACCCGTCGAAGAAATGCACCACCGGCACTCGACCGGAGAGCGTCGTCGCCTGGGCGATGGCCGCCATGTCCATGGACTCCTGCACCGAGCTCGAGGCGAGCATCGCGAAGCCGGTACCGCGCACCGCCATCACGTCATTATGATCCCCGAAGATCGACAGGGCGTGGGTCGCCAACGACCGTGCCGCGACATGGATAACCGACGGCGTCAGCTCCCCGGCGATCTTGTACATATCGGGGATCATCAGCAACAGGCCTTGCGAGGCCGTAAAGGTCGTTGCCAAGGCACTGGTTTGCAACGCCCCGTGCAGGGTCCCGGCCGCCCCGCCCTCGCTCTGCAGTTCCACGACTTCCGGCACGGCGCCCCACAGATTCGGCCGTCCCTGGGCCGACCAGGTATCCGACCACTCGCCCATGGAGGAGGCAGGGGTAATGGGGTAGATCGCGATCACCTCGTTGGTGAGGTAAGCGACACGGGCGGCTGCCTCGTTGCCATCAAGGGCGATCATGGGCCGTTCTGACCTAGACATAAGGCCTCCTCGCGAATCGAATAGATAGCCGACCGCTTCGGGCCGACGATTACATTCATTCTAATCCGATCACCGGGCCGGGTTGTTGACGCCAATCAGCTCGGGCTCGAAAACGATCTTGCCTTGCATCGAGGCCGGACAGATGTGTTAACGTATTGAAGTTCGGAGAGGTGCCGGAGTGGTCGAACGGGCTCGACTCGAAATCGAGAGTCTCCTGACGGGGACCGTGGGTTCGAATCCCACCCTCTCCGCCATACATGCCTCCAAACCAAGGACTTATGAGAGCCACGGATGGCCGCCCGCCAAAAGATCCCCCATTAACTGATGCTCTGGCGTTCCCTGTCTGAGGTGGGGTGCCACACCGCGCCGTGATCCCCGCCCAGTCGGCACTCGACTATGCAACGATGACGGAGTGCAACCGCGGCTGGAGCAGCCGTGGATAACTCCGCCCGCTTCGCGAACCCGACCCCTGTCGTACGAGTGGGTATCGTCGTTGCTCTCGGGAGCGTAACCGCTCTCTGGGCGGTCTCCAAGGCGGTGGCTGCATCGCCGGTACGGATCGCGGCTGCGACCGTCTACGGAAGGTGCTTCGCCACGCGCGAGGCCCATCGACTGGACCGCGAGCGTCGGCGCATGGAGGCGAGTCAGCAGCGGTCAGCCCTTCTGCGCGCCCTGCGGACCGAGCTCGCTGTTACCTGGGACCGCGACGAGGAAGGGATCGGCTGGGAGGTTGAAAAGCACCCGCCCGACCCGCCTGACGGCCTGTTCTTCCGGGCGAACCGTGAATAGCTTCATGTCGACCGTGAGTCGGCGGGCCGCCTTGGCGAAATCGAGGACGACCGGCTGCGCGACGCCATCGAGCGAGCC
>CAYFWJ010000010.1:40534-41840 GCA_964346755.1 uncultured Ectothiorhodospiraceae bacterium
AGTTACATCACGGTTCTCCTCGAGCCGCACGACATGGCGCACGAGGGCTCGCCGATCCTGAATCGCAACGCCGAGGTGGGAACGATGACGCCCGAATTCGCCCGGGAGCGGTCGACCGAGCTTGCACAGCGGGTAAAACAGGCCCGTGCGCAGGCGACCCGCCACGTCAGCGAAGCAACGGCCCTGCTCGATGAGGCCCTCAAGCGCGCGGACGCGTCGCGCCGTCTACCAAGGCGGCAGGCCCTTCGGAGAACTCGCCGGGCGAGGAGTCCGCGACCCAGGTTAGGGTGGTTTGTACATCCTTTAACTTTGTCTACGTTTCGTGTACAAAAAACGAAACGGGACAAAGGTCCTCCCATGGCGACAGAACGCGAAATGCGGACGATGGGACTCCGGATCTTCGAGGAATAGGAGTGCCCGTGGAGCTGGAAGCCATCGAGCCGAGCACCGCTCAGCCTGCCAACCGCCGCCCCGATGCGCGAATCCGCGTTCGGACCGGCACGACATGGCACCCCGACGACGTCGAGTGCAAGCAGGGGCTGAAACCCGGGAATCTCGGCGCCGTGGCCATCACGCTCGAGCAGGGAGAGCATCCCGGTTTCCTCTTCACGGACTACGTCACGCGCCCGATGGCGGACCGTCTGAGGGATCTGGGCATCCCATTCGTGGATATGGCCGGCAACGCCTGGCTCGAGGCCCCCCCGGTGGTCGTTCGCGTCGAGGGCCGAAAACGGGCCGACCAACCTGTGGCACCCCCTCGAAACCGCGCGTTTCACCCGACCGGGCTGAAGGTCATCTTTGCGCTCCTTTGCCGGCCGGAAGCGTTCCGGGCCCCGTTGCGCGACATCGCCGAGCTGACCGGCGTGGCCCACGGGACCGTTGGCTGGGTGATGGACGGCTTGCGCGAGGCCGGCTACCTCGTCGAGCGAGGCAAGGGACGCGGCCGCCAGCGCAGACCGAGAGATGTATTACGCCTCCTGGACCACTGGACTGCCGAGTACGCGCGCAACCTGCGCCCCCGGTCCTGATCTACGCCGACCTTCTGGCGACGGACGAGCCGCGGTGCATTGAGACCACGCGGATGATCCATGAGCAATACCTCGCTGGACCTCTCGGAGCATACTGAACTGGGGTGGGTGGCCCAGCTCGTGCGACCCATCCAGGCCGCGGCGGCGGGGACCCAACATGTCATCGTCGGGGCGATGGCCCGCCAGCTCGTACTCGTCCACGGTACCGGTGTGAATCCCGGCCGCGCAACACATGACCTGGACTTCGCGGTACAGGTCGCCGACTGGGCCGATTACAA
>CAYFWJ010000011.1:0-25309 GCA_964346755.1 uncultured Ectothiorhodospiraceae bacterium
CTAGTCTGGCGGCAGACGCCACACCCGGGGACGGGCTCGACGCCAGCCGGTCGGCTCGAGTGGTTCACCCGGAGTGAAGCGAAGCCGAATCCGCCCCTCGGCCCCGGTCGACCAGAGGGCGACCTCGCGCTTCCGATACCGGGCAACGACGGGATCGACAGGGAAACCAAAACGATTGCGACGCCCAACCGCGATCAGCCCAATCTCCGGATCCACCCGATCGAGAAAACTCGGCCCCGAGGAGCTGTCACTCCCATGGTGGGGGACGAGCAGCGCCTCCGCTCGCAGCGCCATTGGCTGCCGATCGACCATGAAGGACTCGGCAGCCCGCTCGACATCCGCGGTCAACAACAGCCGGCCACCGGGACCGGCGACCCGCAGGACACAGGAGGCGTTGTTGGCCGAGCCGTGCCATCCCGGGGGGGGATGCAGAAAACGGAACTCGATCCCATCCCATTGCCAGCCCCGTCCCCGACGGCACGGTCGGATCGGTGGCCAATCCGCTCGCTCGGCATAGACCTCGGGCCGCGTCGCCCAGACCCGATCGACGGCCAGGGAGCGCAGGATGCTATCGGCACTCCCGTCGTGATCGGCTTCTGCATGGGAGAAGACCACGGCGTCCAAGGCATGGATGCCCTGGCTGCGCAAAAAGGGGATCACGACCGCCTCCCCGGCATCCGCGCCGCCTTCCCAGCCTGGACCCGTGTCGAAAAGCAGGGTGTGATCCTGAGTGGTGACAACCGCAGCGAGCCCTTGTCCAACATCGAGTAGATCGACGGTAAAGGCCTCCGCGGGCGGGCGGTCCCGCTCGGCGATCACCAGGGGCAGTAACAACACCACGCCGAGCCATCGACCCGGGAAACCCCGCGGTGCACCGAGCAAGAGAACCCCGACGGCCGCCGGTAGGAGACTCCACAGCGGTGGCACCCAAACCAGCTCCGTATAGGGCAGCCCGGCAAGGGCATCCAGGAACGCAAGCAGCGGTCCCGCTAGGGCCAGGCCGAGCCCGAGCAAGACTTCCCCGAAAACCGAATGAAGGAACGTCCCCAACGCGCCGATCAAGAGACTGGGGACCAACGCCAAACTCACGTACGGAACGGCAATGAGGTTGGCAAGCGGACTGACCCAGGTCGTTTGATGAAAGAACACGAGCGTCAACGGGATCAAGGCGACGACGATGGCGAGCTGCACGCCCGTGAGCCGTCGCCCATATTGGTAAACACGGCCGCCCCGACCCCGCGGCGGCAGGCCCTGACCGGTCGTTTGATACACGATGGCGGCGACCGCGGTGAAGGAAAACCAAAAACCGGCGGTCAAGACGGCGCGGGGATCCACCAAGACGACGGCGACGGCGGCCCAGAGAAGGGCATCCCAGGGGGTCTTCCAGCGGTAGGTTGCGATGGCGACCAGGCCGATGGCAAGCATGACCAGGGCCCGTTGGGTCGGTAACTGAAAGCCGGCGAGCGCCGCATAGGCAACGGCCGCCGCGAGGGCCAACAGGGCGGCGATTCGGTCGGCATTCCAGCGAACCCCCGTGATGCCGACTCGGACCGCCCCCATCCGCCCGAGGACGAACACCCATCCCGTCACCAGGGTGAGATGCAATCCGGAGATGGCCACCAGATGATTCGTCCCGGTCCGCTGAAAACGCGCCCAATCGGCATCGCGAAACCCGGAGCGATCACCGACGGTCAGGGCTTGGGCCAAGGCGACCCGCGCCTGGGGCCAGTCGAACCGGTCCCCGACCGAGGCGATTCGATCACTCAAGCGATCCCGCTGAGCCGTCAGCCAAGGTGCGAAGCCGGGGGCCCGGGACGAGCATCCGTTCGTCGAGTCCGTCCGGACATAACCCCGCACCGGCATGTTGTTGGCGAGGGACCAACGCTCCCAATCCCGACCTCCGGGATTGGCCCGACCCATCACCGGACGCAAGCGGACGGCGAGCTGGCAGGATTGGCCCCCGCGGAGGGGTGCGGCATCCGGCGCCCGACCGTACCAGCTCAGCGGGATGGAACGTCCCCGCAGGCCCGACACGTCAGATCCCGGAACCGCACGGATCTGCAGGGTCAATCGGGTGCGCCTCCCGTCCTGGATCGGAAAGTCAACGATCCAACCGCGGATGACGGTATCGTGTCGTTCAGGGAAGGCGGCGCGGTCGGCGAGAAAATGTTGGACCGGTTGCGCCGCATAGGCGAAACCGAGGATGAGGAACACGCCTGGCCCTAATCGACGGTACGCGAGGGCTACGAACCCAGCGCCGGCAAACGCCCACGCGAGGACCGCATCCGACGGCCCAACAGGGCTCGCGAAGAGCGCGAGGACACCAAAGAAGAACGCGACTCCGTTAGCCCGCACGGCCGTTTCCCGTTCGCTAAGCACCATAGGCGGCCTCACAAGGCCACCGAGCGCGGGGAGTCACCGCGGGCCACGGCGGCCCCTTACGACACGCCCCGCACAACAACCCGACCAACCGGTTCCGCGGTCCTTTTGGACGGTCTCGCCGAGTCTGCGATCATACGGCCTCGACCGACCCGACGGTTACTCGACCGCGAGCGAGGGATCTCCGTGTTTCGCCGTCATCTTGCGCGCTATCTACCCGATCCGGCCCACCTCCGGAGCCATTGGGCCTTGCGCCGTTCGCCCCACTTTTTACAGGACCCCCGCCTTTGGCATCTTGGGCGCCGCCAGGTCGCCGGAGGCGTCGCCATCGGGTTGTTCGTCGCCTGCCTTCCCCTACCCGGTCAGATGGCCCTGGCCGCGCTCCTCGGGATCCGTTTCCGCGTCAACCTGCCCGTTGCCGTGGTCATGGTGTGGGCGAGCAATCCCTTCACCTTCGCCCCGATCGGCTATACCGCCTATTGGCTGGGGCGCCAGCTGCTGGGTGCCCCGCCGTTGAACTGGGATAACCCCCTGAGCCTCGAATGGATTCAGGAGGAACTGGCGCCTGTCTGGCGCCCCCTGCTCCTCGGCCTCCTGATCCTGGGATCGGCCAGCGCCCTCATCGGGTATTACGGGGTCTTGGCGGTCTGGCGGACCGGTATCCTGCTGCGCCGGCGCGCCCAACGACTCCGGCGTCGCCGGGCTGCCCTCGACCGCAACCGGAAACGTTCCTCCACCTCGGACCTGGGATGAGCCGACGTAGCTCCTCGGGCCTGGCGCCGTGTTCGAGGGTCAGCGGACAACCCCGCGGACACTTTGACGCACGAACTGGACGAGAAAGTCGACCTCCGGGTAGGCCTCGGCCAGGGGGGCGATCCGAGCCAAGGCCTCGCGACGCGAGCCGCGGGATTTGATGAGGATCTTGAACGCGCGGTGCAGCACACGAACGAGCTCCGGGTCAAATCCACGTCGCCGTAACCCGACCTTGTTGATACCAAAGGCGCGGGCGTAATTGCCGACGGCAATGACGTAGGGGGGAACATCGCGATTGACCATTGTTCCCATGCCGGTAAAACTGTGATCCCCGATTCGGCAAAACTGATGGACCCCACAGAACCCACCGAGGATCGCGAAATCGCCGACCACGACATGGCCGGCGAGGCTCGCGCCATTGGCCAAGATCGTCTGGTTCCGGATGTGGCAATCATGGGCGATGTGGCTGTAGGCCATCAAAAGGTTGTCATCGCCCACGGAGGTGAAGCCGTCCCCGCCGACGGTGCCACGATGCAGCGTCGCGTACTCCCGAATGGTGTTGCGGGCCCCGATCAAGAGCTGGGTCGGCTCGCCGCGGTATTTTACGTCTTGCGGCGCCTCGCCGACGGAGGCGAACTGAAAGATGCGGTTGCCCGGACCGATGCGCGTTGGCCCCTTGATCACGACATGCGGTCCAATCCAGCAGTCCGGACCGATCACAACATCATCGCCGATCACGGAGAACGGGCCAACGGCGGTATTGGCCCCGATTCGAGCGCCGGGCTCGATCAGGGCATGCGGGCTCACGGACCCCGGCGGGACGATGGCACCTTCAGACATCTCGGTTTGCGTGCGCCCCGTCGCCGTTGGGCTCAGCGGTCCACTGCCCCTCCCCCGGGGGCGTCCCAAGGGATCACCCTTCCCAATCCCGGGCCGCGCACATGAGTTCCGCGGCCGCCGCCATGTGATCCCCCACCCGCGCCTCCCCGTCGAACTTCCAGATGCCGCGGGCGTGTTTGCGGTACTCGATGGAAAGGATCAGCTGATCTCCAGGCTCAACGGGACGCTTGAAGCGCGCCTTGTCGATACCAACGAACAAGAAAAGCTGGTTCTCGGACGGATCGAAGGCCTCGCTGCGGAAGGCCAGGACGCCACTCGCCTGGGCCAAGGCCTCGAGGATGAGTACACCCGGCATGATCGGCCGCCCCGGGAAATGTCCCTGGAAGAAGGGCTCGTTGATGCTAACGTTCTTGATCGCTGTCAGGGATTGACCGGATTCGTAGGAAATCACGCGATCGATGAGCAGAAACGGATATCGATGCGGCAGGTAGCGCAGGATGTCGCTGATAGTTATCGAATCCAAGTGTTATCCCCTCGACACGGCATCGCGAATCTTGGCGCGCTTCTCCAGATCGGTCACGCGACGTGCGATGTCATCCAATTGGCGGAAGCGAACCGCGTTCTTTCGCCAGGTCTCGCGCTTTTCCACCGCGACCCCGGACGAATAGACCCCCGGTTCGCGAATGGAGCGCGTCACCATGGTCATTCCCGTGATATGCACATCATCCGCGATCGTGAGATGGCCGGCGATCCCGACACTGCCCCCAAGGGTACAGCGGGATCCGATGCGGGTACTGCCCGAAATCCCGACCATGGAGGCGGCGGCCGTATGAGCCCCAATATGAACGTTATGGGCGACCTGGATCAGATTGTCCAGTTTGACACCCTTCTCGATGACGGTGTCGCCGAGGGTCCCTCGGTCGATGGTGGTATTGGCCCCGATCTCCACCTCATCGCCAATGGACACGCCCCCGAGCTGTGGGATCTTAATCCAACCCGTCTCTGAGGAGGCGTAGCCAAACCCGTCACCGCCGATCGTCACGCCGGGCTGGATCACACAATGGGCCCCGAGGCGACAGCCGGTTTCGATGTAACACCGCCCCAACAACCGACTGTCATGACCCACGATCGCCCCCGCGCCCAGGATGCATCCGGGGCCCAGGATGACGCCGGACTCCACGACGGCCCCGGCACCAACCACACATTGCGGTCCGATCTCGGCATCCGGGGCAATAAACGCACTGGGATCGATTACAGCCGAGGGGGCGACACCGGGATTGGCTGAGGGTGGCGGATGCAGCACTTGGGCCAGCCGGGCAAACGCCGCGTAGGGGTCGCCCACGACCAACCAAGTGGGATGGTCGGCTCGCGACTCGCTCGGCGTCGCTGGATCTGAGGCTTCGAGATCCGGGGCGACCAGCACCGCACCGGCCCGAGTCGTTGCGAGCTGCCCACGATAGCGATCCGAGCTCACGAAGCTCAGGCAATCGGGCGTCGCCGCGTCGAGGGCCGCGACCCGGATAATGGCCCGGTCTCGGTCACCCACGATGCGGGCCTCGACCCGGGCCGCCAACTCCTCCACCCGATACGCCATAGCCGTTCCTCTAAGACTCCGTCGGCGCGCTCAGCGGTTCTGCTAATTGCGTGCCTTCAACCGATCCAAGACGGCTTGGGTCAGATTGGCCCGGTCGCTCGCGTAGATCACGCTGTTGGTCAGCACCAAATCATAATCCCGCTGCTCGGCGATCGCCGAGATCACATCGACGATTTCCTGCTGCAGGCTGCGCATCTCCTCCTGGCGCGCCAGCTCGAGATCCTCTTGCAGTTCTTGCTGTTCAAGCTCGAGCTCCCGGATCCGCCGCTTCACGTCGCGTTCGAGCCGACGGCGCTGATCATCACTCATGATCGCACTATCGCGCAGGACCTTCTCCCGGAGCTTTCGGACCTCCTGTTGTCGCGCGTTGAGATCCTCTTCCCGACCGGAGAACTCCTCTTGTAGACGCTGGCTCGCCGATTCGGCTTGGGGCGCCTCCTGCAAAACCTGGGCGGAGTCGACGAATCCGATCTTCAGGGATTGAGCCGCAAGCCCAACAGGCGCGAGACACAAAACCGCAAGCGCCAGGAAGCCGACGACTCGCGCACGGACGGTCACCGAGCCGTGCGTCCAAGGATGCATCGCGGGGATTCGCTGGGGTTCTTGGACAATCGCAGACATAGGGTAGAGACCTTATCAGAAGGGGGTGCCGATGGAGAATTGGAAGGCCTGGGTATCGTCGTCCGGTTTGGTGTTCAAGGGCTCAGCCAGGCTGAATGTTAACGCCCCTACCGGTGAAAGCCAAATCACGCCGACGCCCACTGAGGCCCGCAGCGAACTCGGCTGCCAATCGGTCGCTTCCTCGAATACATTGCCAATGTCGAGGAACAGGCTCAAACGCACGGTCTCGGATTGCTCGCCCGCGGGAGGCATTAACAACTTGACCCCGCCGACGCTCTTGAAACGCCCGCCAATCGGGTCATCGGTCAGCGGATCGTTCGGTCCCAAGGTGTTTGTCTCGAAGCCGCGCATACTTTGAAAACCCCCGGTAAAGAACCGCTCGAAGAACGGCAGCTCCGTTGTATCACCGTAGGCCGCACCGAAACCGATGTCCGCATGGGCTTGGAAGGTCAATCGTTCGCTCAGCGGTGTAAACCAATCCGTCTCCAGGTTCAACTTATAATAGGTGAGATCGCCCCCCGGGGTGGTTACCTCCACCCCCGTGCGCACCCGATTGCCCTTGTCGGGGAAGACCGTTCGGTTGCGACTGTCGCGGGACCAGTTCACGTTGAGCCGGAAGGTGTCGAAGGTATCTCCGTTGTCCTCGATAAAATCGAGGGTGTTTTGAGCGGTATCACTGGAGGTGAAGATCTCCCGACGATCGAAGCCCGGTGCGATATTGATCCGCTGAAACTCTGTCAGCGGTATCCCGTAACTGATCTGGCCGCCCCAGCTGTTCGAAACGAAGTTCGAGAAGTTCAGTTCCTCGGCCTCTGTCTCCCGGTAGAAAACGTTGAAGCCGCGACTGACCCCATCAATGGTGTAGTAGGGGTTCCGATAGGACAGGTCATAGACCGTCTGGGCTTGGCTCGTATTAATACTGACCCCGATGGTCTTGCCTTCCCCAAGGAAATTATTCTGCGTCACATCGAGTGTGAACAGGACCCCCTGGGTTTGCGAAAAGGCGGCGCCGATCGAGAACTGCCCGGACAACCGTTCCTCGACCTTCACGTTGAGGTCCACCAGGTTGTCTTCGCCGGGAACCCGAGGGGTCTCCAGGTTGACCGATTGGATTGAGCTCAAGCGTTGGATTCGCACTCGAGAGCGCTCAAGCTTCTCGCTATCGTAGAGCGCCCCCTCCATCTGCCGCATCTCACGCCGCAGAACCCGTTCATCGGTAGCCAGGTGACCGCGGAAGTTGATGCGACGAACGTAAACCCGATTACCCGGGTCGATCACGAAGTTCAAAGCCACGGTACGCGCGGTCTCGTCGACATCCGGGATGACATTGACATTGGCGAAGGCATAGCCCCGCTGACCGAGCCGCTTGCCGATGGCGGAGGTGCTCTCGGTGACCTCTTTGCGCGAGAACGGGGCCCCCGGCTCAACGACGATCCGCTCGCGCAAGGCCGTCTCCGGCAGCACGAGGTCACCGGAGAGCTGAACATCCGAAACGGTATACCGCTCCCCTTCCGTCAGGTTGACCGTGATATAGACATCCTGACGATCCGGGGTGATCGACACCTGGGTCGAGTCGATATTGAACTTAAGGAAGCCGCGGTCCTGATAATAGGCGCGGAGTCGTCCGAGATCGCCGTCTAGCTTGACCTTCGAGTATTGATCGCCGCGGGTCATGCGCCCCGATACCCCGAGCTCGAATTCCTCAAGCAAGGTGGCATCCGAGAAGGTCTCGTTGCCAACAAGGTTGATCTGCTTGATGCGTGCGACCCGCCCCTCGGTGATCTCGAGGTCGATTCGTACCCGATTGCGCGGTAAACGCTCGACGGTTCGTTCGACCCGCATTGCGTAGCGACCTTGGCTGAAATAGACCCGCTGCAACTCGAGCTCGAGGCTTTCGAGGAGCGATGGGCGAAAGACACGACCGCGCCTCAGACCGATCTGCTCCAGGGTTTGTTTCAGGCGTTCGTCGTCGATCTGCTGATTCCCGGTGATGTTCACGGCGTCGATCGCCGGACGCTCCTGCACCCGCAGGATCAGCGTTCCACCGTCCCGGACCACCGTCACATCGGAGAAGAAACCCGTCGCGTAGAGATCCCGAATCACCTGACTGGCACGGGCCGGCTGAAAGCGATCCCCGACGTCGAGGTCGATATTGGTGAAGACGGTCCCCTCGGAGATGCGCTGCAATCCCTCGATGCGGATCGATTCGACAACGAACCCGCTGTCATCGTCGGTGGTCTGGGCAACCCCCGTTGAAGCGATTAACAACACGAGCCACGACAGAATCAGCCATACACGAACGCCCGGCATTCCCAATTAGCCCAAGAGCCGGGACACGTCGTTGAACAGTGCTAAGCCCATCAGTAACACGATGAGCGTCAGACCGATTTGTTGCCCCAAGGCCTCGGCCGACTCCGATAGCGGACTCCCTTTAATCCACTCAATGGCGTAGAACAACAGATGCCCGCCGTCTAGTATCGGAACCGGTAACAGATTGATGATGCCGAGACTCACACTCACCAGACCGAGAAATCCCAGAAAGGCAACCAGGCCCACACTGGCCGTCGCCCCCGCATATTGAGCGATGGTCAACGGGCCGCTGATATGACCGACGTGGGCTTGCCCCGTCACCAATTTCCAGAGCACCTCGATGGTCAGGGCGGAGGTCTCCCAGGTCTTGATCGCACCCTGCCCGAGCGCCGCCAGCGGACCATAGCGTTCCTCCGCAACGAAGCGTGCCCGGGTTTCCGCGTCGAGATCGGCCCCAATGCCGACCCCGATGTAGCCTTCCGGGGTCCCCTCCCCGGTGCGACTCGCTGGGGTGAGACGGATCGAGCGGCGCTCGCCATCCCGGCGAATCGTCAGATCCAAAGGCTCACTGGGATGCGCCTGAACCAGGGCAATGAACCGATCGACGCTGTTCAACGCTTCCCCGTCCGCGCGCAGGATCACATCACCCGCCACGAGCCCCGCCCGATCCGCAGCCCCACCGGCTTCCACCCGACGGAGCACCGGCGGGGCATCCGGACGCCACGGGGAGAGCCCATAGGCCGCCAGCGGATCCGGTTGCTTTTCCTTCAGAATCGGCGTCTCGGGGGGCAACAACTCGTAGGTCTGCGGGGTCTCGACCCCCGGGGTTCGGACGGTGAGCGTTACCGGCCGGTCATCCATCGCGGCCTGCAGCAGGCCCATGCGGGCCTTGTCCCAGGTGGGCGTCGCTCGACCCGCCACGGCGACGATCTCGGCTTCCATCGGCAGGCCCGCCCGGGCGGCGGGTGAATCGGGCTCCACCTCGCCGACAACGGGACTGATCCCGGAGACACCGATTTGGAACATGACCGCATAGGCGAGGATAGCAAAGAGGAAATTGAAGGCGGGGCCAGCGGCTGCGACCGCAGCTCGGGCGCCGACGGGTTGTTGATTGTAGGCATAGGGCTGGTCAGCGGGGTCCACCTCGCCTTCCCGCTCATCCAGCATCTTCACATACCCCCCGAGGGGAAGCGACGCAAGGACATACTCGGTTCCATCGCGCCCTTGATAGCGCCAGAGGGGTCGTCCGAAACCGACGGAGAAGCGGAGCACCTTGATACCGAAGCGACGAGCGACCCAAAAATGGCCGAACTCGTGGACCGTCACCAAGATCCCGATGGCCAGTAAAAAGGCAAGTACATTGATCAACAGATCGGTTCCCGGCATTATGCCGTCCTCCGTTCGCTCAGACGCGTGACGACCCCGATCGCGGATGCCCGAGCTCGGCGATCCGCCTCAAGCACGGATTCCAAGTCGGTGACCGCCTCGACCGGCAGGGTCTCAAGGGTCGCCCCGATGACGTGGGGAATATCGCTGTAGCGCAAGGCATCGCGCAAAAAGGCGTCCACCGCTACTTCGTTGGCCGCATTCAATAAGATGCTGGCGGTGCCACCCGACTCAAGCGCCTGATAGGCCAACCCCAAGCAGGGGAAGCGGGCCCCGTCTGGCGCCTCAAAGCCGAGCGCTCCGGCCGTCATGAGATCCAACGGCGCAACCCCCGCTTCCATGCGCTCGGGCCAGGCCAAGGCATGGGCGATGGGAGTGCGCATGTCGGGATTCCCGAGTTGGGCCAGCACCGAGCCATCGGCGTAGGCGACCATGGAATGGACGATGCTCTGGGGATGGATAACCACTTGGATGCGTTCCGGGGCCAGCCCGAACAACCAATGCGCCTCGATGACCTCGAGCCCCTTGTTCATCATGGTGGCCGAATCCACCGAGATCTTTCGACCCATACTCCACTTCGGGTGGGCACAGGCCTCATCCGGGGTCACCGTGTCGAGGGTCGCCGGATCCCGGGTACGGAAGGGCCCGCCCGAGGCGGTGAGCAGGATCCGCTCGACGCCAGGAGCGTTCCGGCCATCGGGCAGGCACTGGAAGATCGCGTTGTGCTCGCTGTCGATCGGCAGCAGAACGGCTCCCGATTGGCGGACCGCATCCAGCAGCAGGGCCCCGGAGACAACCAAGGCCTCCTTGTTTGCGAGCAGCACGCGCTTGCCGGCATGGGCTGCCGCCAGCGTTGGCAACAGACCGGCTGCTCCGACGATGGCCGCCATCACCTGGTCGGTGTCCGGGGCTTGGGCGACCGTCACGAGCGCCTCGGCGCCACTGCGGACCTCGGTCTCACACCCCGCGGCCGCCAAATGCTCCCGGGCTTGGCGGGCCGCCTCCGGGTCGACCATGACGGCGACCTCGGGACGATGGGCCAGACATTGCTCGACTAGGGTCTTGACGTTGCGGTGTGCTGTCAATGCATGGATCCGATAGCGCTCCGGATGTCGTCCGATCACATCCAACGTACTCCAACCAATGCTCCCGGTGGAGCCCAAGATCGTGATGCGCTTCATCCTGTCACTCCCATGGCCGATGCGCCGAGAAAGAAGACCGGCATCGCAGCGGTCGTACTGTCAATGCGATCGAGGATACCACCGTGCCCGGGCAGCAGATTGCCGCTATCCTTCAGACCGGCCTGACGTTTGAGCTTACTCTCGAAAAGATCCCCAACCAGCGAGAAGCCCACCGCGAGCAAACTGATGCCGATCACGGCCGGCAGACGAGCCGGGTCCACCAACCACAGGGCGCTGCCCACCGCCCAGATCAAACAGGCCACGACCCCCCCTAAGAAACCTTCCCGCGTCTTGTTCGGACTAAGCCGTGGCGCGAGCGGGGTTCGCCCCAGGGCATGGCCAACAAGATAGGCCGCACTGTCGGCGATCCATACGAGGGCGAGGCCATAAAGGACCCACTGAGGGCCGGCGGGCACGAGCCCGTGGTAGGTCGTGAGCGCGACCCAGGGGGGTACTAACACGATCACCCCAACCGCTAGGGCAAGTATCGAGGCTCGAGTCCCGAGCGTCTCACCGCGGCACCCCGGGCTACCCGCGCGGCGCCCCAGACGGAAGGCCGCCCACAACCACCATCCACTAGCCGCCAGCAACAGGAATTGTTGGCCCTGCATCTCCACGGCCCACAAGGCCACCCCACCGAGCCCTGACACGGTGACGACAAAGGCCCCTCGGATCCACGGGACCCCGTAGCCCACGAGCCGTGCCCATTCCCAGGCCCCGAGGGCCACAAACAACCCCAGGGCAGCGCCAACCAGCCAGGTCGGCGCGAAGAGGATCACCAGGGTGCTCGAGACCGCCAACAGCGTTGCCGTGGTCAAACGAGCCAGAGACACGGGCTAAGAGGCTCCGGTCTGTTCACTGGTTCGCCCGAAGCGCCGCTGACGCCGGGCGTAGTCGGCGAGGGCTTCGTCGAGGGTGAACTCATTGAAATCCGGCCACAGGACATCACTGAAGTACAGCTCGGTATAGGCCAACTGCCAGAGGAGGAAATTGCTGATGCGTCGCTCGCCCCCCGTTCGGATAAAAAGGTCCGGCTCGGGGAACGAAGCCAGGGCGGTCTGCCGCTGAAAATCGGTCTCGTTGAGGTCGTCCCAAGACGCCTCACCCCGTGCAACAGCCGCGGCGCACTGGCGAGCCGCCTCCAGGATGTCCCACCGTCCCCCATAATTCGCGGCGATGATGAGCTGGAGCCCCGAGCCGGTTCGCGTGATCGCCTCGACCTCTTCGATCCGGTCCTGAAGGGCCTGCGGGAAACGGGCGCGATCGCCTACCAGATGGAGACGGACGCCGTTGCGTTCGAGGCGCTTCGCCTCTCGACGCAACGTCAGCAGGAACAGCTCGAGCAGGGCGCTGATCTCAGAATCCGGTCGTCGCCAGTTCTCGCTACTGAACGCGAACAAGGTCAGGGCCTCGATCCCGAGTTGAGCACAGTGCTCGACGGTGCGGCGAGTCGAGGCAACCCCGGCACTGTGGCCGGCCGTGCGGGGCAGATTGCGCTTGCTGGCCCAGCGGCCGTTACCGTCCATAATGATCGCAATATGGCGTGGCAACGGCCCACGGGAGGCGCTAGGGGAATTCGCCATGAACGGAGGCAAGTGGCGCGGCTTGACAGCAGGTAATCGGACCGCAGTCCCACGAGCGAGGCTGACGGTCCGACTCGGGGACGTGTCCCCATGGAAGACCGGGCTCAGGCGCAGGGCGCCTCAGACCTCCATGAGCTCGTTCTCCTTGTGTTCGAGCAATTGGTCTACCTGATTGATGTAGCGATCCGTGAGTTGCTGGATACGCTCTTGCTCCCGGCGCTCGTCGTCCTCGGTGATCGCCTTGGCTTTGACCTGATTCTTGAGATGTTGGTTGGCATCCCGACGGATATTGCGGATCGCAACTCGCGCGCCCTCGCCCTCGTTCTTGACCACTTTGACGAGGTCGCGGCGGCGCTCCTCGGTCAAGGCTGGCAGGGGGACTCGGATCACTGTCCCCGCACTGGCCGGATTGAGCCCGAGATCCGAATTCATGATCGCCTTTTCCACCGCCTTGACCAGGGATTTATCCCACGGCGAGACGGCCAGGGTCCGAGCGTCTTCCGCGGTGATGCTCGCAACCTGATTCAAGGGGAGATTACTGCCATAGTACTCGACCGTCACGTGCTCGAGCAGGCTCGGATGGGCGCGTCCGGTTCGGATCTTGGAGAGATCGTCCCGCAAGGATTCCACGGACTTTTGCATGCGGGATTCCGCATCTTCACGTATATCATCGTCGCTCATGGATCGTTACTCCGCGCGCTATTCTCCGGCCTCGACGCGGGTGCCGATCGGGGCACCCGAGATGATCTCCGCCAAGGCCCCGGGGCGGTGAAGATCGAAGACCTGCAAGGGCATGTGGTGTTCGCGGCACATGACCAAGGCGGTCGTGTCCATCACCCGCAGACGCCGGGCCAGCGCCTCATCGTAGGTCAGGTGGGTGTACCGCTTGGCCTTCGGATTCGTCTGCGGGTCGTCGTCATAGACGCCGTCGACCTTCGTGGCCTTCAACATCAGCTCGGCACCGATCTCGATGGCCCGAAGGCTCGCGGCTGAATCCGTGGTGAAGAACGGATTACCGGTACCCGCGGCGAAGATCACGATACGATCTTTCTCCAGATGCCGTATCGCGCGACGGCGGATATAGTCCTCACAGATCTGGTTGATCTTGAGCGCTGACATCACCCGGCAATGGAGCCCCTCACGCTCCAGGGCATCCTGCATGGCGAGGGCATTGATAACGGTCGCCAGCATGCCCATGTAGTCGGCGCTAACCCGCTCCATTCCGCTGCCGGCAAGCCCCTCTCCGCGGAAGATGTTCCCGCCGCCGATGACCATCGCGAGCTCGACTCCGGAGGCGACGACCTCTTCGGCCTCAGTGGCGATGCGTTTCAGGACCTGGGGGTCGATCCCGTAGTCGCAGGCCCCCATAAGGGCCTCACCACTGAGTTTGAGCAGGACCCGCCGGTAGACGGGGCTGTGATGCGCCATGCTGGGTGTTCGCTCAACCGTTCGGATGGATAATGACAACGCGGTCAGGTACCGTCACACCGCACCCACCGCCGAGGGCTCGCTCAGCCCTCGGCGTCCCGCACCTGATCCATGACCTCGCTGCGGAAGTCCTTTTGTTCCTTCTCGATCCCCTCCCCAACCTCGAAGCGCTGGAAGGCGAGGACCTCGGCACCCGCTGCCTTAACGAGGTCCCCGACGGTACGCTCGGGATCCTTGACGAAGGGCTGCTGGAGAAGGGCTACCTCCGCATAGAACTTCTTGAGACGCCCCTCGACCATCTTCTCGATGATGGACTCGGGCTTCCCGCTGTCCTGGGCCTGCGCCGTAAGGATCGCGCGCTCGCTGGCTACCCGTTCTTCTGGTACGTCGGATTCGCGGATCGCGATGGGGTGACTCGCCGCGATGTGCATCGCGAGATCCTTGCCCAATCCCTCGTCGCCTCCGCGCAGCTGCACCAGTACCCCGATGCGGTCGCCGTGGCGGTAGCGTCCGATCCGCGTACCGGCTTCGCCGCCAAGATGCGCGAAACGCCGGACTCGGATGTTCTCCTTGATCTTGGCAATGAGTTCCTGACGGGTCTCGTGAACAGTCTTGCCGTCCTCACCCATGGACAGCTCGAGAAGGGCCTCTTCATCCGCCGGCGCCCACTCCAAGACAAGTTGCGCCACGTCATTGGCGAAGTTTTGAAAGGCCGACTCGCGCGCCACGAAATCGGTCTCGGAGTTGATCTCTACCATGGCCGCGGCCTGGCCGTCATCCCGAGCCGCCTGGGCGATCATCCCCTCGGCCGCCACCCGATCCGCCTTCTTGTCCGCTTTGGCAAGACCGGTCTTGCGCATATGTTCGACGGCGGCCTCCATGTCCCCCTCGGTCTCTTGAAGGGCCTTCTTACACTCCATCATCCCCGATCCGGTCCGCTCCCGGAGCTCCTTGACCATCGCTGCACTGATTTGCATAGGAAACTTACCCTTGCGCTCGCTGAATGAAAAACCGACCGGGGCCACCGACGATCCGCGTCAGACCCCGGTTGCGGCCGTGTTCGAGGCAACCGACCCGAGGGCCCATCTTACGCGGTTCCCGAACCCATCGCGGCGCTCGACCCGGAATCGGCTGGTGGGACGGTCTCCCCCGACGACTCGGCGGTCACTGACTCCGG
Source organism: uncultured Ectothiorhodospiraceae bacterium (assembly GCA_964346755.1). GTDB lineage: Bacteria > Pseudomonadota > Gammaproteobacteria > CAYFWJ01 > CAYFWJ01 > CAYFWJ01. The sequence continues at coordinate 15,253 of CAYFWJ010000011.1, forward strand.
AAGCTCATCGGCGACTTCGTCCACCTCGATGAATTCGTCCGATGCGACGGTTGCCGTGCTCGCCTTGCCTTCGAGCACCGCTTCAGCGACGTGGGTCGCATAGAGCTGGATGGCCCGAATGGCATCGTCGTTCCCCGGGATGACGTAGTCGATCTCCTGCGGGGAGTTGTTGGTATCGACGACGGCGACCAAGGGGATCTGAAGCCGTCGGGCCTCGCGCACCGCGATGCGCTCGAACCCCACGTCGATCATGAAGATGGCGTCCGGGAGTCGCTCCATATTCTTAATACCCCCGAGGCTCTGCTCGAGCTTGGCTCGCTGGCGATCGAGATCAAGCAGCTCCTTCTTGTTGAGCCGTGAGGAACTGCTATCCTCGAGCAACGCCTCGAGGTCTTTGAGCCGCCGGATCGACTGCTTGACCGTCGGGAAATTCGTCAGCATCCCACCCAGCCAGCGATGGTCGACATACGGCATGCCGCAACGCTCCGCCTGGGTACGGATGATATCCCGCGCCGCCCGCTTAGTGCCGACGAACATGAGCTTACCGCCGTTGGCGGCGAGTCGGCTCACGTAGTTCATCGCATCATTGAACAGCGGAAGACTGTATTCGAGGTTGATAATGTGAATCTGGTTGCGCTCGCCGAAGATGTAGGGTCCCATCTTCGGGTTCCAGTAGCGCGTCTGGTGGCCGAAATGAACCCCGGCCTCGAGCATTTGTCGCATCGACACGGTGGACATGAGGTACCTCGTCGGGTTGGGCCTCCATGATTCCCACACAGCGACCCCGAACCGACGTGGGGCACCCGGCTGCGTGTGACGAACCATGTGGGGAGTTGTTTGGACTTGAATTGCGCAACGCGCGTCAGCTTTATACCATATCGCCCCCGCCGCAACAATTGAGACCTCAGACGAGGCCGCGGGATCAAGCCTCTCGCGTGCTGACAGCACGATTCGATGCGATCGCGCCGCCCACCCCGGATCCCGTCCCGATCACGCCACCGTCCCGACGGCGACCCAACCAAGCAGGCTCCAGGTCGATGATTATGGGTGTAACCAAGAAAACCCCCGAAGAGATCGAGAAGATGCGGGTCGCTGGACGACTCGCCGGTGAAGTCCTCCGCATGATCCGCTCCCACGTGCGCCCTGGCATCACCACCGGGGAACTGGATCAGATCTGCCATGACTACATCGTCAACGAGCAGGATGCCATCCCCGCCCCGCTCAATTACAAAGGCTTCCCCCGCTCGATTTGTACCTCCGTCAATCACCAGGTTTGTCACGGCATCCCCGGCGATCGCGTGCTGAAGCGCGGTGATTTCCTCAATATCGATATCACCGTGATCAAGGAGGGCTACCACGGTGATACCAGCAAGATGTTCTTCATCGGCGAGCCCAAGATCCAGGCCCAGCGGGTGGCACGCATCGCGCACGAGTGCATGGTGACCGGCATCGAGACCGTGCGTCCAGGCGCGACGCTCGGCGATATCGGGGCGGCCATCCAGCGCCATGCCGAGGCCAACGGCTGCTCCATCGTCCGGGAGTTTTGCGGCCACGGGATCGGCCAAGGCTTCCACGAGGAACCCCGTGTGCTCCATTACGGCGAACCGGGCACCGGCCTCGAACTTGAGCCGGGGATGACCTTCACCATCGAGCCGATGGTGAATGCGGGCAACCGACGGGTCAAAACCCTCAAGGACGGGTGGACCGTCGTGACCAAAGACCGCGGTCTATCGGCTCAATGGGAGCACACGGTGCTGGTGACGCCCGCGGGCTACGAGGTCCTCACGCGGCTTCCGGACGATCCTTTGTAAATCCGGCCCGAGCGAACAGGCCCGGGCCTCGTTTGGGCGCCGACCCTGAACCAAGCAATCGCGCGATGGAGTCTCCGATCGATATCTTTAACGAGCAAGCCTTCATGCGGGATTTGGCGAACCGACCGGGCTCCGCCGAGGCCTTTGCCGAGGCCCTGCGGAACGCGGATCAGGGCCTGGAGAACGCCTTCCATGCCGGGGCCTCCATCACGGCCCTCGTTCGGGGGCGCGCCCAAGTCGTCGACACCTTGCTGCGCCACGCTTGGCACCAGGTCCATCCCCCCGAGCGCTCAGCGGATCGGGCCGACAAGCCGGCCAGCGATCTGGCCCTGATTGCCGTCGGCGGATACGGTCGTGGCGAGCTTCACCCCCACTCCGATATCGATCTGTTGATCGTCTCGCGACGACCCGTGACCGGGCCGATCCAGGAGCGGATTCAACGCTTTGTCGCCTTGCTGTGGGACATGGGTTTGAAGGTTGGCCACAGCGTTCGGACCCTGGACGCCTGTGAGGTGGGGAGCGCCCGCGATATCACAGTCGCCACCAACCTGATGGAGAGTCGCTTCCTCGCCGGGGATGCACGACTCGCACGCCTCCTGCGCGCGCTTCTGCAACCGGCGGTCGTCTGGCCCTCGGGGGCCTTCTTTAAGGCCAAACGCACCGAACAACGGGCACGTCACACGCGGTTCCACGACACCGCCTACCGACTCGAACCGAACATCAAGGAAAGCCCCGGCGGGCTGCGGGACATCCAGACGATCGCCTGGGTCGCCAAACGCCACTTTCGCTGCGACAGCCTCGCCACGCTGGTCGAAGCGGGCTTCTTAAGCCCCAGTGAACAAGCCGCTCTGCAGCACGGCCAGTATTTCCTCTGGCGCATCCGGTTCGCCTTACATCTCACCGCGGGCCGGGCCGAGGATCGTTTGTTGTTCGACTACCAGCGGCAACTTGCCGCGCTGTTCGGCTATGCCGACGACGGCAAGAATCTGGCCGTCGAGCTCTTCATGCAGGATTACTATCGCGCGGTCAAAGAGCTTCAGCGGCTGAACGAGATCCTACTCCAACATCTCGAAGAGGTGATCCACCGCCCGCCCGCCGACGGCGGACTCGCGATCAACCAACGCTTCCGGATCTGCCACGGCTACATCGAAGCCACCGATGAGCGCGTCTTTGAACGCTACCCACCGGCCCTCCTTGAGCTCTTCCTGATCTACGAGCAACAGCCCCAAGCCCAGGGGATCCGGGCGACGACCCTACGGCTGCTCAATCGAAACCTCGATCGGATCGATGCGCGCTTTCGTCGCGACCCCATCAACCGTGAGCTGTTCATGGCCATCCTGCGCCAACCCGAGGGGGTGACGGCGGCCCTCCGCTACATGAATCGCTACGGGGTTTTGGGGGCCTATCTGCCGAGCTTTCGCTCCATCGAAGGCCGGATGCAATACGATCTGTTCCATATCTACACGGTCGACGAGCACACCCTATTCGTCATTCGCAACCTGCGTCGCTTCATGAGCCCGCGCCATCACGGTGAAGAACCCGAATACGAGGCGCTGATCGCCGAGGTTCCAAAGCCAGAGCTCATCCTGCTGGCCGCGCTCTTCCACGATATCGCCAAGGGGCGTGGAGGCGATCATTCCCGCCTCGGCGCCGACGAGGCGCGTCGATTCTGCCAAGCTCATGGCCTCCCCAAACGGGATGGCGAGCTGGTCGCATGGCTGGTTGAACATCACTTGAGCCTGTCCCTCACCGCCCAGAAGCAGGACATAAGCGACCCCGAGGTGATCGGGGCGTTTGCCGAGACGGTCCGCGATCGGGACCACCTGAACAGTCTGTATCTCTTGACGGTTGCCGATATCCGGGCCACGAACCCCGAACTCTGGAACGATTGGCGCGCGGCCCTACTCGGCCAACTCTTCGCCGCAACCCGCCAGTTTCTCCAAGACACAACGCCCGAGCGCGTATCCCGACGGGCCGTGCAGACCGAAGACATCGATCTCCGCGAGCGAATCGAGGAGCACCTGATCACCGAAGGTTTCCCGCGATCCGCGGTGCAATCCCTGCTGACCCACCTGGGCTCGGACTATCTGCAGCAACGCGAGCTGCGTGAGATCATCCGTCACACCCGCCGGATCCTCAGCAGCGTGCCGAGCGAATCCACCACGCGGGCCAAGGAGCGCGAGGGAAATGGCGTGGGAACCGGAACCGCCACGGACCCCATGGTCGTGGACGTGGCGGAGCATCCCGATCGAGGTGCCACGGAACTCCTCATTTACGCCCGGGAACAACCCTACCTGTTCGCCCGGCTCGTCGCCGCCTTGGAGCGACTCGGGCTTTCCGTCGTCGATGCGCGCATCCACACGACTCCGGACGGCTGCGTCCTGGACACGTTCCTCCTCCTGGAACAGGACGGCCAACACGTGGATCCCGGGTATCGCAGCTACGAGATCCGCGAGCGCATCCGGGAACGGCTCAGCGCACCGCGCCTCGACCCGCCTCGGCGCCAACGTGCGACCAAACTCCGCCACTTTGAGGTACCGACGACGGTGACCGTCATAGCCGATCCGCGCAACGACCGGAGCGAACTCCGGGTCATCGCCCGAGATCGCGCCGGCCTCCTCTCCGAGGTGGCCGAACGCCTCGCGGCCCACGACGTGCGCATCCTGTCGGCGAAGATCAATACCCTCGGTGAACGAACCGACGATCTGTTCTTCGTCACCGCCCCAGACGGTGGCCCCTTAAGCGAGGCGATGAGCACCGAACTCGAGGCCGACTTGGAAGCGGCCTTGGATGGCGCGAACGGATCCTAGGCCACCCCAGCGGGACCCCGAGCCGATCCATACCGGCCGCGCAACACCGACCCCGAACCCCAAGCCAGGGCATCGTCTCCGTGATGACTCAACCGTCGCGCCTGGGCTACGCATCCTCGTTAGACACGGCCAGACACTCCAGCGTATTGCCATCCGGATCCCGACAAAACAGGGCTGCTCGCCCCGAGCGGCTCCGCGTGTACGACCAACTCGCCGCATCCAAGGCCTGGGCGATCGGCTCGATCGATCGAAACCGCAGGGCGAGATGACGATCCCGGCCGCCGTGTGGCGGCCGCTCGAGCGGATCGGGACTCTCCAGCCGCATGAGGTGGAGTTGTTGCGCCCCCACGGCAAGCCAAGCCCCGGGGTAGGGGAGATCCGGTCGGGGCAGACGGCTTAGACCGATGATCCCCTCGTAGAAGGCCAAGGCACGCGCCAGATCCGACACCAGGAAACCGGCATGGTGGATCCCGAGGGCGTTCTCGGGTGTCTCGTTCGTCGCGTTCGTCGGTTGCATGAACGACCTCGTCACAGGGCCGTCGACGCCTGGAGGGGGACGTGGGATCCGCGCTCCCGGCCGACGGGCGATGAGCCATTCGACAAAAACCCAGGAACCGTCTGGAACTTCGTCTAAGCGGATGGCACTATAGTAGTTGAGTCATCAATCATATTGGAGAATACACCATGAGCTTCGATACCTTGACCCTCACCGGCATCGTTGTCAGCCTCATCTTGGTCGTCGGGATCGTCACACTCTGCGCCCGGGAAGGCTGCACCATCGATCATTGACCTCAACACCCGGCGATGTGTCGCCGGATCGTGCATCGATCGATTGAGAGCGTGAAGCCGCCTGCGGCGGGCCGGATCGGCCCGCCGACCTCCCCGTCTCGCCGATCCGTCGAATCGCCGCCCTCCTGCAGCCACAGGCTTGTCCTCACATCCCTAGGCACGGCCGACCTCACGGACGTCACCGACCGGATAGGACGCCTCCCGATCCAGCGCGTCCTGCGCCCCCCCGCCCGGCTGCCAGGTGCGCAACCGATTGGCATTACTGACGACGGTGATCGACGACAGGGCCATGGCGCCGCCCGCGATCACTGGACTGAGCAACCAGCCCGTTAGGGGATACAGCACGCCGGCGGCCACCGGAATCGCAACGACGTTGTAGCCGAAGGCCGCCGTTAGGTTTTGATAGAGGTTGCGCACCGTCGCCCGGGAGATCGCGATGGTATCTGCAACCCCATGGAGCGAGCTGCGCAACAAAGTGGCGCCGGCGGTCTCCATGGCGATATCGGTCCCATTGCCCATGGCCAGGCCGAGGTCGGCGGCGGCCAAGGCCGGGGCATCATTGATACCGTCGCCCACCATGGCGACCCGATAGCCTTCGGCCTGCAATCGGCCCACGGCCGCGGCCTTATCCTCGGGCGTCGCCCGCGCCCGCACATCCGTCGGATCCAAACCGACCGCCGTGGCGATGGATTCCGCGGTGGCCGGGGCATCACCGGTCATCATGACGACCCTCAGCCCCAGGGATTGCAGGCGCTGCACGGCAGTGCGGGAGTCGGCCCGCAACGGATCCGCGAGCTCGAGATAACCCGCCAGGGCCCCATCGATCGCCACGCTTACCCGCGTCACCCCCGGGGGTTGCGAGCCATCGGCCGCGTCCGCCTGAGCGACGGGGACACCGGCCGCCTCCACGAAAGCGGGGCTCCCGACACGCACTCGATGCCCCTCGACCCGGGCCTCGATACCGCGCCCCGGGGTCATGCGAAAGTCCTCGGCCGCCGGTAGCGGCTCGGCCCGCTCCTGAAAGGCCGTCCGTACGGCCTGGGCCAACGGGTGTTCGGAGCCTTGCTCCGCAGCGGCGGCAAACCGCAAGACGGACTCCGCGGCCCAGCCCTCAGCCGGACGGATACGCTCGAGGGCCGGCTCCCCCTGGGTCAAGGTCCCGGTCTTATCGACGATCACCGCCGAGACTCGGCGTGCCGCTTGCAGGACCTCCCCGTCGCGCACCAGTATTCCGTGTTCCGCTGCCTTGCCGACCCCGGCCATGAGCGACAGGGGCGTCGCCAGGCCCAGGGCACAGGGGCAGGCGATGACCAATACCGTCACAGCGGTGGCGATGGCGTAGCTCAGGCGAGGCTCGGGCCCGAACATCATCCAGGCGGCGAAGGTGATGACCGCGACGCCGAGTACCGCCGGGACGAAGACCGCGGCAACTCGATCCACCGTGCGACCAATAGCGGGCTTGCTCGCCTGAGCTTGTCGCACCTGGCTGACGATACGACTCAAGACCGTGTCCCGACCGATGCGCGTGACCCGGACCCGCAGACGCCCATCGCGATTGAGGGTGCCACCGACCACCGCGTCACCCCCCTGCTTGGCAACCGGCATCGGCTCGCCGGTTAACATGGACTCATCGACGTCCGCCATCCCCTCGACAATCACCCCGTCCACCGGGATGCGTTCACCCGGACGAATGTGCACCGTCTCGTCGAGCCCCACCTGGCTCAACGGTAGGGTCTCTTCCTGCCCGGACCGAATGACCCGGGCCGTTGCCGGCCGGAGATCCATCAAGGCCCGCAGCGCCTGCGCGGTCCGACCCCGCGCGCGGCTCTCCAGGGCCTGGCCGAGCGTCACCAGGGCGATCACCATCACGGAGGCCTCGAAATAGGCGAATCGTGCGGCCGTCGGCACCTGCTCCGGAAACACCACGACCCCCATCGAATAGGCCCACGCGGCCCCGGTCCCGAGGGCGATCAGGGTATCCATATTGGGCGTACGCCAGTTCGCTACGGCGCCGCGATAAAACCGCCCGCCAGCGAATCCCATGACCCCAAGAACCCCGAGGCCGATCAGCAACCACAGGCCCGGGGCCTGTTGCGTCGGCGGTAAAACCCCGAGATGCATCCCGAGCATCAGCACAATCCCGGCCGCTCCGGCGACTGCGGCTTGAACAAAGCGCTGGCGGACCTCCCGCACCTCCGCCTCCGTTAAGGCCTGATCGTCGTCCTCGGGCAGCACGGCGGCCGTGTAACCGGCTTGGCGGACCGCCGCCACCAGACGATCGGCGTCGAGCTGGGTGCCGTGGACCACGGCGGTGCGCTCGGCGAAATTGACATTCGCTGCGGTCACGCCGGCCACGCCCTGAAGGGCCGTCTCAACCGCGCGGACGCAACCGGCGCAATGAATACCGGCGATGGACAAGCGATACGGAGTCGTTTCCGGTGGATCGTGGGCTGGGGTCATGGTTGGCCTCATTGGCAATACGACGGGTTGGCTCGAGACGCCATGGCTCCACGCCTGGCGCTCGATCACAAGACGGGATGGGCAAAGCGGTGCATGATGGGCGCCCGATTGTCATAATGGGGCCCGGTTCTGAGACCCCCGACGTGCGGCGGCTCAGCCGTGCCCCGGGTCTTGGTGCACCGCCCCCGGTCCTTGGATCTTGCCTCAAGACGTTTCGACGCCATCGGACGAGTCCGCGTTTGTCTTGGTTCCCCATCCGGCGACCGACCCGGTCGGCCGTATCCATCCCGCGGCCCGGGCAACCGCCTCAACCGCTCGGCCAAGCGTTGCTACGCCCGCGAACGAGCCGGCGCTGGAGGCAACTGCTCGCCCTGCTGGTCATCGCGAGTGCGAGCCCCGACACGCTGGCCCAGACGACGGTTCGCCTGGAGTTCGTCGAGGCCCCTTCGCCCTTTCCCGCCGATGTGCGTCGCAATATCGAGGCCTATCTGCAGCTCGACGATCTGGCGTGCGATGCCCCAGAATCCCTTGTCCGGGCCCGCTACCGGCGCTCGCCGACGATCATGGACCGGGCCCTGCGAGCGATCGGGTACTACGACAACACCATCCGAATCACCACCCCGTATCGGATCGACGCGTGTTGGAGCGCTCCCTACCGACTCCAACTGGGCGAGCGGATCCGCATGCGGGATGTCACGGTCCGCGTCCAAGGGGCCGGGGAGGCGGCGCTCACCCAGGATTGGCCGCTCAAACCCGACGACCCACTCCATCATGGAGACTACGAGGCCATCAAGCGCACCCTGCGCCAACAGGCACGGGCCCGGGGCTATTTTGACGGCCGGTTTACACACACACGCCTCGCGGTGTATCCGGAGGAAGGCGTAGCCGATGCCGAGATCCACTATGCGACCGGCCCGCGCTATCATTTCGGTGAGGTTCGGTTCAGCGAATCCGCGATTGGCGGACAACTCCTGGAACGCTTCGTCCCCTTCCAACCGGGAGACCCCTTCAGCCAGGATGCCCTGCTCGATCTCCAGCAGAATCTGCTCGACAGCGGTTATTTCCGCACGGTGACGGTCGATCATGCCCGGGATACGCCGACCGCGCCGGTCGACAATGCCACGGCCGCGGTGCTTGAGCCACCGCCGCGCTTACCGATCCGGGTCACCTTGGAAGACCGCCGCCCGCGACGCTATACCCTCGGTGCCGGATTCGGCACGGATACCGGGCCCCGCGGGCGGCTCGGCTTCCGCCATCGACGCCTGAACCGCAGCGGCCATCAATTCGACAGCGAGCTACGAGGGTCCGAGATCGGGGCGGACGTGACCATCCGTTATAGCATCCCCTTGGAGCAGCCATTGGATGCGCGCTTCACGGCGCTCGCCGGCCTGGAGCGGGAGCAGACCCAAAGCGTAGACCGGGACTCGATCCGGTTCGGCCTGACTCGGAGCTGGAAACCGACCAAGCGCTGGCTGTTCACCCGGTATCTTTTCTGGGAACGCGAAGACTTTCGCGTCGGCGGCGCCACCGGCGAGTCGACCGTCCTACGACCGGGACTGGAGGGGACCTACCGCCGCGCCGATGACCGACTCAACCCCACCCGAGGAATCCGACTCCACGTGGACATCAGCGCCGCCGCCGATACCCTGGGTTCCTCGCTCGACCTCCTGCGCGGTCACGCCGAACTGGATACCTTGAACCCCCTGTGGCCCGGCGCTCGGCTCCGCCTCGGCGGCGAGATCGGCTCGATCGCGACCGAGGAGCTCCAACGGGTGCCCGCCTCCCTGCGGTTCTTCGCCGGCGGCGACCAAAGCGTCCGGGGCTTCGCCTTCGAGGCCCTGGGACCGACCAACGCCACCGGTGAGGTGATCGGTGGAACGCAACTCCTGGTCGGACGGGTCGAGGTGCAACAAGACCTGTTCGGCCGCTGGGGCATCGCTACATTCTTCGATGTCGGCAACGCCTTCTCATCCCTTCAAGACCCCCTAGAGCGCAGCGCCGGGGCCGGCCTGCGTTGGCGCTCACCGGTCGGGCCGATCCGGTTGGATTTCGCCGCGGCACTGAGTCGCGAAGGGAATCCCATTCGTCTGCACGTCTTCATGGGTCCGGAATTGTGATCGCGCTGAGGCTACTCCGTATCGGCGTGGAACTGCTCCTGGTCGGACTCGCGATCCTCGCCTTGTTGCT
>CAYFWJ010000011.1:25409-33149 GCA_964346755.1 uncultured Ectothiorhodospiraceae bacterium
TCCGTATCGGCGTGGAACTGCTCCTGGTCGGACTCGCGATCCTCGCCTTGTTGCTAACGACGGAATCTGGGACCCGCTGGCTCCTGGATCGACTGCAGCAATTCACGCCCGTCACGATCGAATCGAGCTCCGGAACCCTCGCCTACCGCCTCCGCCTCGAGGGCCTGGAGATCGCCTGGGGAACCAACCGGGTGAGCGCGGATCACGTCGAGCTGGAGCTCAACCTGATCGAACTCCTCGCGGGACGTCTCGCCGTGGTCGAGCTGGACGCCGGCCGGCTGGTCTACGCCCGGGCACCCGATCCCGCACCGCGAGCCGGACCGACCGAGCTGCCCCGGCTCCATCTGCCCATCACGCTGGACCTCCGAAATGGCGACGTCCGTCGGGCGGTGATCGACTGGCAGGGGCAGCGGTTGCTTTTGGGTCGGGTGCGCGCCGTCGGCACCTGGCGCGGTGAACGCCTGACCGCCGAGACGCTGTGGCTGGACCGGGCGTTGGGCGAGCATCGGCTCGCGGCCCAGGCCGAGGGCTCCCTGCGCTTGCGTGGCGATTACCCGATCGCGATCACCGGAGGCTGGCGGATCGGCCCGGGAGCCGGCGTCTCCGGTCAGGCCGATGTCCTCGGTACCCTCCGAAACCTCGAAGTGGTGCACAGCCTGAACACCCCGGTCGCGGTCCATACCCAGGGATCGATTCGTCCCTTGGTGCCGGATGGTCCCCAACTGGAGCTCAGCGGGTTCTGGCGATTCGCCACCTTACCCTTCGACGCCGAGGCACCGGCGGTGATCACCCGTTCGGCGCGCTATCGACTCACCGGGACCCCGACCGATTACCGGGTCCAGGCGAATGCGGATTTTACCGCGGCGGGGTTCCCCCGCGGTCCCCTCCGCATCCAGGGCCAAGGCGATCTTGAGGGCCTGCGCATCGAGCAAGCCGATTGGACGGTCCTCGGTGGCCAGCTGATCGGTCATGGGGCCCTCGATTGGACCGAGGCGTTTCGCTGGGAGACACAGGTCAAAGGGCGCGATCTCGACCCCGCCGGTCACTGGCCAACCCCGGCGGGCCAGCTCGCGATCCGCCTGAGCGGCGAGGGACAGATCGACACCCGCGGGAGCGAGACCCGGCTCAGCCTGGAGCGCCTCCAGGGACAACTGCGGGGCCAACCCGTCACCGCCGCCGGGGCGATGCATTTCGACCCCGAGGGTGTTCGCCTGCAACCGAGTCAGCTCACCCTCGCGGGCAATCGACTCACAGCGCGCGGGGACATCGAACCGGTCCTCACCATGCATTGGACCCTCGAGGCCGAGGATCTCGGCGGACTCTATCCGCAGCTCGGGGGCGCCCTGAACGCCGAGGGGACATTCGCGATGCCCAATGAACAACCTGTCCTCGAGGCGTCTTGGACCGGCCGCTCCCTGAGCCTCGGAGGGGTTCGCCTCGACCGGGCCGAGGGCCAGATCCAGCCCGGCCCCGGCCCGTCTCCCAGCCATCGCCTGCAGATGACCGGGCGTGACCTGCGCTCCCGTGAGCAGAACCTCGGTCACCTGCGCCTGACCCTCGCCGGCGATGCGAACCGACAAGATCTCGCGCTCCGCCTGAGCGGTGGCGAGGCGGGGCTCGATCTGCAGGTGAACAATCGGCGCTCGGGGGATGGCTTCATCGGCCGCATCCAACGGGCGGCGCTGCGCCTGCCGGAGGGACTCGGATCCTGGACCCTGAAGCGCTCCGTGCGCCTCAACTGGAGCCCTGGGGCCGTGGCTCGCACCCGGGCATGCTGGCAGGCGGAGCCGGCCTGGCTTTGCCTCAACGGTCGCTGGGCCAAAACGACCGGGGGCCAGGCAACGCTGCGCTTGCGCAATCTGCCCCTGGACGAGCTCGCCCCCCCACTCAACGCGGATGCGGAATCCGTCGATTGGCTCCAGGTCCAGGGGTGGCTGCAAGCCGACGCACGGGCCGCGATCGGGAAGGATCCCACCCAATGGTCGACCCAGCTCGACTGGGAAACCGTCGATGGGCGTATCGCCCTCCAGGACCCCGATACCGAGGTCATCCGTCGGATGCGGCTCGAGACGGCCGCAGGGACGTTGGCGGCCTCCCCGGATGGCCTGGAGGCACGGGCCCGACTGCGGGCTACACCTAAGCTTACCGTGGACCTCGAGGCGAGCACGCGAGGCTTGGGTCGGGACGCCCCCCTCGAGGGCCGCCTGAGCTATGAGGGTTCGCAGTTCGATGCGATCATCCCTGGACTCAGCACCCGAGTGACCGACCTGGAGGGGACGTTGACTGGTCGCTGGCGGCTCCAAGGGACGCGGCAGCGACCGGAGCTCATCGGCTCGACCCGTCTGGATAAGCTCAGCGGAACCTTGCCCCCGCTCAATGTGCGCATACGCTCGGGCGAGCTCGAGCTATCCGGCCGGTATGCCCCCCACACCACGACCGCCTTGGCGGTGGCGGGTCGGATCCGTTCGGGCCCCGGTGCAGCGACGCTCCGCGGCCAACTCCGACCGACGGCCCGCCAGGATGCGTGGTTGTCCTTAAAGATCCAAGGCGAGGATCTGGAGGTCATCAATACCCCGGACTACCGCATTCTCACCGCCCCCGAACTCGATCTCCACGTGGGGCGCGAGCGGATCGAAATCACCGGCCTCGTTCGGGTACCCGAGGCACAGATCGCTCTGCGACGGCTACCCAACACGGGCGTCCCGCTCTCCACGGACGAGGTCATCGTCATCGATGGCGAACCCCAAGGTAACCAGCGCTTGGCCCCACCGGTGCATGCGCGGGTCACCTGGATCCTCGGCGAGCGGGTCTGGTTCACGGGGTTCAATCTCACGGCCCGGCTCGACGGCGCCGTCGTCGTCACTGAGCAACCCGATCAACTGACGACCGCATCAGGGCAATTCCGCGTCGCCGAGGGTCGCTATACCATCTTCGGCAAACGCCTTGAGGTGGAGAATAGCCGGCTTCTCTTCAACGGCCCATTGCTCAATCCAGGCTTAGATCTGCAGGCCACCCGAGCGGTTGATGATAGCCGGGTCGGCTTGCGGTTGACGGGACGCGCCAGTTCACCCGAAATCCGATTGTTCTCAGACGAACCCATGGACCAAAGCGAGATCCTTTCGTATCTTAGCGTGGGGCAGCCGATGGGAGGGGATGCCGCGGCCGGCCAGGTTGTCGCGATCAATGCCCTAGCCTCGGTGGGCCTCCAGCAAGGGGCGAGTCTGGATCAGCGCGTGGCCGAATCCCTCGCCCTCGATCAAATTGGCCTGCGGATCCGTGATCCGGATGATCCCGGGGCCCTGGTGTTGGGCAAGTACTTCTCCCCGCGCCTGTATGTCAGCTACACCGTCGGCTTTGCCGAGACCGGCTCCGGCATTCGCCTGGATTACCGACTGAGCGATCGCTTCGGGATCGAGGCCGAGACCAGCCCCGGTCGCACGGGGTTGGATCTGATCTATTCCTTTGACGACTGAGGGGAGCGCCGCCAACCATGGTTTCATCGCACCGTGATGTCGGCTCGCAACCAACCCCGGGGGCATCGTGACCGCCAGCATCATCGCCGTCTATCCGGGGACGTTCGACCCCATCACCAATGGGCACACCGACCTCATCCATCGAGCAGCCCGACTCACTGAGCGGCTGATCGTCGCCGTGGCTGAGAATCCCAACAAGCAACCCTACTTTACCCTCACCGAACGCACCGAGATGGCCCGTGGCGCGGTGCGAAGCCTTGAACTCGAACACATCGAGGTCCGCTCCTTTCGTGGGCTGCTGATCCACTTTGCGCAAGAAATGGGGGCCCGAGTCCTGATCCGCGGGCTCCGGGCCGTCTCCGACTTCGAGCACGAATTGCAATTGGCCGAGATGAATCGGCGGCTCGATCCCCGGATCGAGACCTTGTTCCTGTCCCCGGCCGCGGAGTACGCGGTCGTCTCCTCGAGTCTGGTCCGGGAGTTGGCCGCCCTCGGCGGCGATGTCTCACCCTTTGTCCATCATCGGGTTGAGGCTGAACTCAAACGCCGCATGGGCTAACCTGGGCGCGAGCCGAACTCGATTCGCAATCCCTGTCGCCCCCGAGACCGGAGGCGCTGCACCGGAGGTAATGGCCATGGCCTTGATGATCACCGACGAATGTATCAATTGTGATGTCTGCGAACCGGAGTGCCCCAATGGGGCCATCTCCGCGGGCGATGAGATCTACGTGATCGATCCGAATCGCTGCACAGAATGCGTGGGCCATTACGATGCCCCGCAATGCCAGGAGGTCTGCCCTGTCGATTGCATCCCCTGGGACCCGAACCACCAAGAGACCCACGACCAGCTCATGGCCAAATACGAGTGCTTGGTGGCCCAGGATGGCTAAACGATGGTCCCGGGCAGTGGCGGCGCCGGTTGCGCTGGTCGCGCTTGGCTGGGCGCTGGCCATCGAGGTTGGGGCGACAGGCCCGGAGCAAGCCGCCGTCGCGAGCGCCCATCCGGCGGCAACCGACGCCGGACTCACAGCCCTCGCCGACGGCGGCAATGCCTTTGACGCCGCCGTCGCCGTCAGCGCCGCCCTCGCCGTGGCCGAGCCCTACGGATCGGGGCTTGGCGGCGGCGGATTCTTCCTGCTGCAACGGGGCGGGGGCGGCGATCCGGTGATGCTCGACGCCCGGGAGCGCGCCCCCCTCGCAGCAACCCGGGATATGTATCTGAACGAGCAAGGGGAACCGCGTCCCAAGGCCTCGATCGACGGGGCCCTGGCAGCCGGCATCCCCGGCCTACCCGCAGCCCTGGTACACCTCAGCGAGCACTACGGCGAGCGGTCCCTCGGCGACAACCTCGCACCGGCGATCGAGCTGGCACGCGACGGGGTCACCGTCGACGCGCCCTACACGCGTCGGGCTGCCTTCCGTCAGCCGGTGCTGATGCAATCCTTCGATGCCGCCGCCATCTTCCTGGACGAGGGATCGGTCCCCGAGCCGGGCTGGCGCCTCGTCCAACCCGATCTCGCCGCCACCCTGGAACGACTGGCCGAATCCGGCCGGGCTGGGTTCTACGACGGCCCCGTCGCTGAGGCCCTCGTCGCCGGGGTCCGGGAAGCCGGAGGCATCTGGACCCGAGAGGACCTGCGAGGCTACACCCTCGTCGAACGGGCACCGGTGACCGTCGAGTACCACGGCCACCGAATCGTCTCCGCCTCACCTCCCTCCTCCGGTGGGGTCGTCCTCGGCCAGATCCTCCGACTGATTGATCCGTGGGACCTCGCGACGCTCGAGGCGCCCCAACGGATTCATTACCTGGTCGAGGCCATGCGCCGGGCCTACCGCGATCGGGCCATCTATCTTGGCGACCCGGATCAGGTCGACATGCCCCTGGAGCGGCTGCTCAGTCCCGATTACGCCGCGGGCTGGCGGGCCAGCATTCATCCGGAGCGGGCGACGGCGAGCGCCTCGCTGCCCGGGGTGCACACGGGACGCCGGTCCGGCCCGGATACCACTCATTTCTCCGTACTGGATGAGGCCGGCAACCGCGTCGCCGCCACCCTATCTATCAACTACCCCTTCGGCAGCGGCGTCGTACCCGCTGGGACCGGGGTGGTGCTCAACGACGAGATGGACGACTTCTCCCTCAAGCCCGGTGTCCCGAACGCCTACGGCCTGGTGGGTTCCGAGGCCAATGCCATCGCCCCGGGCAAGCGGATGCTCTCGAGCATGAGCCCCACCTTCGTCGAATCCGACGACGGGGTGGCGATCCTCGGCACCCCCGGGGGCAGTCGCATCATCACCATGGTGCTGCTCGGGATCCTGAACTACATCGAAGGGGGCGACGCCGAGGCCCTCGTCAGCGAGCCGCGCTTTCATCATCAGTATCGGCCGGACCACATCACGGCTGAACCCGACACCCTATCCGGGGAGACGCAAAAGGCCCTCCAGGCCAAGGGCCATCACATCGAGGTCCGCTCCCGGGACTACGGCAACATGCAAGCGATCACCTGGGATCGAACCACGGGCACCGTACAGGCCGCCTCGGATCCCCGCGGGATCGGGGCAGCCAGGGTCCGGGATCCAAGCGCGGCCCCACCATGAGCGCCCCGGGATTAACGCGGCAACCCCTCCAATTCGACGCATGCCGCCATGGTTGAGACGTCCCTCATCAGCGCCTTCTTGGTCGGTCTGCTCGGAGGCGTTCATTGTGTCGGGATGTGTGGGGGCATCGTCGGCGCCTTGACCCTGGGGCTGCCCCCCCACGTGCGCCATGACCTGACCCGGACCCTCCCCTACCTGCTCGCCTATAACCTCGGTCGCATCGGCAGCTACACCCTCGCTGGCGTCCTGTTCGGTGGGCTCGGTTTCCTCGCGGCTAACCTCGGGGAAGTCCACCGGGTCCAGCAGGGCCTCCATGGGCTCGCCGGGGTGTTCATGATCGCGCTGGGTCTGTACCTGGGGGGCTGGTGGTTCGGGCTGACTCGACTCGAGGGGTGGGGGAGTCGGGTCTGGCGCCGCATCGAGCCCATGGGACGCGGACTCTTACCGGTCCGGACCCCGCTCCATGCCCTCGGCCTGGGGGCGATCTGGGGCTGGATCCCCTGCGGGCTTGTCTACAGCGTGCTGATCTGGGCAATCAGCCGGGCGGATCCGATCGAAGGTGGATTACTGCTGCTCGCCTTCGGGGCGGGTACCTTGCCCAACCTCCTCTTGATGGGTACCGCGGCCCAGCGCATGGCCCGACTCACCCGACACGTCTGGGTTCGACGGGCCGCGGGTCTGCTGGTCATCGGCTTCGGGATGCACACCCTGGTTCAACTCGCCCTCAGTCGAGGGGGACCGCCGGCGGCCTGAGTCCGCCGCCGACCCAGGCGGCGGAAGGAACTGCCGGGCAAACGTAACCGAAAACACCGCGTCGTCCGCCTGAATGGGAACGACGCGCAGCTCGAAGCGCAGGGTCTCCGGCGGATCCACCGGGAAGTCCGCGATCTGGTAAATCGCGTTACGTTCTTCGATTCGCCGGAACGGCAGGGTCATGACCCGCCCCTCCGGTCCCTCGGCCTGCCCGACCACCCGCGCCCGGACGGGCACATCGAACGCGCCCGGCGCTTTGGCAAGTATGGCCAGGGTCAAAACCCCACGCTTCGACGAACGCGGGATCCCGTAAAAATCCGCCACCCCCGGCTCCAGCCAGGTGCTCGAGACGGCGTTGTAATGGGCGATATAGTCATGGCTCTCGGTTGTGGTCCGAGTCGACTCCGGGGCCTGGGCCCCGGTCCCCAGCGGCACGACCGCCATCCAAAGGCCGATAACAAACCGGCACCCGGTGCCACGGGATCGCTCCGAACAACCCATTGACCGCATTTGCGCTCCTCCCGAAATGACTGTTGCGAGTACCGATGGCGTCCCGGGGAGTGACTAACCGACCGCCCGACTGCACCGTTGACGGGGTCAGGTCGCAATCCCAGCGTCTCACATGTTGGTTCAGCGCCATCAAAAAGCTTTTGCGTCAAGGGGTTGGGTAGCGACACGCTGTTGCCCCAAAAGACGGAATCGACATTTTTCAAAGCAACTAAACCGGCAAGCACTCCGACTTCCCCTCACGTGGTCAACGGACCAGCCAATCGGAAGAACCTAAAACCGAAACGGTTTACTGTCTTCGATCTCGGTGTGCCGATCGCAAATGGCCCACCAGACTTCGAACCGGTTCGAGATCAGCTGCTGGACAAAGGGTTAAGTGAGACCGGGTTGGATCAAATCGCTCAGGCCATTC